>CAYJVO010000007.1:23828-29656 GCA_964373675.1 uncultured Candidatus Saccharibacteria bacterium
GCCGGTGAGCCGCGTCAAAAGGCGTCGCTCCGCGCTTCACCGTGCCGAACGGCGGCGGGAGCAGCGGCCCCCGCTGGTGCGGCGGCCGCTGCTGGTTCGGGAAAATACAAAAATCCCGCTTTTAAAGTATTTAAAGTGGCGTCACTGGAAGTACTGACGCCTATTGCCGACTGGCCAATAACACTGAATACCCTAAAACTGTTTGACGAAGAAAAACCGGCAGGAAACAATACCGGATCTTTAACCGTAAAATTTGCAGATGAAAAATCGGTAGCCATTGCTATCGGAACAAACCACCAATTTAAGGTCAGCAACAAAAGGATAGCTGGCAGCATTAATCCGCTTCTTGCTGGCTGCTCTTATAGGCCGCAATAGCGACTACCACTTGAGAATCCGCTTTCAGATCCTCAATAAACAAAATGTGGTCGCGGTTGATTTCCATTTTATCAGTTGGGCCATGTAGCTCTCCTCCTAATTTTACTAAATTAATATTGGGGACTGGCTGCTGACCCGCTCCTCGCGGCTGAAGCGGTTGGGTTATCTGAAGATAATAAATGTCGGATAAAGCAGCGTATTGTGCCGAACGATTGGACAGCTTGCCGAAATAAACTTGGTTATTGCTTAAAAATACTGCCTGATAAGTTGATCGAGCGCCAACCGGCAACAAACCCAGTTTCCATAAAATTACTGCCGCCAATACAATTAAAATTAGTAATAGCCACTGAGGCTTAAACAAAGATTTTAACATAATAAATTAGTTTTTGCGACCTTTCACTAACAATTCTAATTTTAAAAAAATAATTGTAAAGTGCCAAGTTTCAGTTTTCCACATCCTCTGTTACCGGCTGTTCTAGCACCTTTGGTTCAATGTCCATTGCCTCACCGCTGATTCTTAAAACATCTTTGTCTATTTTCCCTAATTCTTTATAAGCGTTGTTGTACATGTTAACAGTCGTTCCTAAATGGGTCCCTAATTTCTTCATGTAAGTCTCGTAGCTTACGAGGTGTCGCCCCAATTCTTCCACTCGTTTACGAATCTCTTTGGCAGACTCTTCAATCTGCAAAGCTTTTAATCCCTGCAACACCGTTTGAAGATAAGCCAGAAAAGATGTCGGCGAAACAATAATTACTTTCTTTTGGGCAATCGCGTATTCTACCAAATCACGCGTGTTGGCTTTAACCGATCCAACTTTATTAATTAACAAATCATAATAGATTGCTTCAGCCGGAATAAACATGAAAGCAAAATCCATTGTCCCCTCCTCCGGTTTTATGTATTTGGAGGTTTCTTCAATGCGGGTTTTTAAATCGTTACGAAAAGCGTCTTCAAGGCGGGAATGCTCTATCGGATCGCTGGTTTCCAAAAGCCGGTTATAGTTCTCCAAACTGAATTTGGAATCTATCGGAATAATTCTATCTTTGATAAAAATTACCGCATCTACGGCAGTGCCGTCTTTAAACTGATATTGCATTTGATAAGATCCCGGCGGCAAAACATTTTTCAAAACCGTTTCCAAGTAATACTCTCCCAGAACGCCGCGCTGTTTCGGATTTTTCAAAATGTCCTGAAGATTTTTTAATTGGTCGGCAAAGTTAACAACTTGTTTATTGGTCTCATCCAGTCGCACTAAACGCTCTGTCACATCTCGGATAATATTCGCGCTTTGGCTAAACTGCTGCTGCATCATTCTCGCGGATTCCCCCAGCTTAAAATCCAATGTCCTGGCAATCTCACTTACTTGGTTTTGAAGCAAAACCATTGATTGAGAACGATCTTCTTGTTCTGGTTGGCGAGTTTTAAAAACCCAATAAATAGCCCAGAGGCCGGTAATCAAAATTATCGCAACAACACCCAGTAATAATAAGTCCATTAGTAGTATTATCAGTAGTATAAGTCCGATTAAGTCAATAATCAAAAAAGGCGCCCTCACTGCGCCTTTTTTGATTTGTAATTACCATTATAACATATTCTGCTGCGGTAAATAATTAAATTATCCACACCCCCGCACCTAATCGGATAGTAATTAAGTGTGGGGGCACACCCTTCCTTTATTCTTCTTCGCCGAAAACCCCGGGCGGCCTACTCCGCCGAAGTAGCTTCAGCTACGAAGGCTGGATAAGGCCGTGGAGCTTCATCCAATAGTCCTGGCAATCTCGCCAATTATCAAAATTCCTATAAAATTCATAGCATAAGAAAGCGGTATGAAAACTAAAGTTTTAATTTTAGAAATACCCAGCATAGCCAAACCGATCTCATCCGGCAAGGGTGAAGCAATAAGCAAGGCTCCAATTACTGGAGTGAGCCACCGGAAAAACGCCAAATGAAAAATTTGCTTAAGACGGGCAAATTTTTGTCGTTCAAAAAACGCCAAAAAATCGTCAGTGATCCGATCCCGCACGAAACGAAATAAGATAAGATCGCCAATAACCGAGCCGGCAGCGCCGATGAGCGCCACCAGAAACGGAGTTCCGGCCTGAGCGATTTCGCCCAACGCTACCGCGGCCGGTCCCACCGTTAAAACCGAGGTAAAAAAGAAGCCGGCGATCAAACTCCCTAAAAAGTGAATAGTTTGGGATTGGGTAATGAAATTTTCCAAAACGCCGCTTTGCGCAATGAAAAAAGCGATACTAATGCTAACTGCTAAAATCAAAAGATTCCTTCTGAGGTGACTTTTTATTTCTTTTTTTGCTCTAAGATGATTGCTTTTCATTTTTTCTGATCTCGTGATAGCGCCGCCAGCGCAAAAGCAGCCAGAGCCAACCCAAGGTCTCGGAATACGACAATTATTGCGTTGGTATTAAAAATTACGATCCCTAAAAGCGCCAGACCGCTCACGATGCCAGCCCAAAATCCCCATAATCCGGAAAGTAGCCAAAAACCAAGCAGCAATTCCCCTGCGCCAAAAACTGCCAGCATGGCTTCGGAACGGACGAACTCCGGCAGCCAACCAATCCAGTTTTCTGGCGCAGTAAAACCGCCGATCGCAGCATAAAAGAAAGAAAAGGCTAAACCAGCGCGCAACAAAAAACTTGGGGATAAAATTTTAAAAAGTTTTAAAAACGACATATTTTAATCCGAAGAAATTAACTACCAGGGTAATGGGCACGGCAATTATTTTAGCAATATTCTCCCAAACCGGCTCGGAAATCTCAGCAGGCGCTCCAAAAGTTGTGGTTAATACGTACACTATCGTGCTGTTTAAAAAAATAGTGAGGGCGCTAACCAATAGGAATCGCGTCACTTCCGTTGCTTTCACCGCAGAGTGATTTCTGAAAGTCCAGAACTTATTTAATGAATAGCTGTTAATTATTGCCAGGCCAATTGAAATTATATTAAAAACCACCAGCAGGGCACCGGAATAGACTTTAAATATAAGACTCAAGAGATTGAGAATGCCGAAATCTAAAGTGGCGTTAAGCGATCCAACGGCTCCGAATTTTACAAATTGCCAGACCGCTGGCAGTTTGGCGCCAAGCAATCCTCCAACCCATAAAGCAAAATTGGCAAAAATAAAAAATCCAGTCACTAAAAAAGCGGCGTTGCGAAAATTCAACTCCCATTGTGGCGGCTGAATATTCTCCAGCACTGGCAATAATAACAGGCCAAATAAAATCCCAATTACCGAAACAATAACAAAATCCTTCTTAGTCGCCAAAGAAACCACTATTTTATCTCGTACACCACATTAACGGTGACCGTTATCTCCTGACTGCCTGGTTCAATAACGGGTAAAGGCGCAACGGCTAAATCTCCTCCCTTACCGGCCAAAAATGGGCTGGGCCGAGGATAACTATCGTACCCCTCAGAGAAACTAATTACTTTTTTAATTTTCACACGATTTTGTTCCGCCATTGCCTCTCCCTTAGCCCGCGCCTTTTCAAAAGCTTCTTTACGAGCTTCGTTTAAATACTTATCCGGATTTTCAACATCAAAACTTAACGAACTTATGTCATTAACGCCTTTTTCCGGAAGCCCGCCGATGATTTTATCTATCTTGGTAAAATCCCGAATTTTTAAAAAGACGGTTTGGGTAAGCAGGTAGCCGCTGATAAATGTCCGCCTCCGATCTTCATCGTATTCATATCTTGGAGACAAGATATAATTTGCGGTTTTAATATCCTTATCTTCAATTCCCTGGCTTTTCACAAACTCAATTGCCGCATTCATCTTCTTAGCATTTTCAGCCGTAAGCTTTTCCGGAATCGGTCCCTCAGAAATTATTGAAAAATAAAGATTGGCAATCTCCGGAGAAACCACGGTTTTCCCCTGCGCGGCCCCGGAAATAGTTCGGCTGGACTGCAAAGCCGTGCCCTGCCGCCACAGAACTTTTATCCAGGCCAAACCTAAAATCACTGCTGTCCCCAAAACAACATTGAGTAAAATCCAAAATATTTTTTTAGAATCCCATTTATTAGCCATATAAACGTGAAGTAATACCAAACTACGAATTGATACGAATGCTGCTAATTTTAATTTGCGGTATTCGCCTATGTTCGCATTGTTAGCATTATTTTAGTAATAATTATTGACGACTTGAATGATTTTTTCCCCGCCAAAGACGGGGTAATTTCTTCACCCTTTATATTTATTGGCTATTTCCAATATCTTCTTTATTTCCTCTGACCTCAAACTTGCGCCCCCGACTAAAACGCCTTCTATTTCCGAGTGCTTCAAAAAACTTTCCGCATTTTTACTCGTTACCGACCCACCATAAATAACCTGATACTTGATACCTGATACTTGATTCTTGATTAATTTTACCATACTAATCATATCCTCGGGAGTATCCGGAGTTCCAGTTCCGATCGCCCAGATGGGCTCATAAGCAATTATCAGTTGAGTAGTTGATGAGTTGATGAGTTTGGACAAGCCGATTTGTAGTTGCCGTTTTACCACCGCTTCGGTTTGGCCAGCATCTCTTTCAATGCGGGTTTCACCAATGCATAAAACTGCGGTAATACCGGCTTTAATAGCTGCGGCAATTTTGCGGGCAACCATCTCGTCGGTCTCGCCGAGGTTCTGCCGCCTCTCCGAATGGCCGACAATTACATATTCTACGCCCAAATCCTGCAGTTCCGGCAGTGAAACTTCTCCGGTATAAGCACCCCACTCCTCCCAAAATACATCCTGCGCGCCTAACCGAGCACGGCTAATCATCCGGCTGACATCATCTATAAATACAAACGGCGGACAAATAATCAATCCTTCAACATCGCTTGCCCGTGCTAATTCCTCCGCCTCTCTGCGCGTTCTTGGATTCATCTTCCAGTTGGCTATGATTAACTTTCCCATAAGCTCATCTTAATTTTATCATAATTACCTTGTCGAATCTTCCATAATTCATTGTAATCTAGTCAGTTGCCAGGGTAGCTCCCACCTTCGCTCATCCATAGTGTCTGAGCTTCGGCGGGCAAGTAGTGGTATTACCTAACTGCTTTCGCCCGCCGAAGCTCTGGGATACCGCCAGAGCGTAGTAGGGCCAGAGTAGCTCAGTGGCAGAGCAGACGTTTCATAAGCGTCAGGTCGTGAGTTCAATTCTCACCCCTGGCACCCACAGAACCAGAACAAAGCACGGTTCTGGGTAGCCCCGAACTGGAATTACGCAGCAATTTCTAGTTCAAGCTATCCAGGTATGTTCAGTAAAGTTTTTAATCCAGTTTTCATTGAAAAATTTTTTGAATGATTTATCTTTAAATCATTCAAAAACTTGAAATTGTCAGCGGCGCGGCGGAGCCGCACCGATAAAAACTGCCAAAGAACCTGTTAAAAATGTCGGCTCGAACCATATTTTACGGAATCGGGAATTTCTTTTTGCCCCGAAAAATCC
>CAYJVO010000008.1:0-25300 GCA_964373675.1 uncultured Candidatus Saccharibacteria bacterium
GAAGGAGGGCTATTCTTAACTTATGTATTACGTCTATATTTTACGAAGTATTAACTTTCCAAACCAAATTTACACCGGCTTTACTACAAATCTAAAACAGAGATTACAACAACATGCCCGAGGCGAAGTAAAATCTACCAAAGATAGACGGCCATTAAAGCTTATTCATTACGAATATTTTATAGATAAAGGCGATGCGGAAGTAAAAGAAGTATTTCTCAAAAGTAGGTTTGGTAGAAATCAGCTGAAATTAGCATTAAAGAAAACCCTAATACAATTTAGAATTGAAGAATAAAAAAGCCACTTGCTTTGGACAAGTGGCAAATCCGCAGTGTCACTATCCCGCTCAAGTAAAAACGGCTCAAATGAGCCGTTTTTCTTTAAGGATCGCTACGATTTGCTGGTGAAGCTGTTGAACCGGGAGCAAACCATCAAACATTTGCCAGCGGTCTTTCTCTACAAATTCATTAAAAAACCGCAGGAATCCTTGTCGCACTCTTTGGTGAAATTCCAAATCCTCTTTTTCAAAACGAGTCTCCACGCCGTCATTTTTTTTGCGAGCCAATCCTTCTTTAGGATCAATGTCAACATAAATATAAAAATCCGGCCTTAGCTCTTTGGAAACTACCAGTTCGTCTAAAAACAAAAATTGTTTATCGTTTATTACACCTCGCCCACCTACTTGGTAAGCATAGGTATCAGCGTTAAAACGATCAGAAATGACATCGTGGCCGGACTGCAATGCCGGCAAAATAATCTGCGAGCTATGCTGAGCCCTGTCGGCTTTAAAAAGCAAAAGCTCGGCAATATTGTCAAAATGCCCCCCCTTATAATCCGAATTGAGTAAAATTTGCCGAATATCCCGACACACGCCATCATCGCCGCCCGGTTCTTTGGTAAGAAGGGTTTGACGGCCGCTATTTAAAAAATAATCATGCAATGATTTCGCTTGGGTTGATTTGCCGCTACCCTCTCCGCCGGAAAAAACCAAAAACAATCCTCTTTCCATTGTTTATCTCATTATAAATGAACTTTCGTCATTATATATCATGGCTCTCGGTTAATAACAACTTGGATAAGTCCTGATAGCGCTTGCTGATTAAGGTGCTGTTTTGGGGCTTTTGGGAAGCTGTCCGCAACGCCGACGGCAAAAAGACCTTTTTGCCAATTGTTTTTTCTACGATTTCCGGAAATTTCGCCGGATGAGCAGTCGCTAATACAACAAACGACGACGATAACCATAACGATGCCTTTTTCGCAGCCGCAAGACCCACAGCCGTATGCGGATCGGCAATGTAACCATACTTTTTATAAACTTCGCCAATGGTCTTTTTTGTTTCCGCTTCGCTAACAGTAATTGCCTCCAAATCTTTTTTGATGGCAGTTAAATTATTTTGATATAAATCCAAAATTCTCGCCCAATTGCTGGGATTAGCCACATCCATCGCGTTGGAAAAAGTCATCTTGGTTTCTTTGATCGGTAAATTTCCAGTTTTTAAATATTCGGGGACGCCGCTGTTAATATTAACAGCGGCGATAAATTTCTTGACGGGCAAACCTATCTTTTTGGCAAAAAGCCCGGCGGTCAGATTGCCAAAATTACCACTGGGAACAACAAAATAAGGATCTGGGATATAGGATTTAGAATTTAGGGATTGAAATTGTTGATAGCCAGAAAAATAATAAAACATTTGCGGTAGAAGGCGGCCGATGTTGATGGAATTGGCCGATGACAGGTTTATTTTTTTGCGGATCTCCGTATCACTCAAAGCTTGTTTTGCTAATTTTTGACAATCGTCAAAATCACCTTTTACTTCTAAAGCGAAAATGTTTTTGCCAAACGTGGCAATTTGCTTTTCCTGCAGAGGACTTATCCTTTTGCTGGGATATAAGATAAAAACGTTGATATTTTTTAAACCATAAAACGCGCTCGCCACCGCGCTTCCCGTGTCTCCCGATGTGGCAACTATTATATTTAATTTGCCTCTGGCATCTAGCTTCTGGTTTCTAGCTACAAAAAAGTCCATGGCGCGCGCCATAAATCTTGCTCCGAAATCTTTGAAAGAAAGTGTCGGCCCATGAAAAAGCTCTAGAATATAAAGGTTCTTGTTCAGTTTTTTCAATGGCACCGGAAACGAAAAGGCATCCTTAATAATTTTCTTCAGATCTGTTTCGGGAATATCAATAAATTCTTTAAGGACTTGATGGACTTTAAAAACTTTATGGGCTTGCAAGAATGGCCGCGGCCATTCTTGCGGCATATATAGCCCCCCATCTTCCGCTAGTCCCCGCATCAATGCCGTTTCAAAATCAACTTCTGGCGATTTATGATTGGTGCTGTAAAATTTCATATCCAAGAAATTCCTGTCATTCTAACGTTCTTAAGAACTTGAGAATAACCATTCCGGAATCTGAAAGTTTATGTTGAACTTCTTTTCCTAAACTGTTTTTCCAAACCAATCCAGAAATAACCAATCTTCTAACGTGTTCGGCGACAGTTTTAAAGTTAGCGTGAAGCATATCGGAAATTTGCGTTAAAGAAAGATTCGGCTTTTCTTCCAATAAATACAAAACCTCAATACGGCGATGATTTGCCATTCCTTTTGTAATTTTTTCCAATTGTCTGAATTTGTTCCTCATCATAGTATCATTCTTACGTTCTTAAGAACGTAAGAATGATATCAATAATCTGTTGATCATTCAAATTTTTGCAAGAAATCGTGTGGTGAGCGAATTTTTGGTAAAGCGGGATGCGTTCAGCAAACAAAGCTTCCAATCCTTTTTCTTTTAGACCGACAATGCCGCGGGTTTCTATTTTTCCATGAAGCCGTTTTTTAATTTCTTCTAAAGGCAGAACTAAATAAATAATTGTTGTTCCCATGCGCAGTTTTTCCATCGCTTCCGGCGAATAAACAATACTGCCGCCGGGAGAAAAAACGGTTTTTTTTAAATCCAGCTCCAGCGTCAGCTGATTTTCTAAATTCACCAGCGCGTCACGGCCGTCTTTTTCCAAAATTTCCGCATGGCTCCGGCCGCTTTTGTCCTTGATTAGGTCGTCCAGATCAATAAATTTAAAATTTAGCCGTTCGGTTAATTTGCGTCCGATTGTGGATTTTCCAGAACCGGGCATACCTATTAGAGTAATTCCTTTCATTTTTTAATAGAAAGCTCATTCTAACGTTCTCAAGAATATTAGAATGAATTTAGCACTTTTTTCTTCAGTTTAGCGGTATTCCCATGCCCCAACAACCCCAAATATGATTGTAGAGCTTCATTCTTCGGATTCTCTTTTAGTCGTCTAAGCATTTTCCGTTTCGTCGCCGTTCTTAAAACTCTATGATCCGGAAAATGAATCCAGCCGAGATAATCCACGCCAGAAGCAAAGGTTTTTAGAAAGATTTTTTGTGGATGAATAGTTAGCCGTAATTTTTCCCGCAAAAAATCTTGTATGGAAAGTAATAACGAACTAAGCCAGCCGCGTTTTTGGGATAAAATAATAAAATCATCGGCATAGCGTACATAATATCTGGATTTCAATTTATGTTTTACAAACTGATCAAATTCGTTCATATAGATATTCACGAATAGTTGTGAAGTTAAGTTGCCGAGTGGCAGTCCCTTGCCGGGACGTTTTGAAAAACTCTGTATCACTCTCTCAATCAACCAAATTATCTCGCCATCGGAAATATAGCTTTTCAGAATATCTATCAGGATTTTATGATCTATGTTCTCAAAAAACTTCCGGATATCGCATTTCAGAATCCAGCAGGTCTTCGTGTTATTTTTGCTAACTTCAGACGCAAAACCGCGAAATCGATCGAGGGCTTTGTGAGTTCCCTTGTTTATTCGGCAAGAAAAGGAATCGGCGATAAAAGTCCGATCAAAAAATGGATATAAAATCCGGTAGATGGCGTGATGAAGCAGTCGATCGCGGACGCTGGCTTTGTGGATATGGCGCGGCTTGGGATCGTTGATGAAAAAATCATAATACCCGCCGTGCTCGTAAGTTTTACTTGCTAATTCCTGATGGAGCTGTAAAATATTATCCATTAAGTTCAAAGAGAAGACCTGAACATCGTAGCGGGAACGTTTACCTTTAATAAACTCCTGCCAAGCTAAAAGCAGGTTCTCAACGGAGATTGTATCTTCAAATTTATGGATCAATTGAATTTTCATAATAACGATCATTTAAAGCCCCCCCCCAGCGGAAATTCGCTAAATCGGATCTTCCAATTCTTACGAAGACGATTTCGGCTTATAAAATTTGGTGGCCGATCCTCGGTCATTTTACAAAATTATCTAAATTCACTCTTGGCGAAAGAATAGACACGGTATTTATTGAATTGATTGAAATCTTGTCCTTGGCGGTCTATTCAGAAGGCGAACAGAAAAATCGTCGCTTAAACAGCGCTAGCATCCAACTAGACAAGTTAAAAGTACTCCTCCAGCTAGGTTGGGAAATAAGAGTTTTAGGAACCAGTCCATACACCAACATCTCCCTAGCATTATCCGAAATAGGAAAAATGCTAGGGGGTTGGCGCAATCAAAAGCCAAATTAATGCACTTGCGAAGAGCGAGGAAACGACAGCAGTCACCCCAGCCGCGGTCGAGGTAGTCGAGGTCGAGCTCCCGCTTGTCGTTCCACTCTTCGACGTAAGGCACGTTGCAGTTGCCGTTCGCGTCCCACCAGATTCGTACGAACTCTCTTCTGAGCCACCGCTCGTCAAATACTTTTCGAGCTGTATCGAATTCCGTGTTTGCTACACGATAAGAGATCGCACCAAGTCCATTAAATTTGATCAGCCGCCCACCACCTTAACAATGGGCTGTCTCGCTTGATAACTATTATGTATAAATTCGCCGGAAATTAAAATGTCCCCACAAAGCTAGCTTTGTGGGGACATCCAAGTGCCCAAGGGCCTAGGACTTGCGAAGAGCGAGGAAACGAGAGCGGCCATCCCAGCCGCGGTCGAGGTAGTCGAGGTCGAGCTCCCGCTTGCCGCGCCACTCTTCGACGTAAGGCACGTCGCAGTAGCCGTTCGCGTCCAGCCAGATCTGACCGAGAGCCACAACCCGGTCCTTGCCATTCCAGTTCGCGAGCGTCCAGATAAGGAGCTCACGAAGGTCGGCAGGCCGATAGTCGTCTTTTGCCATCTGTTTGATGGCGTACTCCGAAGAGACGGCTTTCTTGAAATCGTACACCTTGAAATCGTGGCCGATCCCAACCTCCGGGAAGCTAGCTTCGGAGATGTTCGGGTTAACATAATCGAAGCTGCCAGCCGAAATCAGGTCGTTGAGCGGCTTAGGACGATCAAGGGCGGCGACCTTCTGCTTCCCACTGGACATCCAGAAATCCACCAAACGGTTCCGGAAATCCGGATCGTCGATGGGGCGCTGGAGGGCCTTGAAAGGCAGACCGGCCTCTTTCATCATCCGCCACCATTCGGTGAATTTACCGAGAACATTGTCCACCGACATCGACATCTGCTCAGGACTCACGATGGGTTTTTTCATCACACACCTCCTTTTTGAAACATCCCGAAACCGTCGGGATCGCGGTTTCCTTGCATTAAGGAACTAATTGAATTATAGCACAACTAAACCTATTTTGTCAATGGACGAGGCCTGAGATGTCCCTTTTTGAGCAAAAGTTCCGCGTTGAGGATGGCCGCGCCGGCGGCGCCGCGGATGGTATTGTGACCGAGAACTACCATCTTAAAACTCTGGCCTTGCTGGCCCAAAACCGAATCTTCGCGCAATCTGCCGACGGAGACCGTCATGCCATTGCCACGGTTTCTGTCTAAACGCACCTGCGGCCGGAAATCGTTTTCTAAATAAACCAATGGTTGTTCCGGCGCACTGGGAAGTTTCAATTTCTGCGGTTCGGATTTGAAAGATTTAATTATCTGCTTCAAACGTGCCACGGTAGTAGGTTTGCGAGTGGTAAAAGCGACGGTTAAGAAATGCCCATCGCGGGTGGGCACGCGGTTGCATTGGGCGGAGATTTTAATGCTTGCCATCTTAAAACCGAATTTTTTCAGCTCACCCAAAAGCTTGAGCGGTTCGGTTTCTACCTTCGGTTCTTCTCCTCCAATCATCGGAATCACATTGTCTAGAATATCCAGCGACGGCACGCCCGGATAACCAGCGCCGGAAATCGCCTGCATACTGGTTACCATAACCTTAGAAACGCCGAATTTTTGGTGAATTGGCTTTAAGGCCATCACTAAAGGAATAGCGACGCAATTGGGATTGGTGACGATAAACCCACGCCATTTTCTCTTTTTTTGCTGTTCGGGAATAATTTTAATGTGCTCGGGATTTACTTCGGGAACTAAAAGCGGCACATCCGGTTCCATTCGCCAGTTTTTAGCATTGGAAACCACGGCAAAACCGGCAACAGCGAAAGATTTTTCAATTTCTTTAGCCACATCGGCATCAAGCCCAGAGAAAACCAAAGAACAGCCGGCTTTCCGGAAATATTTCGGATCGCAAGGCAAAATTTTCATCTTGGCGATGGTTGGCGGAATATCAACGTTTTGCTTCCAGCGACTTTCCATCAAATCGCCGTAACGCTTTCCGGCGGAATCTTTAGAAGCGCCTAGCGCGGCAATCTCAAACCACGGGTGATTTTGAAGTAAAATAATAAACTTCTGACCGACTGTTCCGGTGGCGCCTAAAATACCGACTTTCAATCGTTCGACTTTGCTCACTATTGATCCTGAGCCGCGCCGAAGGATTATTTTTTCCATAAATTTTTAACTGTTTTTATAATACCGGCCAGTACCGTCGCCGCGGTAACTTCGGCGCCGGCGCCGGGACCTTTAATGACTAATGGATTTTTCTTGTAATAATCGCTGTAAATGGCGACTACGTTATCCGTTCCGGTCACGTTTGCTAAGGGATCACTCGCATCAACTTCCTTTAATTTAGCAGAAATCTTGCCGTTGGCGAGAGCGCCGACATAACGCAAAACTTTCCCGCGCTCTTGTGCTTTTTTAAATTTTTTTGCCATTACTTCATCGTTGTAATCGGCTAAGTTCTCCAATAAAACGTCGTTTAGTTCGGCTTCCCAGCTAAGTTCGCGCGCCAAAATTAACAGCTTTCGGCCTACATCCTGCCCGCTTAAATCTTCTCGGGGATCCGGCTCGGTGTATCCTTTTGCTTTAGCATCTTTCACCAAATCGCTAAATTGCTTTTTGGGGTCAAAATTATTGAAAAGATAGCTTAAAGTTCCGGAAAATATTCCTTCAATCTTTTTAATTCTGTCTCCAGCCGCCGACAATTCCTTGATGCTAGCGAGCACCGGTAAACCGGCACCGACATTGGCTTGATAATGAAATGCTTTGTTGTGCTCTTTAAGAACTTCTCGCAACTTACGATAATGCTTCATTGGAAGAACGTTCGCTTTTTTGTTGGGGGTCACAATATCAAAACCGGTCCGGACAATCTCCGGATATTTTTTGGCGATAGCTTGACTGGCGGTGCAATCAATGAAGATTTTTTGCGATCCGGGCATGGCTTTTCCTTTTTCTAAAAATTTATTCAAATCCATTTTATCCGGAGATTGGACAAGCAACCTTTTCCAGTTTTTCAAATCAATCCCATTATTATCAAAAAACATTTTATCCACATCCCCAATACCGCAGATTTTCATTCTTACGTTCTTAAGAACGTAAGAATGATTCATTTGTCTTAATAATTCTCCGCCGACGATACCGGTCCCAACTAAAAACACTTTTGTTTCCTCGGAACCGCCGAAAAATTCGTGGTGCAGGGCCTGAACAGATTTTGGTTTATTGGAAGAATCCACTACACAGGAAACGTTGCGCTCCGATCCTCCTTGAGCAATCGCCGACACATTGATTCCGCTTCTTCCCAGCGCGGAAAATATCCGACCGGCTATCCCCGGCACCCCACGCATGCCGTCTCCCACAACGGCGATAATGGTTTGATCGTCTTTTTTCTCCAAAGAAACCTTGCCCTGACGGATTTCAAAATCAAATGCCTTTTTAAGCGCCTGAACGGCTTTTTCTGCTTCAGATTTGTTTACCGCTAAACAAATTGTGTGCTCCGAAGACGCTTGGGCGATTAAAATAACGTTTACCTTTTTTTTCGCTACTGCCGAAAAAACCCGTTCGGCCGTACCCGGCACACCCGCGAGTTCGGTGCCTCCGATAGTAATTAAAGAAATATTATCCAATGAGCTAATATTTTTTACTGCTAGCGCTTCGTTAGCTTGTCGCTTTTTGCTTGCCGCTATAATTGTTCCGGAATGCTTCGGATTAAAAGTATTTTTGATTAAAATCGGAAGGTTTTTTTTAATAGCCGGCAACATGGTAGCAGGATGGACTACTTTGGCGCCGAAATAAGCCATCTCAAAAGCGTCTTCGTAGCTTATTTGCGGCAAAGTAAATGCCGCGGGCACAATCCGCGGATCAGCAGTCATTACCCCATCAGCATCAGTCCAGATTTCAACCACTTTTACTCCCAAAGCAGCGCCAAAAATCGCGGCACTGTAGTCAGAACCGCCACGGCCCAATGTGGTGGTCTTGCCAGAATTGGTGGAACTAATAAACCCAGTGATAATCGGCAGGGCATGCTTTGGTAATTTATTAAAATAATTTCTTATTTTCGCGTTAGTTTTTAAAAAATCTACAGCCGCGTTTTGAAAATTATTATCTGTTTTCATTACTTCCCTTGAATCAACCGCAACCGCCCGACACCTGATACCTGACACATGACACTTACCTAAACAAGCGGCGACTAAATAAGAGGACAAGCGTTCACCGAAGCTAGCTACTAAATCTAATGAGGCCGGTGAAATTTTGCCAATGGATCGGATTTTTTTAATGACATGGTCTAATTCATTAAGAAGATTGTTCGGCGTCGGCACTCTCAATTCTTTGGCGGTAGCCAAATGCTGTTCTTTGATCCAATTTAAATCTAACGCCAAAAGCTTGTCCGTAACTCCCTGCATTGCTGAAACTACTACCGCGACGCGATCTTTTTTAGCGGCGGCAGAGATAATTTTACAGACGTTTTTAATACGATTTGCGTCGCCAACAGATGAGCCGCCGAATTTTAACACTTTAGTAAATTTAGAATTTGGTTTTGTCATTTGGATTTAAAAAATCCGGCCTGTTGAGGTCGGAGTTATTGTACAAATTTCGCAATCAAACTACAACCTCAACGGTTTAGAAGGCCGCTAGTCGTAGTTGTAATCATAAAATGAATCATTTGATTTTAATTTAACACTCATACGACAATCGTCAATGCGAGCTGTCCACAAGTTGACCGTGGGTGAAATTTACCTTATAATACCTCCGTTCTTTGTGAGGTGAATATGGCAGTACCATTCTATGAGGGTCTTCGGCTTTATTGCGACGGTTGTGAAAAATTCTTCCGATCTGGCGATCAAATGTTAGTTTGGCATGGCCATACTTTTTGTTATCCAATTTCGGGTACAGAAAGCGGTATAGGCAGCTGTCACAGAATTTGGCGCAAAAAACACAAAGAGGGATTGCTAAAATTAGGCACTGTTATTGACGAAGAAGAATTTGATTACATGATATATGCGCGAGAAGAAAAATCGGGTGATTCCGAACAAGGAACCGACCCTGCCTATATTTGAACTTTAAACCCGCACTATTAGTGCGGTTTTCTTTTTTTATTTATGCGGAAAGGCGAAAAAAATTTCTTTTGCCTACTTTTAAAATAGTGCCGTCGCGGATTATCATCACTTCATTAGGATCGGTTTTTTTCTCATTGTTAAGCTGTACGCCGCCCTGCTCAATCAGCCGCCTCGCCTCGCCGCGGCTGGCGGCGGCGTCAATTTCCAAAAGAAGGTCAATCAACTTATAACTCGCCGCTTTCAGCTTGCTGCTAGGAATTTCAGATGGCATGCCGTGCTTGGAAAAAACGTTGATGAAATCTTCCTTAGCGCGTTCGCCCACTTTCTCACCGTGATACATTCCAACAATAATCCGGGCAAGTTCCAGTTTGGCCTCTCGCGGGTTCTGTATTTTTCTGTCTTCGTCCGTCAGCAAAGTGTAGTATTTATCAATCAAACTGTCGGGAATCGCCATAATTTTTCCGAACATATCGTTGGGCTCGGTGTCTAAAGCGATGTAATTCCCATATGACTTGGACATTTTTTTAACGCCATCAGCGCCCTCAAGAAGCGGCACGGTAATAATATCTTGCTCAGGCATTCCAAAAGAACGCTGAATTTTCCTGCCCATCAGCAGATTAAATTTTTGATCCGTTCCGCCGATTTCCACATCAGCTTTCACCATTACCGAATCATATCCCTGAAGCAATGGATAAACCTCTTCCAAAAGAGTGATTTCTTTTCCCTCCTTTAATCTTTTTTGAAAATCATCGCGCTCCAAAACTCTTTGCACGCTTTCCCGCCTCAGCAAATCCAAAATTAAATTTGAATTTCTCCGATACCACTTGCTGTTGTAATAAATTTCGGCTTTTCGCACATTGATGACTTTGCCGGCCAAAGCAAGATATCTTTTTAAATTCTGTTTAATCTCCTTTTCGGTAAGCGGCGGGCGCGCGCCTTCCCGTCCGGACGGATCGCCGATCATCGCCGTAAAATCACCGATTATTAAGACTGCTGTATGTCCGACATCCTGAAGTTGTCGGAGTTTGCGAAGCGGCACCGTATGCCCCAAATGCAAATCCGGAGCCGTGGGATCAATGCCAAATTTCACTCGGAGCGGTTTCTTGCCTTGAGTTAACCGAAGAGCCAAATGATCTTTGACGATTACCTCCTCCACGCCGCGAGCCAGTAATTTTCCTGCCTCATTCGTCATGGTTTTAATCTTATCAGAAATAAAAATCTCCCTCTAGGGGAGTTATTCTTTCGGGGGCAAAATTCGGTGTGGTTTTATTTTTTCCTGCCACTCTTTTAAACGGCTGGTCCATTCTTTATGGTCTGACTCACTATAAACAATAATCGTTGCTGCCGGAGGCATCGCGCCCATATTGGTTTGATAACGATTGCCCCATTCCGCTTCCAAATAAACTGAATCAAGGAGCTTATTTTCAATCAACCGCACGGTTAAGCCACTAACCTTAACATAAACTTTTTCTTTTCTAGCATCATTGCTGATTTCAAAAAGAACATAATGTTCGGCCTGAACAAAGGCTTCTTTAGCGCCGACAATCGCTCCGCTGATAGTAAAACGCTTTTTCAACTTATCAAAATATTCCTGCCACGCTTTCAAATCTTCTGCCGTAGGAACAAAGACGGTGGCGCTATCAACTCCAACACAGTCATTAACGGGAAGATATATGCTGGCGCCGTTAGCAAAATTAGCGCTTAAGGTAGTAATCATCTGCTTATCCTCTCTTAACTTAACCATCACCTGATCCGGCCAAACAAAAATGCTCAACTTCCGGGTAGAATTCGCTAGGGGAAAAACAATAAATTCCAAATGATTTTTGTAAATTTCGCCCGTGGCCAACCCACGATACTCATAAATCATCACGTCTTTTACCTGTTTTTCAATCACAGCTGACGAATCTTGATCTGCAGGAAATGAACTTCCAGTCAGAGCGAGGATTCCAAACAAAACCGCAAACAACTTCATTTTTCCCCCAAATAAAAGTGCCGCTCAAAATTATAAGCGGCACTATTAAGATTTGTCAAATGTTTTGTCCAGTTGTCCAACCAAACTCAAACTAGCAGCAATGGCTACCAACACCATCAACCAAACTAAAAAAATATTGCCCATCCCTATTAGCGCCGCGGCCACCAATGTTATTTCCAATCCCATTTTAGTTTTACCAGTCCAGTTGGCGGCGGGATTAATTTTTATGACTAGAAAAAAGCACCGGATCATAACCAAAGCTACTTCGGCAACAAACAAGAACCAAAAAAGAGTGGCGGCTGCAAGCGGCAGCTGACCGCAATCTTTCAAAATCCAAAGCGTACTTAAAATTAAAATCTTATCGCAGAGCGGATCCAAAAAAGCACCGATTTCTGTTGAACTTTTCAAAAGCCGGGCGAAAAATCCGTCCAGAAAATCGGTAAAAGCGGCTACCAAAAATAAAAACAGCGCCAAAACATTATATCCATTAGAAATAGACCAAATTATAAAAGGAATAAACGGCAAACGCGACAAACTGAACAATGAGGGCACGGAAAACCGAATCGGTCTTTCGTAACGATCAATCAATCCCAAGACCAGCTTTTCCATCACTAACCCTAACTCTCAAAAATCTGGAAGGATTATAAATCAAAAACCGCCCCAGTGTCCATTGGAGCGAACCAAGTTCAAACGCGCCTGCGCCAGCGCTTATCCTTCGGCCATTCGACAGGCTCACGGTGGTGAGCAAGGTCAAACCACAGGCTCAGGATTGCGCGTTGTCATACGCCATGACAACGCTTATTTTTTCTTAATGATTTCGTCAATCAAACCGTATTCTTTGGCGCCTTGCGGCTCAAGATAAAAATCCCGATCGGTATCTTTCTCAATCTTGGAGAGCGACTGGCCGGTATGCTTAGCTAAAATCTGATTCAGCTTGTCCTTAATTTTTATAATGTGCCGCGCGGTGATTTCTACTTCAACTGCCTGACCTTCGGCGCCGCCCATTACCTGGTGAAGCAAAATCTCCGAATTTGGCAAAGCAAATCTTTTTCCTTTCTTGCCGGCGGCCAAGAGCACCGCTCCCATGGAAGCGGCAAGACCAACGCAAATCGTGGACACATCCGGTTTAACATGCTGCGTGGTATCATAAATAGCCAAACCAGCGCTCACTGACCCACCGGGAGTATTTAAATAAAGTTTAATGTCCTTTTTCGGATCCTCATGTTCTAAAAACAATAATTGGGCGATCACTAAATTCGCCATGGCATCGGTAATCGGACCACCCAAGAAGATAATTCGCTCTTTTAAAAGTCGCGAATAAATATCGTAAGCCCGCTCGCCGCCGGCGGTTTTTTCCAAAACAGTTGGGATTAAATATTGGTTGAATTCGTCCATAGTATAGTTATTAAGAAATTAAGTCATTGAGTAATTAAGTTTGTCTCAATAACTAAGTTACTTAGTGACTTAATGACTCTAAATACTCAAACACTTTTTCGTTATCTACACCTTTATTTGGATCATATTCTATTTTTTCCGCCTCCGCAATCTTATAAAGCAGTAAATTCGCCTCCACATTATTTTTGGCGCGCGGCTTCAGTTGCTCTTTCAGTTTTTCCTCTGCAATTTTGCCGCTGGCAACTAAATGCCGGGCATTGTCCATCATTTGCTCCAAAGTTTTATCCACTAGGATGTCCGGCAAATCAACTTTGGAGGATTTTATAAGCTCGTCCAAAAACTTCAGACGCAGCCGATCCCGCTCTTTCGTTTCTTTCTCGGCGCGAAGGCCGTCCTGGACGCTTTGAGCAAGCTCACCAACATTTTGAAATTTTCCTAAATTTTTAACAAAGTCATCATTTAACTCCGGCAGGCGCCGGTCAAAAACGGCATTAATGCGAACTTTAAAATCCGCTTTTTTACTGCGAAATTCTTCCTTCCAATAGTCAACCGGAAAACTCAACGAAAATTCCAAATTCTCGCCCTCGGAATGATTTTCCAATTGCTGATCAAAGCCCGGCAAAAAATGACTTTGACCCAAAATGAATTTTTCTCCCTTAAAGCTGTCTAGCGGTTTTTGATCCACTGATCCTTCCAGGTCAAGATCTACAACATCACCAATGCGAGCCGGGTGATTAGCTCGGATCACTGCTGCCCGCGAATTGCGCAGCCAATCCAAGGATTGCTGAATCTCTTTTTCGTCTACTAAAATTTCTTTTCTTTCGCTGAAAATTTTCTTTGCTAATTTTTTATAATTTTCAAGCTTAACTTCAGGAAAAATGGTTAGTTCGGTTTTATATTTTAATCCTGTGCCGCTCTCCTGAAGATCAATTTTAGGTGTATCAATAACCGTCCAGCTATTTTCCTGTGAAATTTCATCAAGACTGAAACGCACTGCCGCTTTGGCGGCATCCTCAAAAACTTTGTCTTTATCAATCGCCTGCTCCGCCATTTCTTTGGGAGCGGCGCCCGGCCGAAAACCTTTTAACTGGACATTGGCCAGCGCGTGTTCGTAAGCGGTGTCCCAGTAGTTTTTAAATTCTTTCTCGTCCAGAGAAACCTCCAGAGTAATTCTGGAACCGAGGAGTTTTGTAAAATCAGATTTCATTGGCTTATATTTTACCAGAAAAAAATTTTAAAAGCAACTTTCTTAAAGGACTTGTATATTCAACCTTATAAGGCGCCGTCTGAAATGGCGAGCTCTTAGTGTACATTTATTGACCCTTTGCCACCCCGTCCTACCAAGAATAACCACTCCATAAGGTTAACTGTATGGTGTATTGACGCGTCAATACACCGAGATTATAATCTTTAATATGAGAAGAAATAATGGGGACGATAAAGATTTTCAAGGTAAGCACAGAACTGAATGGCGGGATTTTTTATGGAGTAGATTTTTGGAAAAATTAACAAAAACCAGAACCATAAAAGACGCGAGCGAGATAATGAATTCCCTTTTTAGCGAATATGAAAAGAAAGTGGTAACTAAAAGATTGGCGGCGCTAGCCTTGATTAAAAGCGGAAGAGGCGTTAGGGAAATTGGACGCGTTCTTTGGATGTCCACCTCAACAATCAACGCTTTAAAAAAAAGTTTGTTCAGCGGGCAAAAGATTTATCAAAGTCAGCGGTCATTTAAAACCGTTAAGAAAATAACCCCGTCCAGAATACTAATTAAAAAATCGTGGCTAGAAGAACTAATGAAAGATGTTGATTTGTGGGAATTATTAAAAAATCCGCCTCGGCCGACAGGAATGGGACTGAAGGGCGGTTGGCGTAAATTCTAGCGTGGCGACGCGTCGCCACGCCGAAATCTCACACCAAGTAGCTTTATTTTTATTTTGGAATTCGGTTGTTCAAAGCCGTGGTCATGAACAAATACCGACCTAATATCCGATTAGTATTCTAACATAATATAGAAATCCCCTCGCGCAGTGCACTGCGCGAGGGGATTAAGGGAACCCAGGGGTCAGAAGGCCAGGGAATCCGACTTGCCCGCCTTCGGCGGGAGCTACTTGCGACGGAGGAAAACCCAGCGATAGTCACCGTCCCAAAAATCGCCAGGACGGCCATACGATGTACGTCGGAGAGAAAAACTCATTAGGTGTGGGGGCTTACTTAAAAAGCGGCTCAACTTTTTTATACATTTCCTCAGTGATAAACTTTCCCTCAAGCAACTTAGTTAACTTGTTAAGATAACGGCGATCTTGCTTATCAATCTTTTTTACTGCTTCTACTAATATTAAATCATTGAAAAACGCATAGCGATAAACGGCTTCAGTCAATAAAGCTAAATCTTCATGAGGGCTAACACTTCCATACCACCACAAAACCCCGCCATAAGGAAACTTCTGATATTCCAGATAGCGGTTCTGGTCGTAAACTTCCCAACCGCCGGCAATTCTAACCCACTCTTCTAAAAATGGTGCGCCAAGTTTATATAAGTAAGCGTGAGCGCCTTCGTGCCAAATTAATGGCCGTCCGGATTCTTCAGTCAAATGCTCAGCTAATACGCAAATTTGGCCATCTGCATGACAATGCCCCTGCTCAAATCCTAAAAAATGCGGCGGACTAGAATCTCTACTGACTGAAATGGAAATTATAGATGATTGAACTTCGCTGGTCATATATCCAATAGCATTGTTTATTAAAGAAATTTCATCGGGAGTGGCATTGATAACAACCGCATTGGCTTTGCTATTGGAATTTGCTGAAACCGCAGGGTCTAATTCTGTTTCCGCCGGCCACGCTACCGGCCGCTCTACAGCCGGAGTCGGAGATAAATTAATAAAAATAACCGCAACCGACACTCCCCCAACCAAACCAACAGCCATTCCGGCTAAAATCCAATAACGCAACACCTACTTTCCTTTCAAAATACTGCCATTAAATTACACCACAAAGATAGTTTTGTAAAGGTTGACCTCGGTTTTTTTTATTTCTTGATATACTTAAATTTATGCAACAACTTCTTATTTCGGTTGATGCACCCGGGCCGGCGGAGTTTATCGCGCCGGTGCTGCCGGAGCTCAAAAAGAAATACAAGGTTCTTTTGGTAACCGTCAAAGAATCGCCGGCGGCAATCTTACAAAAGTTTAACCCGACCCGCTGCGACAGCGAAGCCGACGCCGAACCGATATACCGAGAATTCCGACCCGACATTTTGCTGATCGCGATGAGTTCATTAGTTTTAGGGCCGTATATCAATCTGGAATTTGCCAAACTCGGCAAAGCTGACGGCAAAAAAATAATTCTTTTCCAGGACTTTTGGGCTAATCACCGCTGGCCGATGAATTATAAAATGCTGAAAACGGCCGAGACGGTCCTGGTGCCTGATGACATCGCTAAAGGTTTTATCGTGGAGGACGGCTACGAAGGAAAGATTACCGTCACCGGCAGCCCGGCATTTGAAAAAATCCAAAAAATCAACGTTGCTCAAGAACGAGCCCGCCTGCGCAAAAAATTAAAAATCCCCGAAGAAAGTTTTGTAATTCTCCACTGCGGCACCGGCACGCCCCAAAGCTGGCAAGAAGACGAGATAACATTTAAATTCCTGGCGGAGGCGGTCAAAAATTTCAAAAACGCCTATCCGGACACGGTTTTTATTTCTCGCCCGCATCCGCGAGACGAAAAGCCCGATCGTTATTTCAAACTCGCTCCGAATCTGGGACTTCTAGATACTTCATCGGTCAAATTGACCGATGAACTGCTACCGGTAGCGAACGCGGTGGTGGCGATGTATTCAACCAACCTCATCCATGCCTGTTACTTGCGGATTCCGGCCATCAGCATTCTCCTTCCCAACGCCGGGAAAAAACGATTGGAGAAAATTTCGCTTGCCGATTTTCCGCCAAACGCGATCGGCGCCACTATCGGGATATATGAGCCGGGCCAAAAAACTCTTCTAACCCATCTTGAGAAGATTCAAAACGACGCGAACTATCGCTCAATTTTAAAATTCGCCCAAGAAAAATTCTTCCCTATCGGTAAAAAATCGGCTGTTGAAAAAGTGCTAAAGGCGCTTTTATTCTCCTTCGCCGAAAACCCCGGGCGGCCTACTCCGCCGTAGTAGCCTACGACTACGAAGGCTGGATAAGGCCGTGGAGCTTCATAAAAACGGAACAATGAGTAGAGCTACTATATTTATAACTTTAATCAGCGGATTGATGGCCGGCCCGGCAGTATCTTTATAGGGATCGCCAACCGTATCTCCAGTAACCGCCGCTTTGTGCCATTCGGTACCTTTGGCTCCGGCGGCCTCAATAGATTTCTTAGCGTTGTCCCAGGCAGCGCCTCCTGATGTCATGGAGATCGCCACAAAAAGTCCGGAAATAATCGTACCCATCAAAAACCCGCCCAATACCTGACTGCCCAATAAAACCCCAACAACCAGTACCGCTAAAATCGGCAGAATGGCCGGCCAAGTCATCTCCCGCAAGGCGGCTTTAGTCACGATATCCACAGCTTTTCCATACTCCGGTTTCGCCTTCCCTTCCATCAAACCGGGAATTTCGCGGAACTGCCGGCGAATCTCATTAACAACCGCGCCAGCCGCTTTGCCCACCGCTTTCATGGCGATAGAACTGAACAAATAAGGCATGGCAGCGCCCAAAAAAAGACCGATCACAATATTAGGATTTTGAAGATCAAAAGAAATTCCCAGAAATTGTTTTACATATTCGGAAAAAATCACTACTGCCGCCAAGCCAGCCGAAGCAATCGCATAACCCTTGGTCACGGCTTTGGTGGTATTGCCAACCGCATCCAGAGCGTCAGTAATTTTGCGGGTTCCCTCCGGCGCTCCGGTCATTTCCGCAATGCCGCCGGCATTATCCGTAATCGGGCCAAAAGAATCAATCGCCACAACGATGCCGGCAACAGACAGCATGGAAACAGCGGCAACCGCAATGCCATTTAAACCAGCCAGCCAGTAAGCGCCCGAAATCCCCAGCACAATAATAGCAATCGGCAAAACCGTAGACTCCATGCTTACCGAGAGACCCATAATGATATTAGTGCCGTGGCCGGAACGAGAAGCTTCAACAATGCTTTTCACCGGCCGATATTTTTTGGCGGTATAATAATCAGTCACCAAAACCATCAAGCCAGTCACTGCCAACCCAATCAAGCTGGCTAAAAATATCTTAAAAGCTCCGGTTTCAAAATAAGTTTGGGACGCAAAATAAAAGAGGATGGCTGATAAAACTAACGAAGCAACCAGTCCTTTATATAAAGCGCCCATGATAGAACCGTTTTTACCAAGGCGCACAAACCAACTGCCGACAATGGAAGCCAAAATTGCCAGACCTCCTAAAACCAGCGGGAATAAAGAATTTCCCACAAGCATCGCCGCAATCAAAGTAACGGCATAAGTTTCAAAAAGATCGGCGGCCATTCCGGCGCAGTCCCCCACATTATCGCCAACATTATCAGCAATTACACCCGGATTGCGCGGATCGTCTTCGGGAATGCCGGCTTCTACTTTTCCGACAAGATCAGTGCCGACATCAGCGGCTTTAGTGAAAATGCCGCCTCCCAAACGGGCAAAAACGGAGATCAAGCTCGCACCAAAAGCCAAGCCGATCAATGAATAAAGGTCCTTAGTAATGAAATAGAATCCGGATATTGCCAAAAGCCCTAAGGCAACCACTAGAAATCCGGTTACCGAACCGGCCCGAAAGGCCAACAATAATGCCGGCGCCAATCCATTTTTAGCGGACTCGGCGGTTTTGGCGTTAGAACGAACCGCAACGTTCATACCGATATAGCCGGCCAAGGCGGAAAGGGTAGCGCCTATTAAAAATCCAATGGAAGTAGAAACGCCCAAACTTAAATAAATTAAAACGAACAAAATAATGGCTACAACCGCTACCGATTTATATTGACGATTCAAATAAGCTGAAGATCCTTCCTGAATGGCGTGAGAAATTTCTTCCATTTTCGGATTGCCGACTGGCTGCCTTTTCAGCCATAAAATAATGTAAGCGCTGTAAGCGATGGCGAGTGCGACCGGAACGAAAGTTAAATAATAGATGCTCATTTTTGTGATTCTTCGGTTGGCTTTTCTTCAGATGGCGCTTCTTCTACTACCTCGGCAACTGAAGTTTCCTCAACTGCGGCAACGCCGCCTTCCTGCACCTCCTCTGGCTTTGCCTGAGAACGAACATCAATCTTCCAGCCGGTTAATTTAGCCGCCAATCTTACATTTTGCCCGCCTTTTCCAATAGCCAGACTTAATTGATCATCAGGCACATAGACCATTGCCTCACGGCGTGGAAGAATATCTGCCCTGCTTACCTTTGCCGGCGATAAAGCATTAGCGATGAATTTAGCCGGATCTTCTGACCATTCTACAATATCCAGCTTTTCATTGCCCAGCTCGTTGCTGACGGCCATTACCCGAGTACCTCGCTGACCGACGCAGGAGCCAACCGGATCAACGCCTTCAGCATGAGAAACAACAGCTATTTTGGTCCGGCTCCCCGGTTCGCGGGCAATAATTTTTATCTCAACAATTCCGTCGTTAATTTCCGGCACTTCCAGAGCACAAAGTCGGCTCACAAACTTCGGATGCGAACGAGACAAAATTATGCCAGGAATACGAGTTTCTTCTTGCACGGCCAAAACATAAAAACGCATCCGCTCTCCCGGCCGATAATGCTCGCCTGGTATAGATTCATTATAAAACATAATGCCGGTAGCCCGACCTAAGTCCACATATACATTACCCCGGTCAAACCGCTGAATAATGCCGCTGACGATTTCGCCTTCTTTGCCTTTAAATTCTCCTAACACTGATTCTCTTTCTGCCTCCCGCAATCTTTGTAAAATTACCTGCTTGGCGGTTTGCGCCGCAATGCGGCCGAATTCCTCATGACTCTCCAAAGGAAATTCTAATTCGTCGCCGACTTTAACGTCGGCCTTTATTTTTTTCGCTTCTTCAACCAATAAATGACGCTCTGGATTATAGCGAGGCAAAAGCGGTTCTCCAGTTTCAGAAACTTCAGCTTCCCTCATTCCCTGCCTTGCTTCTGGCGCAGCAACTCCCCCCTTGCTCTCCAAAACTTCAGCGTCGGATGGTTCCTCCACAAATCTCACCGTTGTTTCGTCCACAATGGTTTTCACCTGACAAAATTTAAGATCGCCGGTTTTCAAATCAAACTTGGCGCGAACTACTTCGCCTTTCTGCATATATTCTTTTTTATAAGCGGCGGCAATGGAAGATTCCACCGCTTCCAAAATTTTGGAAGCGTCAATCCCCTTTTCTTCCGCGATCTGATCAATCGCCTTTTTAATACTTTTTAAATCAAACATGCCAATGTTGTTAAAATTTACAAGCTCAATGCGCAGTAAATTTTACTACAATATTGAGCACCCCGTACATTTTTTTGGAAAACTTTGTGTGACTTTCCAGATAGAGACGCAGCCAAGTCAGACTTGGCTGCGCCAAGTCAGACTTGGCGCAGCCAATGCGCTCCATTAGGTCCCCTGCTCGGATTAAAACTTCACAGCAAATGTGCGGGGTTAATTCCTCTAATACGTTAATTTATTAAGAATGGCCGCTCACGAGCGACCATTCACAACAACACTATTTACTATATGCCAGCAGATTTAAAAAGTCAAATTCGCGTTTTTAAAAGTAAAAGGCCCTTGCGTAGCATCGCTACGCAAGGGTTTAGAGAACCAGAGCTCCAGAGAAGCTACTTGCAGAGACGCAGGACCCGAACGCTGGAGGAATAGTCATTCCCGAGCCAACGGAAGTACAGGTACCACCGACAGCCGTCCCAGCGGAGGTCCGGAACGTGGTGGTTGCCAAACTAGGGCAGCCAGACTGTTCCCGAGTCTGTTTGACAATTCTTAATTTTAAGTGTGAAACATGGCTAAAAGTGTGAAACATTTGTCTGTGAAACAATTTTTTATTAAAACTTTTGTAAATCGGCAAACATTTTTTTGAAAATAAGCTTAAATTCAAAGTGATGTTTGTCGTTAAACAAACCTGTTAATGTCTCTATCCCAATATCCGCCAATAAAAAGTCTATAAATTATTTTATACCTTGCTTATTTGTTTATCAACCAACACTGTTGTGTTAAGATAATGTGTTAATCGGTGTAACATAATTTAACTTTAACATGTAGTAAAACGTGAAACAATGAACAATAAATCTCAAATAGGCAAAATAGGCGAAGATATTGCCTGCAAATACCTTCAAGATAAAGGTTATACGATTATTGAGCGTAATTTCCGGAAAAAATGGGGTGAGTTGGATATCATTGCAAAAGATCCGGCAAATGTTCTGGTTTTCATTGAAGTAAAAACCCTTCAATACTACTCAAAACAGGCAATGCGGCAATTGGTGGTGAGCCGAGTCAAATCATTGCCGCATTGCCGAATTCATCCTGAGATTACTGAAGGATTATTGCCAGAAGAAAACTTATCTGTCGCAAAATGTAAAAAATTAAAAAGAACCGCCAGTCTTTACGCAGGAAAAAATGAAAAACTAATTACTGATAAGGGCTGGAGAATAGACCTTATTGCTATAACCTTATTGGCTGACAAACATCCTTTAATAAATCACTACGAAAATATATCTTAAAGATTGGCAGCGCTAATAAAAAATCCCCGAAATGGGGATTTATTGTTTTAATCGGTAGCGAATCAGAGCGTGAAACTGATAGCCGGCGACAAATTTCGGCTCGCTTACTTCAACGAAGTGATCTTTGTGTTCTTTGAGCCATTTTTCCATTTCTTTTAGGGTTTTTTCAATATCACTCTGCGTATCCGGGCAAGTCCAAACTTTCCATTGGTAATCGCCAGAGTCTTGGGAAACAGAAATAGAATTTGCTTGTACCGCGTTTACAAGAGTATGCATAGCAAACAATGTTGTAAATAGTATAACCGTCGCACCAATACTCACACCAATACCAGGAAGCCATTCTTTATACGTCACAATTCACCTTTCAAGTTTCCGTATGTAACTATAAGCCAATCTATAAGAAAAATCAACCTCACACATAACTTCAATCAGCTTCGCTGATTGCAAAACTCAAAGTTATGTGTGAGGTCAACTCGGACACCTGTCTACCGACAGGCAGAAGTAAGTTCGGTTTCCGACACCTAAGTGTTTTGACGCGTCAAAACACTTAGGCTGCCCTCCCGATAGGGGTGCGGCACGTTCAATTCTCTCAGTCATGAAATTCTAAAACCGCCCAATTGGGCGGTTTTAGAATTGTGGACGGTGCAGGATTTGAACCTGCAACCCTTCGCGTGTAAAGCGAATGCTCTGCCATTGAGCTAACCGTCCATTGTGTACCCCCACCAGGAATCTCCCGCCTCCGGCGGAATCCCGCATACTTTTAAAATTTAAAATCATTGTGCGGGAGAACCTTTAGGCTTGGTGCATCCCCCGGGACTCGAACCCGGAACCTTATCCTTAAGAGGGATCTGCTCTAACCAGTTGAGCTAGGGATGCGTGGGACAATCTGTGAATAACCTATTTCAATTTATTAATATATAATAATTGGTATATAAACGAAAATCAAAATGAATAAAAATTCTTTAATAATTATTTTGGCAGCGGTTACTATTGCTATTGTAGTTGCAGGCTATTTTTATTTTCTAAAACCCGCCAAAAAAGGCGCCGTTGGGACTGCGGAGGAAGTAAGCGAAGCCGTTCCCCAAATTGTCACCAATCCGGGAGAAGAAGTGCCCGAAATAAATCCGCTAGATCGGGCAAATCCATTTAAATATCAAAATCCCCTAAGATAAACAATGACCAAAATAATAAACAGAAAACTAATCGCCGCTGCTATTTTACTGGCAAGTCTTCTGATAAGTTTGTCAATCGCTCAAGTTCTGGCGGCTGCCAATGATTCCGTCATTACTCTCAAAAAAGATCCGCTTTCCAACCTTTTTACACTCACTATAAAAGACCCCGACGGATTGCAGGAATTCTCAATGACTCCGGCAGGAAAATTCCCGTACGGCGGGGGATTAAGCGGTTGCCCAAAAACTTTCAGTATCAATAACGTACTATTTGCTGATCCGGTTGATTTTGAACCGGTGATGCCGGCGTATATTATTGATTGCAAAAACAACACCGCGGAGTTAGAAATCCCCCCGCCTGAAGACGGCGTAACAAAGAGTAAAGCTATTAAGAAAGAGGAGCCGCTACCGCCGCCGCCTCCACCAGCGGAGGAAAAGAAAGAGGAAAAAGTGAAAAAACCTCCGAAACAGCTTACTCTTAGCGAGGTTCAATATCCGGTTGCGGAGCTCGGGGGCTGCCAAAACGAAGCTGAATGCCGCAGCTATTGCGACAATTCCCAGCACGCCAAAGAATGTCTGGCGTTCGCAAAAAAATACAATCTGATTTCCGAAAAAGAAGCCCAAAAAGTGGCTGATGAATTTCTTAATGTCAAAAATGGCCCCGGCGGATGCAATTCAGGGGTCTCTTGTGAAACTTATTGCAACAACGTTGATCATTTAGACGAGTGCATCGCCTTTGCGGAAGAAACCGGCTATTACTCAGGAGATGAGCTGGCAGAGGCAAGAAAATTTCAATCCCTTGTAAAAAGCGGAAAGCAATTCCCGGGCGGCTGCAAAGATAGAAATACGTGCGAGATTTATTGCGGCGACTCAAATCACATGGAAGAATGCCTGAATTTTGCGGAAGAAACCGGATTTATGCCCAAAGAGGAAATTGAACAGGCGAGAAAGATCCTGCCCCTTATGCGGCGCGGCGAAACGCCTGGAGGATGTAATTCCAAAGAGCAATGCGAAAATTATTGCTTTGCCGAAGAACATCTTGAGGAATGTATCGCTTTTGCCGACAAAGCCGGGCTTCTTTCCGAAGAAGAAAAAGAAATGATTAAAAAAACCGGCGGCAAAGGACCCGGCGGTTGCCGCAGCAAAGAACAATGCGAAACTTATTGCGAAGCCAACCAAGAAGAGTGCTTCAAATGGGCTACAGAAAATGGCTTGATGAGCGAAACGGATCTTCAAAGAATGCGCGAGGGGATGGCCCGCTTTAAAGAGGAACTGGATAAAATGCCTCCAGAGGTTGTTCAGTGTCTTAAAGATACTTTAGGTGAAGAGAACTTTAACAAGATGCTTAATGGCCAGCCGATATTTGACCGCGGCATGGAAGGAAAAATGAAATCCTGCTTTAGTCAGTTAACTTCCCAATTGAGCGGACAACTCAATATCCTTCCACCCGAAGCCGCTCAGTGCATCAAAGATACTGTCGGTGAAGATGGATTGCAGAAACTTCAAAGCGGGGAGTTTAATGAAAATATAGATTTCCACAGTTTGGAGGGCTGCTTCCAACAATTACAAGCGTCATTTGGCGGAGGACTTGGCGGTCCTGGCGGCCCAGGAGGTCCCGGAGGTCCCGGAGGTTTCGCCGGTCCTGGCGGCTGCACATCAATAGAAGAATGCACTGCTTATTGCCAAGAAAATCCGCAAGCATGTGAAGGGTTCGCTCCTCCAAGTCCCGGTGGATTCCCCGGCGGTCCGGGTGGTCTTCCTGCTGGCGGTCTGCCTGGCGGCATTCCTAGCGGACAAAGTTTTGTCGGTCCCGGCGGCTGCGCAACGCCGGAGGAATGCATAGTATATTGTAAGGATGAAGGGCATAAAGAAGAATGTAAGGGATTCCAAACGCCAAAGACAACCCCATATGCCCCGGGCGCAGGACCAGGAGGCTGCGGCAGTGTTGAAGAATGCAGAGCGTATTGCAGAGCCAATCCGTCAGAATGTGAAGGATTTATATCCGAAGAAACTCCTTCTGAAGTAAGATGCCAATCCGGTTTTGAAACAAAAAGAGATAATAATGGCTATAAGTATTGTTCTCCGACAACTTGCCCGGAGGGTCAGGAATTCAAAACAGAATTTTATGGCCGAGAGTACTGCGCGCCGGTAGGAAACATCCAGCAACAGTATCCATCCCCAGATCAATATCAACAGCAGTATCAGCAATACCAAATACCGGCACCGGGACAATTACCGCAATATCCATATCAAAATCAGCAATTACCTCAATCGCAGCTTAATCCGCCGCCAATGAAAGAATTCCTGTTAGGACTTCTAGCTAATCTGCTATTTGGAGCAGAATAACAAAAATCCTCCCACATTGTGGGAGGATTTTTGCTTTGATGCAGAATACTTGAATTAGTCCGAACCGCTTTCGCCGCCTGCGGCGGCGAGGAAG
>CAYJVO010000009.1:0-19751 GCA_964373675.1 uncultured Candidatus Saccharibacteria bacterium
TTTTGCGTTAGAACGCGGAGGTCATTTCGGTATCATTTTGTATTGGAATAGACTGGGGATTGACATATTCTAGCCGTCGTGTACAATAATTTATAATTGTAAAAAACATCTAAAACTCGGCTTATATAGATAGAAGCTCGGGTTTAGGTTTTTTTCGTTGGTCTTAGAGACGTCTATACCATTAGCTGCCCAATGGTTAATAAACTTCCTACTAAAATTTTTTCTTCTCACCCCGGTCATTTAGTAGCTCAACCGCACCTGGTTGAGGTTCAAACGCAGTCCTATCAGGGGTTTTTAAAAAAAGGACTGAAAGAACTTTTTGAAGAGATTTCTCCGATTAAAGACTATACTGGCAAGGACTTAGAGCTTCATTTCTCGGATTATTATTTTGACGAACCTAAATACGATGAAGAATTTGCCCGTTTTAAGGATTTAACTTACGAAGCGCCTTTAAGAGTAAAACTGAAGTTAGTCAACAAGCGCGCCGGGAAAAATAAGGAACAAGAAGTTTATTTTGGAGATTTCCCGCTGATGACTGATCGGGGCACTTTTATTGTCAACGGAGTGGAACGGATAGTGGTTTCCCAGTTGATCCGTTCCGCTGGCGCGTATTTTACCGCCAATGTCTGGCGGGGACGGAAACTTTTTGGCGCAAAAATCATACCCAATCGCGGCGCTTGGCTGGAGTTTGAGGCCGAGCCCGACGGATTTATTGGGGTGAAAATTGATCGCCGCCGCAAGGCGCCCGCCACCGATATTTTGAGAATCTTCGGTTTGTCAGAGAACGAAGAAATAATTAAAGCTTTTGCAGACGTGGACACTGGCGACACTAAATATATTACCGCCACGCTTAATAAAGATGCCGCAAAAAATGCCGATGAGGCATACATTGAGATTTACAAAAGAATCCGGCCAGGGGATTTAGCCACTGTGGATAACGCGCGAAGTTTAATTGATGCCATGTTTCAGCGTTTGGATCGCTACGATCTTTCCGCCGTCGGCCGTTTTAAATTAAATCAGCGGCTAAACATTAATCGCAAAGAATCCTCCCGCCTTTTACGCCTAGAGGATTTGATTTTAGTTATTAAAGAGATCATCCGATTAAATAATGAGCCCAATGTTGAGCCAGACGATATTGATCATTTAGGCAATCGCCGGCTTAGGCCGGTCGGCGAACTCTTACAAAACAAACTTCGGGTTGGTTTGGCGCGTTTGCGCCGCATTATCCAGGACCGGATGTCCACTTTGGATATCAACATTTTAACGCCGGTTCAGCTGGTCAATGCCCGGCCGCTTATGTCTGTGGTTAAAGAATTTTTCGCTTCTTCCCAACTTTCGCAATTTATGGATCAGGTAAATCCGCTGGCCGAAGTTGAGCATAAGCGCAGAATATCTGCCATGGGCCCCGGCGGCCTTACTCGCGAACGGGCCGGATTTGAAGTTCGCGATGTTCATCGTTCTCACTATGGCCGGATTTGTCCTATTCAAACTCCCGAAGGCGCCAATATTGGTTTAGTGAGCCATTTGTCTGCTTATGCCCGCGTTAATGAATTAGGATTTTTAGAGACCCCTTACGCAGTGGTGAAAAATGGAAAGATTACCCGGGAGATCGTCTGGTTCAACGCTTTGGATGAAGAAAAATACAAAATCGCTCACGCTGGCGTCCGTTTTGACGAAGGCGGCCGCATTTTAGATGAAATAGTGGAGGCGAGAATTAACGGCGAGCCAGGCACTTGTTTAAAAAACGAAGTCCAGCTGATTGATGTGGCCCCCAATCAGGCAATGAGCATTGCCACTTCTTTGATTCCCTTCCTAGAACATGATGACGCCAACCGGGCGCTTATGGGTTCCAACATGCAGCGTCAAGCAGTGGTTTCTGTGCGGCCGCAAGCGCCTTATGTGGGCACTGGCATGGAAGAGAAAGCCGCTCAAGATTCCGGCCATGTCGTTATTGCTCCGGAAGAGGGGGGAATAGTGGAAGTGGACGCCAGGCATATTGTTTTAAAAAGCAACAAAGCCACTCATAAATTAACCCTTAATAAATTCCGCCGCTCCAACCAATTTACTTGCATCTCTCAAAGACCGCTGGTTGATAAGGGACAGAAGGTGAAGAAAGGAGATGTTTTGGCTGACGGTCCTTCTACGGATAAGGGGGTGCTGGCCCTTGGACAAAATCTCTTAGCGGCCTTTTTGTCGTGGGAGGGCGCTAATTTTGAAGACGCAATAGTGCTTTCCGAAAGAGTAGTGCAAAATGACAATTTCACCTCCATTCATATTGAAGATTATTATTGCGACGTTCGCGACACCAAGCTTGGTCCGGAACTTACCACGCCGGATATTCCCAATGTCTCTGAGGAAAAGCTTAAAAATCTGGATGAAGAAGGTATTGTTCGGATTGGAGCCGAAGTAAAATCCGGCGATATTCTGATTGGCAAAATTTCACCAAAAGGCGAAGCCGAGCTTACGGCGGAAGAACGTTTGTTGAGAGCGATTTTCGGTGAAAAAGCCCGGGATGTGAAAGATACATCTTTAACCATGCCGCATGGCAAATACGGGCATATTATCGGCATTAAGATTTTTTCCCGCGAACACGGGGATAAATTGGAGCCGGGAATTATCAAAAGGATTCAGGTAGAGGTGGCGGAATTGCGAAAAGTCAGGGCCGGCGATAAATTAGCCGGCCGCCATGGCAACAAAGGCGTTATTTCTCAAGTGCGGCCAGTGGAAGACATGCCTTATCTGGAAGACGGCACTCCAGTTGATGTAATTTTAAACCCGCTGGGCGTGGCTTCGCGTATGAATTTGGGTCAGATTTTGGAGGTCCATTTGGGATGGGCGGCGCAGAAATTGGGTTATCGGGCAGTAACGCCGGTTCTCGCCGGAGCTACAGAAGCGCAAATTAAAGAGGAGCTGAAAAAAGCCGGCTTACCGGAGAGCGGTAAAGTATTTTTGTATGACGGTCGGACCGGCAAGCCCTTTCCTCAGCCGGTAAGCGTCGGCGTTATTTATGTAATGAAACTTAACCATCTGGTTGAAGATAAAATTCATATGCGCTCCATCGGTCCTTATTCGTTGATTACCCAGCAGCCGCTGGGCGGCAAAGCGCAGTTTGGCGGCCAGCGTTTTGGAGAAATGGAGGTTTGGGCTTTAGAGGGTTACGGAGCTGCCCACACTCTGCAGGAAGTTTTAACGATTAAATCTGATGATGTGCTGGGCCGTTCGGCGGCTTACGAATCTATTATCCGAAACGAACCAATTAAAAATCCCAATGTGCCGGCTTCATTTAATGTTTTGGTAAACGAATTAAAGTCTCTTGGCATCAATGTGGAATTGGTGGAATCCGAAGATAAGGGCGAAAAAAAGAAAAAGGAAGAATAAAAATTATTATGGATTTTAATGCTTTAAGATTAAGATTGGCTTCTCCAGAGGAAATCTTGGAATGGTCGCACGGCGAAGTCATTAAACCAGAGACAATTAATTACCGCACTCAGCGTCCGGAAAAAGACGGGCTTTTTTCCGAGCGGATTTTTGGTCCGACCAAGGATTGGGAATGTTACTGCGGAAAATACCGCAAAATCCGCTACAAAGGAGTGGTTTGTGACCGCTGCGGGGTGGAGGTTACCCGGTCTGTTGTTCGGCGCGAAAGGATGGGGCACATTAAATTGGCCGCGCCGGTAGTGCATATTTGGTTTTTGCGGAGCGTTCCTTCCAAGATCAGTTTGCTTTTGGAAACTCCTTTGCCGAAATTAGAACGGGTAGTTTATTACGCCACCTTCATTATTACCAGTGTTCATAAGGAAAACAAAGAAAAAGCTTTGAAGGAATTGGAAAAAGAATTTGAGCTTCGCAGAAAGACGGCCCGCAAGGAAGGAGTCAAAATGGAGGAATTGCGCGCCGGTTTAACGGAGGCAAGATCAGCCGTAGAGTCTTTGCGGTTAGGCCAAGTTTTGACCGAGAGCGAATTTTACAATCTTTCGCGAAGATTCGCCAACGTGTTTGAAGCGGGAAGCGGCGGAGGGGCCATTAGAAGGATTTTGGAAAATATTGATTTGAAGGCGGTGATCGCTGAAATTCAAAAAGATTTGAAGATCGTTAAAGACCCGATGAAAGAAATGCGGCTACTGAAACGTTTGAAATTAGCCAGTTCCCTTTTTAAAAATAAGATTAAGCCGGAATGGATGGTGTTTACCGTATTGCCGGTTTTACCTCCAGATCTTCGGCCGATGGTCGCTTTGGACGGAGGTCGCTACGCCACCTCCGATTTGAACGATCTTTATCGCCGCGTTATCAACCGCAATAACCGGTTGAAAAAATTGCTGGAGTTAAAAGCTCCGGAAGTCATAGTGACTAATGAGAAGCGTATGTTGCAGGAAGCGGTGGACGCCCTGATTGATAATACGGCTCGCTTTGGCACTACTCAGCAAATGTCCAGCCAGCGCAGACCGCTACGTTCCCTGGCTGATATGTTAAAAGGAAAGCAGGGCCGTTTCCGTCAGAATCTTTTGGGCAAACGGGTTGATTACTCCGGCCGTTCGGTAATTGTGATTGGGCCGGAGTTAAAACTTCACCAATGCGGACTTCCAAAAAAGATGGCTTTGGAATTGTTCAAGCCTTTCGTGATCAATAAAATTATTGAACGCGGTTTGGCCCATAATATCCGCAATGCCAATCGCTTAATTGAGGCCGCACCTCCGGAAATTTGGGCAATTTTAGAAGAGGTGATAAGCGATCGCAAGGTGTTTTTGAACCGTGCTCCCACCCTGCACCGTTTGGGCATGCAGGCTTTTCAGCCGTTGTTAATAGAGGACTTGGCGATTCGTATTCCGCCAATGGTCTGCCCGGCGTTTAACGCTGACTTTGATGGCGACCAAATGGCCGTACATTTGCCGCTCAGCCAGGAAGCCCAGAATGAGGCTTCTAAGATCATGCTTTCCAGTTTGAACATTTTAAAGCCGGCTACCGGAGATCCAATTGCGGTGCCGACGCAGGACATTGTGTTAGGTTGTTATTATTTGACCAAGGCTAAGGAAGGAGTGCGGGGAACCGGTCGCCAGTTCGCCTCAAAAGAAGAAGCCTTTTTCGCCTATGATGAGGGATTGATTGAGGTAAACGCTCTGATTAAAATTGGTTCTGTCAAAAATGGACTAGAGACAACCATTGGGCGTCTGATCTTTAGCGAGGCATTGCCCCCTGATTTTGAGTTTGTTAACAGGCCATTAAATAAAAAGGAGCTTTCTAAAATTATTGCCGCTATTATTAATAAAGTGGGCATTGAAGAAACTAGTCAATATTTGGATAAGATCAAAGAAGTGGGCTTCCGCTTTGCGACTAAATCAGGAATCAGCTGGGGCATGGATGATTTACTTACTCCTCCTCAAAAATCAGAGGTGTTGGCTCGGGCCGAAGAAGAGATTGAATTGATTCGCCGGCAGTTTGAGGAGGGCTTATTAACTGATGCCGAACGGCGCACTCGGGTTATTAGTGTTTGGGTGAAAGCGAAGTCCGAAATAGAAAAATTGGTGCCGACAATTTTGCCGCCTCACAGTTCTGTTTATCAAATTGTTGATTCTGGAGCTCGGGGTTCTTGGTCTCAGCCGGTGCAGATGGCCGGCATGAAAGGTTTGGTGGTTAATCCGAAAGGAGAAATCATTGAGCTGCCCATCCGGTCTTCCTATAAAGAAGGATTGAGCGTGCTGGAGTACTTTATTTCTACTCACGGTGCGCGTAAGGGTTCTACTGACACGGCTTTAAAAACCGCTTCCGCCGGTTATTTGACTCGCCGTTTGGTGGATGTTGCCCAGGATTTGATTATTCGCGAAGAAGATTGCGGAACCAAAGAAGGGATAGATATTTACAGAGAAGACGGTTTAGCCCTAGGAAGCGCTTTCGCCACCCGACTGTTTTCCCGTTCTGCCTTAGAAGATGTTAAAGTTGGCGGGAAAACTCTGGTTAAAGCAGGCAAAATCATTGATCGCGAATCTGGCGAAGAAATTGATAAATCCAAGCTAGACATTGTAAAAGTTCGTTCGCCACTTACCTGCAAAGCTCTTTACGGTGTTTGCGCTACTTGCTATGGATATGATCTGGGCAATAACAAACCAATAAAATTAGGAGAGGCCGTTGGCGTTGTGGCGGCTCAGTCCATTGGCGAACCGGGCACCCAGCTTACTATGAGAACTTTTCATATCGGAGGCGTGGCGGGATCGGACATTACTCATGGTTTGCCGCGGGTGGAAGAAATTTTTGAAATTCGGCCCCCTAAAGGCAGGGCTTTTTTGGCGGAAGCCGACGGCGAAGTAAAAGACATTGAAGACCACGGTTTAATTAAAATCATTAAGGTGCAAGAAGATAAAACCAAAGAACCGAAAGAATATTCTATTTCCCGAACTTCTCAGATATTTGTAAAGATTGGCGACCGAGTTAAGAAAGGCGATCAGCTCTGCGAAGGACATTTGGATCTTAAAGAGCTCTTCCGTTTTAAAGGAGCGGCAGAAGTTCAGCGCTATATTATTAATGAGGTCCAGAGAATTTATTTATCTGAAGGCGCAACCATTAATAATAAACATATTGAAGTTATCGTCCGGCAGATGTTTTCGCGAGTTAGAATTAAAGAAGCAGGCGACAGCGAATTTGTTCCCGGCGATGTTTTGGAGAAATCTAAATTCCTGGAGGCAAATCGCCGGATTAAAAAAGAAGGCAGAACGCCGGCAAAGGCCGTTCAGCTTTTAATGGGTGTAACCAAAGTGGCGCTTTCCACCGAAAGTTTCTTATCCGCCGCTTCCTTCCAAGAGACGGCGCGTGTTTTGATCAACGCCGCCGTTGAGGGTAAAAAGGATGTACTCCGCGGCTTAAAGGAAAATGTTATTATTGGCCGGCTGATTCCGGTAGGAACTGGATTTAAAAAGGAAGATGAGATAAAATAGGCAGAACCTATCTTCGTCGCCTGCCTGCATCGCCTTTGCGTAGCGCTTCGGCGGAGCAAGGTCGGCAGGCAGGTCGCTCCTTGCCCTGCGCGTATTTGACTCGTATCGCGACAGAAGATATTTTTGAGATAGGTTTTAAAAAAGTATGGAAGAATCAGAATTACTAAAAAAGGATTACGAAATAAGTTTTCTGCTTAAGAATGAAGCGGATCACAGCGCTTTGGAAAAAACCCTATCCGAGGCGGGCGTTTCCATCTCCTATCAAGAACCGTTAAAAGAAATTCGGCTGACTTATCCTATTAAAAAACACAGTTCAGCTTATTTTGGATTTGATTATTTTAGCGCTGATCCGGCGGTGATTAAAGGCGTTAGCGATACCCTGACGCTCAAGCCGGAAGTTTTGCGATTTATTATTATCACTCCTCCCGTTCTTCGGAAAATCAAAGAAGGACAAGGGCTCAAGGCCGAGCCGCAAATCATTGAACCCCAACCCTCATTTTTGTCCAACGAAGCTTTAGAGCAAAAACTGGAAGAGATACTTAAATAAAGAATTTAGGGTTTAGAATATAGAATTTAGGGCAAAAATAAGTTATCATGACATTATGAATTTAAACAAAGTGTTTATCTTGGGGCGGTTGACCGCCGATCCGCAGTTAAGGAGTACGCCGGCTGGCCAGCAGGTTGCCAGTTTCGGTTTGGCGACTAACCGAGTTTGGACTGACAAAAGCGGACAAAAAAAAGAAGCCGCGGAGTTCCATAATATTGTTGTTTGGGGCAGGCAAGCAGAAATCGCCAGCAAGTTTTTAGTTAAAGGCGCTTTGGCGTTAGTGGAGGGACGTTTGCAAACGCGTAGCTGGGAAGGTAAGGACGGTCAACAGCGTCGCACTACGGAAATTATCGCTGACCGTATTCAGCTTGGGCCTCGGCCGGCTGGTGGCGCTAGGACTGGGCGGAGCGATAGTATTCAACCAGCGCCTGCAGCTGAAGTGCCGACCATTGATTTAAATGAAGCCGAGGGCGAGATTAAAACCGATGACATCCAGTTTTAAACATGGCACCGATGAATCAGTGTTTCTTTTGTTCACAAAATCTCAAATCCATTGATTATAAAGATACTGAATTGCTGAAGCGGTTTACTTCCGGTCAGGCAAAAATTATTGATCCCCGTTACACCAGCACTTGCGCAAAGCATCAGCGCCGGCTTGCTCAAGCAATTAAACGGGCCAGGTTTATGGGATTGCTGCCGTTTGTGCGGAGATAGCCCCACAAAAATTTCTAATTAACCTAATTTCTAATCAAGCACCAAAGTGACTAAATGACTAATTAGGAATTGGATCATTGGGATTTATTTAGGTCAATTAGAAATTAGAGCAATGAGAAATTAACCAACATCGGATGTCTTTAGAGCTTTCATTATTTAATTCACTACATGATTTAGTTGGCAAGAGCGGGTTACTGGATTGGCTCTTTATTTTTCTAGCCAACTATTTTGGTTATTTTTTGGTTGCTGGTTTTATTTTCTTGCTGTTAAAAGAAAGAAACCGTCATCAGCGATTACATTATTTATTTTTTGGTCTGCTGACAACGATTTTATCCCGCGGTTTAATCACGGAAATAATCAGGTTTTTTTATGACCGCCCCCGTCCTTTTGATTTCCTAAGTTTTACTCCTTTAATCAGCCACGATCCCGGCAACTCTTTGCCTTCCGGCCACGCCGCTTTTTATTTTGCTTTGGCTTTAACTGTTTTTATCGTTAACAAAAAATGGTGGGGCTGGATATTTTTAGCCTCCGCTTTATTAATTGGACTGGCTAGAATCATTGCCGGAGTTCACTGGCCCTCTGATATTTTAGCCGGTTTAGCCGTTAGTATTGTCAGCTTTTTTGTGGTAAAGTACCTCCTAAGCTCTTTTAGAAAATAATAGTGAAGCGAATACTGAAGTTTTTCTGGAAAACTTTTTTATTGGGAGGCGTGAGTTTAATATTTATCTTTTTTATTGCTCTGATAGTCAGCTGGTTATGGGGTGCGTTTTCCGGTATTGGTTTTGAGTTGGTTGATTCCAAAATTTTGAATTTTTTCATCGCCATCGCAATGATTGCGGCCGCCGCGTTTTTTGTCGGTCTTTTAGTCAGCTGGCGTTGGTCCCGCAACCTTATTTTACTGATTCTTTCCAAGATTCCGGGGATCGGTTCTATTGCCCATTCTTTCCTTAACCATGATTTTGTTGAACGTCTCAAAAAAGAGGAACTGCCGGAAGTAGTTTTTCGCGACATCGCTGATCGTTGGGCAATGGGTTTTGTGACAAACGAATTTCTCGCTCCCGAAAATCCGGAAACTTGGATTTCAGCGGATCATTGGAATAAATCTTCGCTGATTGAATGGTGCATCGTTATCGGTCCGCCAACCACGCCGCTGGCGATTACCGCCCCAATGTATTTCATCCCCAAGCGTAATCTTGCTTATACGGGACGCACCGCTAAAGATACCGCAATTACCGCGGCATCATTTGGGTTTGCATTTCGCTTGCCGCAAGTCATTACTCGTTTACGGAGTTCGCCATGAAAACGACCATTCAGTTTGACGGATTGCTGATTGATGAGTATCAGCCGGATCCCGCACTTATCCAAGATAAGTACGGGATAAGCCATCGGCCGCCGATTCTGGCGGTTCACGGAATGTGGGGCAGCAGCCGGCGCTGGCAGAATTACGGCAATTTTTTTGCCGCTAACGGTTACCCGTTTTTTGCGGTAAATCTGCGCGGCCATTCTGATTCCCGGCCGGTAAAGAATCTTGGTCATGTGGCTATTGATCACTATGTTCAGGATGTGAAAGACGCTATTGCTTATGTTTCTACCTCCATACCGCACGATTCTTTGGATTCGCCGATACTATTTGGTCACAGCATGGGCGGTTTGGTGGCTCAAAGAGTTGCGGAAACCGTCCCATTGGTTGGCTTGGTTATTTTAAATTCTGCTCCTCCGCACGGCATCAAAGTTTTCCGCCCGCTTCAGGTTAAATATTGGAAATTGCTTTTTGTTCAAGGGAAGTACTATTTGCGCTTCGCCAAAAATTGGCGGGCGTTTAAACCGACTTTTACAGACGCCTGCCGGTTTATTATAAATGGAATGCCGTCAAAGATGCGGCGGCAATGCTATGACGAATTTAATTTGGAATCCGGTCGGGCGGCGATGGAAATTGTTTCTGGTTGTATTACGGTGGACGCGCTGGCAATTCAATGCCCGATCCTGGTAGTCGGCTGCGGGAAAGATATGATCACGCCTCTTTATCTTGCTGAAGACCTGTTTGAGAAATACCGAGTTAATGACAAAGCCGATCTTAAAATATTTTCCGATTTCGCTCATTGGATTCAGGTAGAGCCGAATTGGCAGCATCCAGCCGAAGAAATCTTAAAGTGGCTGGATGAAAAAATTTAATCCCTCACATAAATTTATGTGAGGGATTTTTAGATTCTGTCGGGGCGCGGGTAATCGAAACCCGTCCTCACGCACCCCATGCGTGTGCGCTGCCGTTACGCTACGCCCCGCTTTTTGAAAGTGTCTTAAGACATTTCGTGCAAACCAAAACTCTCTTACCGGAAAGAAGTTTATGTTTTTGCAGATTAGGGTGTTTGCGGCTCCAGTTAGTAGGATTGTAATGGCCACGCAGGAGTTTGCGGGTGCCAGCCATTATTGATCCCTTGCCGCATTTGTAACAGTGTCTCATACAAGCAGTTGAATTATATATTGGTTGACAGTTAGAGTCAATTCCCTATTATATTTATAGGTACTTTGAAAAGGCGAGGGATGCAAACGTCTATTTTCTCGCTTGCCGGCCTCAAATCAGGTCTAATAAATCGCAATTTATGGCGAGAGATGAGTTTTGACGAGTATCTGGAATTGTTTAGCAAGCAGCCGTCAGTTGCCTGCTCGGCTTACCAGCGGATGCACCAAGCGTTGCTTCGCTGGGGCAAGGAAAAATATGTCTTCGCCCGTCAGGAAATTATCCATTACAAATTTGCAGACGACCCGTTTGAAAACGGGCGCGACGCGATCTACGGCTTGGATAAACAGTTAATGCGGTTGATGGTTGTATTGCGGGCCGCCGCGGCCCGAAGGGGTCAGGAGCGAAGGATTATGCTTTTGCATGGACCGGTAGGATCGGCAAAATCAACGCTGGCCCGACTGCTTCGCAAAGCATTGGAGCATCACAGCCGCACCGAAGAGGGACAGTTGTACACCCTTTCCTGGATTGCTAAAGATGATCAATACCGAGAAATTTTGGGATTGGGCGATTCCAAAGCGGATCGCACCGACTGCCCTCTTAACGAAGAACCGCTTCGGCTTTTGCCGGAAGATGCCCGTAATACAATGTTGGCCATGATTAATAAGAACCGATTAGCCGAAGAGCGTATTGAAGTAGAAGGTGATCTTTGTCCGCGCTGCCGATTTTTCTATAAACAACTTCTTCATAAATTTAATGAAGAAGATGCCTGGAAAAAAATTCTGGAAAATAATATTCGGGTTCGCCGAGTAGTGTTTGCCGCCAGCGACCGGATAGGCATCGGGTCTTTCCGTCCCAAAGACGAAAAAAACCAAGACTCCACCGAGCTTACTGGAGATATTAATTTTCGTAAGCTTCCGGAATACGGCTTAGAATCCGACCCCAGAGCATTTAACTTTGACGGCGAGTTTCAGATTTCCAACCGAGGATTTTTCTTTGTAGAAGAAATTCTAAAGCTGGATAAGGCTTTCTTGTACGATTTCTTAGGCGCCACTCAGGAACATATCGTGAAGCCGAAACGGTTTGCCGAGATGCATATTGATTGTGTCTTAATGGGCGGCACCAATAACCCGGAATACGAAAAGATCAGAAATGACGAGACGATGCAGGCGCTGCGCGACCGCACCACCAGGCTTGACGTTCCTTATGTGCTGAAACTTGCAGAAGAGCAGAAAATTTACGCAAAAACCTATCGGCCGGAAAATGAGTCCGGAGCGCGGCATATCGCTCCGCACACAATTGAAATGGCATCGCTTTGGGCGATTCTCACTCGTTTGCAGGATTCCAAGACCGGAATTGATCTGCGTGATAAAGTGCGTATTTATGACGGAAAAATGGTGGAGGGATTCAGCGAAGATAAGGTTATCGAGCTTTTAAAAGATTCGCCGCAGGAAGCGATGTCCGGCATTTCTCCTCGCTATATTCAAGATATGCTGGGTAATGCGGCAATGGGCGATGGTGATGAACAGTGCGTGAACTGGTTCAATATTAAAAAGCATTTAGCTGATGGACTACAATACCACTCGCTTCTCAAAAGCAATAAAGCAGAGGATTTGAACCGGTTTACAACGCTTTTGGAAGCGGTAGATGAAGAATTCGGCGATAAAGTAAAAGCCGAGGTTCAGCAAGCCGTAGTGGGCGACGAGAAAGACGTGGAAAATCTTTTTAAAAATTACATTGATAATGTTGTGGCTTTTGTGAATAAAGAAAAAGTTAAGGATCATAAAGGCGAGTATGTTGAGGCGGACAAAAAGTTGATGGCGGAAGTGGAAAAAGAAATTGGGGTTGGCGGTGCTAATGCCGAAGAGTATCGGCATAAATTGATTCAGGCCTACGGGACGCGGGTTTATAAAGGAAGACTTTTTGATTACAGATCAGATGAAAGATTGCGAACGGCGCTAGAACGATTGTTGTTTAAGCGGCGCAAAGACACCATTCGGCTTGTTGGTTTAACCACTGGAGGGGTCAGTCCGGAAGAGCGTGAGAAAATTGAGACTTTAAAAAAGAATTTGAAACATCAGTACGGCTATTGCGATTTCTGCGCCTCTTTGGTGCTAAATCATGTCGCTTCCATTTTTGCCAGAGGCGACGAACCCCTCACATAAGTGAGGGTTTTTTTGTTCGTTGCAAAACTCACCAGCAATCGCTAAACTGGAATTGTCCTTTTACAAGATAAATAAATGAGTCGCATAAAAATAGACGAAGAAGAATTCCTCAATATCGTGAGAGGAAGATTGCGCCGCGATTTGGTTGAACTGTTAAAGAGCGGACAGGTAACTATTTTAGGGCCGGATAAAGGCGTGGCTATTGCCATTGATGAGATTGAAATCCCTCATTTAAGATTCTCCGAACTCCCGCTTAATGCGGAAACCGGCGACGGTGGTCCAGACATCGGCGTTGGTCAAGGTCCGGGTGAGCCCGGCGATGATTTGGGACCGATTGATGTAGAAAACGATGAAGATGGTGAGGGTGGCGGAAAGAAGGGTAAGGGGGATAAAAAGAAGCGTTCTGCCGGATGGGGACGAGGTCACGACATTATTGAATTGGAAATTTCTGCCCGGGAATTTTTTGATTTATTTGCTGAAGTCCTGCAGTTGCCGCGCATCAAACCTAAAGGCCAGAAATCTATTAAGACCACGGAGAGGAAATATACTGATATCCGTAAGACCGGACCGGATTCCTTAAGGCATAAAAGGCGGACTTTTAAAAATGCCCTAAAAAGATCTTTGAGCGAAGGAACTTACAACCTAAAGCGCCCAAGGATTATTCCCATTCGCGAAGATATGCGTTATCGCATTCCTGATGAGATTGTTAAACCTCAAAACAACGCCGTGATTTTTTATATGATGGATGTTTCCGGTTCAGTTATGACTGAAGATCGGGCGTTAATTCGCTATTTCTGCCGTTTGTCCAAGTTTTGGTTGGATTATAACTATGAAAATCTTGATACGGTTTGGATAATTCACGACGGCGAAGCGGATAGGGTAAGCGAGGAGGAGTTTTTTAAAAGTCAGCGCGATGGCGGAACAGTGATTTCTTCGGCTCACGATCTGATGTTGAAAATCATTGATAAAGAATACCCGTCTTCGCAATGGAATATTTACCCTTTTTATTTTTCCGACGGCTTTAATTTTGACGAAGATGACGAAGTTAGTTACGAGCTTTTAACAGCAAAGATTTTACCAATAGTCAACCAATACACTTATGGAGAAGTAAGTGCGGATCGGTTTTGGTACGCCGGTTTAAAAAAGAATGTGCCGTTTGTGCCGGCCGGCAGTTATGGAGAAATGCTGAAAGAAGTCAAAAAGAAAGTTGCTAATGTTTTTATTGAATGCGTTAATCTTCAGTCAATGGCAGATATTCCGGAAGCTATCCGTTCGGTCTTCAAAGCCGGTCGCTAAGATTACCCCGCCTCGACGGGGTTTTTATTTTACTTTATAATCCCCAAAGCGGTCTTTGAGATTTAAATATGAGACCGGAATTTCCTGCTGAACTTGAAGAAAACAAGCATGAAATTGAAAATCTGGTTAGCCGCTGCGGGCTGGATTTTTATCCGACCATCTTTGAAATAGTTGATTTTGAGGAAATGAGCAGTTTATCCGTTTATGGCGGATATCCCGTGCGCTATCATCTCTGGCTTTTTGGGCAGGAGTTTCTTAAGATGAAAAAATTTTATCGGCATAACCTCGCGGTTATTTATGAATTGGTCATTCCCACCAATCCGACCTACGCTTACTTGCTGAATGCTAATTCCCGAACTAAGCAGAAATTGGTAATGGCGCATGTTTATGGGCACAATAATTTTTTCAAAAATAATATCTTCTTTAAAGATTTCCCGCCCAACCTGCATGATATCTTTGCTGATAATGCCCGGCGGATTGATTACCTTCAGAGCAAACTCGGCAAGTTTAAAGTTGACCAATTTTTGGAAGATTGCCTGTCGCTTTTTAACCTTTTTAATCTTTATGAACCTTTGAATGGGAAGGATAAAGAATTGAGGGAGCTGAACGAAGAGCCGCGGCGGATTATTCCTTCAGAGAAACTTCCGGAATACATGGACGAATATCTTAACCCTCCCGAATATTTGGAAAAAGAGCGTGAGCGGATTAAAAAAGAAAAAGAACTGCGTTCCCAAATAGAACTGGGAATTAAAACGCCGGCGGCATCAACTCGGGATATTTTCGGATTTCTCTTGGAACACGCGACCTTGGAAAAATGGCAAAAGGAGGTGATGAGAATCGTTCGGGAAGAGTCCTGGTTTACTTGGCGGGCAGGCCTTACCAAAATTATGAATGAGGGATGGGCGAGTTTTTGGCACTGCCGGCTTATGGCTGAAGAGGGAGCGGCGACTGACGCAGAGGTGTGTTCGTTTGCCAGGGCTCACGCCGGAGTTATGGGTCCGTCTCATTCTTTTGATTTAAATCCTTATCGGTTGGGGCTCCAGCTTTGGGAGGATATCCAGTGGCGCTGGGATACCGGCCGGCACGGACAGATTTGGACCGAATGCAAAGAGCGTTCCATTTCGGAACATTGGGAAGAATTTATTGTTTTTAAATCGCTCCGGGATAAATATGGCGGCTTAAGCGATGGATTTAAAAAAGAGTGGCAGGAGTTTTCTGTTTTTTTGAACGAAATGAAAAATGACCGTGGTCCGGTGCGCCAAGCGTTTTTCACCGATGCCCATAAAGTCACCGAATGGCTGAAATATCAGACCGACGAACGATATGCTAAAATGCGGGAATTAATTCGCGGGGGCGAAATAAAATCAGAGCCGATCTCCATTCCGCCGGAGTGGCTTGATTGGGCGCAAAAACATTCCTTGGTCAGCCCCTTGGGCGCGGGATTAGCAAAAATGTTTGCAGTGCGGGACTCTTATGACGATGTTAATTTTATTAATGATTTTTTCACCAAGGATTTTTGCAAGAAGCACCGATATTTTATTTATGGACCAGGGTTAGTCAAGGGTCTTCCAGAATGGTTTAATCGCCTAACTATTAAGTCCTTGGATCACGAACGGATAAAAAAGTTTATTATTCAGCGGATTCTTAATGTCGGTCAGCCCAAAGTAGTTTTGTATGACGCGAATTTCTGCCGCAACGGCGAGTTGCGATTTATTCATCTCCATGACGGCCGCGATTTGGATATCCCGATGATTTACCGGGTTTTGCGAAGAATTTATCAGTTATGGGGAAGAGGTAAACCCGTTCATTTGGAAACTTTTCTTACTCAGTACCCAGAGCGTCGGCCGTGGTTTGAGGATTGGGCGCCACGCGGCAGGAAAAGACGTTCCCGCGGCCCGATCAGACTATGGACTCGTTATTCTTATAATGGCAAAGATAGCAAAGATCAGCGCTCCACAATTATTTCTTGGGATAATATTAGTCAGGACATTTTGGACCTGCTGCCAGTATTCACTTAGAAATTAAATCCCCCAATGGACAACGGGGGATTTTTTAGTTATACTTTTTAAGGTTTTTTAACTAGCGGAGCAGGCAATGAGTGAAGAAGCGAAAGCGTTAATTGAGAAAGAGAAAATCGTCGGGTTGCTCATCGTGACTAATCTTTTAGACAAAGGCAAGGTTGCGCTCTTGCAGCGCCGCGGCAAATATGATTTTGAGAAAATGAAAGACGAAACTTGGCCCGGCGCTTGCCAGGTTACAGCGATTGGACGGGCGAGTGACCCCAAGGAGTATGCCTCTAATGTTCTTTACAACGAAATTAAGGGTGAAATCGGCCAATACATTGCCGATCTTGTTGCGGCTAGCAAGAACAAGGTGGAAGAGCAAAAACTGTTTGACGGTAAGGCTATTAGAAATGGCAAAGAAAAAGAAATTAAGATTTATGGTTTTGGAATGCGCTGGCCGGAAGTAAAAAAACTGATTAAGCTTCATCTTTCCACCGGCGGCCTGGAATACGTAGCTCCAGCTGCCGTTTCTAAAATCAAGAACCTTCTTGATTTTGAAAGTCAAAAAGGCGTTGCCGATCTTCACACGATTGCTATGTTTCCCGAAGAAAAAGAGGCGGTTGAAAAAGGCCTTAGAATTGTTGATGTCCCCTAATAAAAGGGGATTTTTAATTGAAAGATTTGGGTATAAAGAGTATTTTTAAGATAATGCAGCAGGATAATGTCCGGGTAATTAAAGAGCGATTGGATATAGTTGATTTTTTGCGCGGTTATTTAAAATTGACTCCCGCCGGTAAGAATCTAAAAGCCACCTGTCCTTTTCATAAAGAAAACACTCCTTCCTTTATGGTTTCACCGGATCGCCAGATCTGGCACTGCTTTGGTTGTGCCGCTGGCGGTGATATTTTCAGCTTCGTGATGAAATACGAAAATCTGGAATTTTTTGAGGCTTTAAAAATGCTGGCCGAAAAAGCCGGCATTGAACTAAGACAGACAATGACCGGCGATCAAAGACGGCTTAATGTTTTGTATGAAATTAATAATTCCGCCAAAGAATTTTTTATCCAGAATCTTTCCGGAGCACCTTTGCAATATTTGTTAAGCCGCGGTTTGAAAAAAGAAACCCTGGCTGAATTTAAAATAGGATTCGCTCCCAATGGCAGCGATTTTCTTTTACGCCATTTGATGAATGCCGGCTACGCTGTTGAGGAAGTGGAAAGAGCCGGGCTGGTTTTTAAAACCGAACGCGGCACTTATTGGGATCGTTTCCGCAACCGGGTTGTTTTCCCTCTCAGCAATCATTTTGGGAAAACCGTCGGCTTCACCGGCCGAATATTACCGCAGACTAACGCAGATCTTACGCAGACTAATGCGGACATGTCCGCGGGGTCAGCATTAAGTCCGCGTGAGCCCGTGTTGCCTAAATACGTTAATTCGCCAGAAACGCCGATTTTTAACAAATCCAAAGTTTTATTCGGTTTTGACAAATCCAAAACTGCGATTCGTGAAGTTCGGGCGGCAATTTTAGTAGAAGGACAGATGGATTTTCTGATGCTGTGGCAGGATGGCGTTAAAAATGCCGTTGCCACCTCCGGTACCGCCCTTACCCAAGATCATTTGACGACTTTGCGGCGGGTGGCGGATAGTCTGATTTTGATTTTTGACAGCGATGAGGCCGGGCAAGCCGCTACCGAGCGGGCGATTGATCTTGCTGCGGCCAATGATTTTTCCGCGCAGGTGGTTTTGCTTAAATCGGAAAAAGATCCAGCTGATTTCATTAAAGATCAACACGGCAAATTTATTGATTTAGTGAAAGCCGCCGTCCCAGCCACTGAGTTTTACTTTAGTCGTTATTTGAAAAATCCCGGCGGCATAGCCGATCAAAAGAGAAATCTTCGGGTAATTCTTTCTAAAATTAAAAATATTTACAGCCCAGTAGAGCGTGGTCACTGGCTCAAGCAACTTTCTTTAAAAACCGGGGTTCGGGAAGATTTTCTATTGGAGGAAATGAATCGGATAAAGACCGCTGATTTGCTGACTCAAAGTCTCCCGGAAACGGATAATAAAGAAAAACTATCTCGTAAAGAACTGATCAGCGATCAGCTAATTGGATTAGCTTTAAACTGTGATTTGGTTCATAAACTTCAACCCCATCTGGAATACTTGGCGCCGGCGCATCAAACCGCGGTCGTTTCCGGATTGAAAAACCTGGACAATCAGTTGGCGCTTCGGGTCAGCTTTGCGGTTTCTCAGCTGGATTTGAAAAAGACGGAAAATTATTTTGATATTCTAATCAGGGAATTAAAGCGGGAGTACTTTAAGGAAAAGCGTTCGGCCGTTTCTCAGGCAATCCGAGCCGCCGAAATTAACCAAGATGAGACGGCGTTGACAAAAGCCAAGGAGGAGTTTAACTTGATTAACGAAGAAATGCAGAATATATAAAATATATTTTTAAGATGGGTTCTAAATCCAAGGTTAAAAAATTAAAAAAGAGACAAAGGAAACCAGCCAGAGAAGATAAGTATGATCAGGTTATTGAGGAATTAATTGCCCGCGGCCGCTCGCGGGGCTTTGTTACCGATTCAGAAGTGCTTCATTTCTTTCCTAACATAGAAGAGGATGTGCCGTTTTTGGAAGAAATTTATAATCGCTTAGAGCGGGCAAATATTAAAGTTTTGGAAACTCAGCAGCTGATTGAACTGCCGAAAGAGGAAATTAGTCAAAAAGAATTGGAAGAAGCAACTGCTATTGACAGTAATCTGCCGGACGCCGTTCAAATGTACCTCAAGGAAATCGGCCGAACCCCGCTTTTAACTTCTGAAGAAGAAAAAGAGTTGGCAAAGAGGATTGAAAAAGGAGACGAAGAATGCCGGCGCCGCTTTATTCAAGCTAATTTGCGTCTCGTAGTATCTATTGCCAAGCGTTATGTGAACCGGAGTCCGAATTTGAGTATTTTGGATTTAGTTCAAGAGGGAAATATCGGACTTTCGCGCGCCGTGGAAAAATTTGATTATCGCCGCGGTTTTAAATTTTCCACTTACGCCACTTGGTGGATCCGCCAGGCGATTACCCGTGCCTTAGCTGACCAATCCCGCACCATCCGTATTCCGGTGCATATGGTGGAGACTATTTCTAAATATACCCAAGCCAAACGGCGCCTGCTTCAGGAACTTGGCCGTGAACCGCTGGCTGAAGAAATTGCCGTGGAAATGAATCTTCCAGTGGAGAAAATTCACCATATCCAGAAAATTTCCCAAGATGTTGTGTCTTTGGAATCGCCGATCGGCGATGATGACGAGGACTCCACCCTTTCGGAGTTCATTCAAGATGAACGCAATCTTACACCCGCTCAGACTGCTTCCCAAGCCTTGCTGAAAGACCGAATTAAAGAAATTTTAGTTGATCTTACCCCCCGAGAACAAAAGATTCTGGAAATGCGGTTTGGTTTGACGGACGGCGTAACTCATACCCTGGAAGAGGTTGGTAAAGAATTTAATGTTACTCGCGAACGGATTCGCCAGATTGAAGCCAAAGCTCTTGCCCGTATCCGCATCCATGAAAAATCCCGATCTTTAGAGGGCTACTAGAACCAGTATTTTCCAATCCAAGAATGATACTGAAATAATATAGCATTATGAGAGCGAT
>CAYJVO010000010.1:0-18742 GCA_964373675.1 uncultured Candidatus Saccharibacteria bacterium
AAAACAGCCATCGGGTACTGCTTAGCTAATTCATCGGCGATTTTCCCTGTACCATCTGGCGAATTGTCATCAACAACCAAGATTTTTAAATCCGCGATCTTTAAATCAAAGATTTTTCTGACTAAAACCGGCAAATTTTCTTTTTCGTTATAAGTGGGAATTGCTACGAAAACCATAATTTATTAGAACCTATCTCAAAAATATCTCCAGCCGCGATATGAGTCAAATACGCGCAGAGCAAGGAGCGACGACGAAGATGTGCTTATTGCTACATTGAGGAGGAGCGACGCAGCCTCTGTGCGTATTTGACCGTATCCCTTAGGGTTCTGGCGATTTTCTCTCATGGCTTTGTTGCTCCTCGTCAATGTAGTTAAAACTACGATTTCCTCGCCCTGAGGAGAAAATCGCTCAGAACGCGACTTGGAGATATCTTGAAGATAGGTTCTTTTTAACATAAATCAAAAAGCCCCGTGGCGGGGGCTTTTTGATTTATTAGTCGTTATTGGACGATGATTCTGCCTTTCATATCAGGATGAATACCGCAATGGTATTTGTAATCCCCTCTCTGATTGAAGACATATTCAAAGCTCTGTCCCTTAAGCAATGTCTTACTGTCAAACACGCCGGTGTCGCTGGTAACCGTGTGCGGCGCGGCATCCCGGTTAACCCAAACAATTTTAGTGCCGGCTTTTATCACAACTTCATCCTCTGCAAAATTAAATCCTTTTATATCAATTAAGATTGTGCCGAAGATTCCTTTTTGTGCAGTGCCGGAAGTTTCGCCGGCCGCGGCACCGCTTTCTTGCTCTTCCGTAACTGCCCCGCCAGGCGCCAAGCTTTCCTGAGGGCGAGAAGCCAAGTAAAAAATGATTCCTGCGACGGCTAGAGCCACGACTAAAATAACGACCAATTTTTTGTTTATGTTCATACTGCCAATAGAATAACAAATTATAGTTAAAATTACAAGGGGTAAACCCCCACACCTATGGAGTAGGTGTGGGGGTAAAGATATATGCTACAATGGAGCCAGCTATTAAAAGGCGACAAATGATAGACGGCGTAGAGCTGTGCCAATGTGGCTGTCATCAGGATGGAAGTAAAAAACACCGCAATCCTTGCTGTTGGCCCTGTGGAAAATGCGACAAGCGGGTGAATGTCCTCTGTTTATTTGCCCACGAAATGAGGTGTTTTGGAAAACAATTGTCGTTCCTTACCGAATTCCCTCAATCTATTCCCCAATGCCGCTGTTCTTGCCATAAAGATCCGGGTAGTATCCGACACATGTACGGTTGCTGCGATCAGTGTCCTTTTTGCAAAAAGCGTTTTGCGGGTCTGAATATGCGCTGTCACCGGCAAAATTGCCCCAGACCTGTTAAGTCTTCCCGTTCCAATTAAAATTCCGCCTCAATGGCGGAATTATTTTTACCCCACCCATAAGTACTTATGGGTGGGATCTATCTATAATAAAGGTAAAAATTATCAATCCAAAAAGATGCTTCAGCCTGCTTCATCTCTATTAGAATTTCCGTGGACCGCAGTTCTAAAGAATCTTTAGCGTATTCAATTTCGTACCGCTTTAGCGCCTCATTAATAAACCAATTCAGATCTAAGTCGTAATGCCGCCATTGATTTATCGCTTCTTCGTTATCAGAAACTACTGATCTTTGATAGTGATAGCCAAGGTCGCTTTCGTGCGAAAACATCAGCCGATAATTTTGGTGAAATACTAAATCAATCACTAACGGTTTAGGAAGCTGCGGTGATTGAAACCAAAAACTTGCGGCAACCATAACCCATTTATTTAATTTCCCTTCCTCAGTTTTGGGCGGCTCAATGTACAAATCCAAACTTACTACTAACTGCTGGCCGCCGACAGTCAGCGGCGCGGGACAATGCCAGCCGACGCTATCGCTGGCGCCCCAGTTCCAACCCTGAATTATTGAACCGTTGGCATAGCGGCTACCTGAATTTTTTACCCGGACATAAAGTTTTCCGTCTTTAGACATTAGTCTGGCGCCGTCAATTGGGCCGGCCGATCCGGCTTGATTATACATCCAACTGTAGGCCTGTAGTCCCCAATTTACTTTGCCCCAGGGCGCAAAATATAGCTCCTGATTTTCCAAATAGCCGGTATCAAAATCCGGGCCGTTAAATCCCGGGTTTAAATTCCAAACCTGCCAGTCAGTCGGGTTAAAATCGTTTGCGGTCCATTCCTTAACCCGCTCTGCGGTCGGATTAGCGTCGCCGTAAGACCACGGCGAAAATCCATTAAGCTGGTGAGTAAAATAAAGAATCAGCGTAATAAAAAAAGCGGATAAAAACAAAATTAAACATATCAGCAGACATCGCTTTATTATCCGCCGCCGGCGCATTGCCACCCCTATCGTCTTATCAAGGTACTTATTAAACCTATCTCAAATAGAGCCTATCTCCAAAAACAAAAACAAAGGTATTTCCTTACGGCTGCGATCCTCGGCTTTAGCTCGTGGTCCTGAACCACTTTTTTTATGAGAATTCCATTCTTCCAAACGCGAAACTGTAAAACCGTTTTTGTTTAGCGCTTTAAAATAAAACTGAAGCGGCCGGTGGAAAGAAACGGTAATCTGACTTTCTTCCGCTTGCGAGGGCGTCATTTCAATCGGAGCCTTGATTTCTGAAATATAGCGGTCCACGCGGCGGTACATAATACCTCCAACTTGCCCTGCTTGCCCCGAGCTTTGTCGAGAGGAGCTTGCCTGTCCCGCCTTAGCGGTGGCCGAAGGGTCCCATCCCCATGAAGAATACTTTGGTACACGAAACGCCGGATGATTCATTACTATAAAAACCAGACCGCCCGGCCGCAAAACTCGCGCGCATTCGCGGAAAACTTCCTGAACATTTTCCATATTCTGAATGGCCAAAATTATCGCGATCTTGTCCACGCTGTCCTTATCTAAAAAATCCGGCTTTTCGGCCGGCGCGACGCGATATTGGATTGCGGACGGCGAACTTTTCCTAGCCATGGCAATCAATTCTTTAGCAATATCAACGCCGATAACTTTGGCCCCTGCCTTTGCAAATTCCCGCGCAAAAAATCCGGCGCCGCACCCTAAATCCAAAATCACTTCGCCCTTTTTAATCTCCATCAGCCGTAAAAGATTTGGTAAAATTAGCTCTTCCTGATATTCACCCCAAATCGCCTCCCTGCCCCAAGAAGTGGTTTTCATTTAAATCTCGGTAATAGCTTCCCACGGCAACCCTGATTTTCCGAAATGCCCATAAGCTGCGGTTTGACGGTAGATGGGCCGGCGCAAACCGAGTCGCTCAATTATCGCCAGTGGCCGAAAATCAAAATTTTTCTTGACCAATTCCGCCAAACTCTCTCCTTTTTCATTGACTGCCTCCACCATCAACGGTTCAGACCTCCCAATCGCATAAGCCACGGAAATCAGACATTTTTTAGCAAGACCAGCGGCCACTAAATTTTTCGCCGCAAAGCGGCACATATAAGCGGCGGAGCGATCCACCTTGGTCGGATCCTTGCCGGAAAATGCGCCTCCGCCGTGCGGAATCAAACCGCCATAAGTATCAACCATGATCTTGCGGCCGGTAAGGCCAGTATCCGCGTAAAAACCGCCGTAGACGAATTTACCGGTAGGATTGGTTAAAACTTCTATACCGCTTAAGTCGCCGACCGCTGGCTGAATTAATTTTTCTACCAGCGTCCGGCGAATTTCTTCTTGAGAAACCGCCTCATCGTGTTGGGTGCTCACCAGGACGGCGGCCACCCGATCACCGCTCATTGTCACCTGGGCTTTGCCGTCTGGTTTGAGCCACGGCACCTGAGCGCTTCTTCTTAACTTTTCCAATCCGGAAGTTAAGCGATGAACTAAAACAATACCCTTGGGCAAAAATTCTGGCGTCTCATTGGCGGCATACCCATACATAATTCCCTGGTCACCCGCTCCGCCGGTGTCCACTCCCATAGCGATATCTGGTGATTGCTGAACGATATTGGTGACAACTTTAAGATCTTCGGGATGGCCGATTTCCGTATAAACTTCTCGGGCGACTGCTTCAAAATCAACTTTAGCCAAAGTGGTAAGCTCTCCGCCTAAAACCAAAAGGCCGTGAGCGCCGAAAGTCTCCATTGCTACCCGGCTTTTCGGATCCTGCTTAAGACATTCGTCCAAAATCGCATCTGAAATCTGGTCGCAAATTTTATCCGGATGTCCGGAAGTAACGCTTTCTACGGTATAAATTTTTGAATAATACATATTAGAACCTATCTTAAATAGTTTAATTTAATGCCTTGAAAATGAAAACCCCGCCCTTTCTTAGACATTTAAGAAAGGGCGGGGTAAAGATCACATGATTTAGGTTGAGGCGGCAGCTGCTTTTTCCATCTTGCCGCTGATCGTCTCGGCAAGCTCACGGAGATCATCCGGGCCGGAAATACCGCAGCGGAACCTCGGCAGATCGCCTGACCAATCAATCAGACCTCGCCGATTCATCTCGTTCAACATCCTGGCAAGGCCCTTAGCAACGCCGGGGGTCTTCCAGCCAATAAACATCGCTGGACCGCCTGCCGGCACGGCTGCCTCGGATACAAGCCCGGTCGGAAAAGTGCCGACGAGATGATAAAGATCCGCCACGCCATGCCGTTCCAAAAAGAACGGCTGGGCATCAAACGGCCGCCTCTCCGGAAATCGGCCGTACTCAAACACCTCCACTTGATCCATTTGATCCATAGATACCTCAAAAATACCTCAAAGAACAGACACCAAACCACAAGGTTTGATTATTTAGGATAGTAGCACATAAAGACAATTATGTCAATACTAGTCTCATTTTAAGCTTATATTTAAAAAATCCCAGTTTTTCCCAAAATTTTATTCCTGCTTCATTGCGAAAATCCACGCTTAATTCTATATTCTTAACTTTTTTAATCTTAAACCAGTCCAACAAGCCGGAAAAAAGGCGCTCGCCAATCCCCTGTTTTCTGTAAGGTTCGGCAACAAAAAGATCGTCAACAATGCCAATCTTGGACGGGGTTACAAACATCGGCGATCTTTCTATGCTGCCGCGCGCATAACCGACAATCCCGCCATCAATTTCTGCCACTAGAACTTTTGTATTTCGTTCAATGAGCCATTCCCGCGCATCATCTTTTAAATTCTCGTATTTAACTGACGGCTTATAGTAAGGATCAATTTCGTGATGATAATCAATCATCTTCTTTGATAAGCGAACTACGGTGGACAGATCTTTTTCTTTAAAATTGCGAATAATAAACATAATATGCTGGCGCGCCGTCGGCTGTCTTAATAACAGCTTCGGGAGACCTTTTAGCTAATGTTAGCAAATTTTCAATTTTGCCGGCGTCTGCAGAAAAACTTCCTTGACGCAACGGCGATGCGGGTTCCGCTTTTACAAAATAGATTGCAATGCCCTGAAAGAATTCTTCTCCTTCTTTATTAATTATCCGGTTAAATTCGCTGGCCGGCATAATCGGAATGCCCTGATAAAATTGTCGGCGGCTGAATACCCATAAACGAACTGGGGTGGAAATATTGTCATCATAGACAATTCCGGATGGCTCTAAAACCGCCGGGCGGCTCAAGGCATATTTTTTAATTACTTTATCAAGATGAGAATTGGGATGGCTAAGAAGACCCGCTGGACGCCCATTGCCAAAAACAGAATCAAAATATTGATCCAGCTTGACCACGCCGTAGTCAGGAGCGTTAACGAATATAAGGTCTGCCGTAAAGATAATTTCGTAAATCAAAAATAGGCCTAAGCATATCAAAACTAACGACTTATTTCTAACAAGCTGCCGAGCTGCGGCAGCCAGGAGAGCGATAAAAAATACCGCTGGTATAACATACAAGGCGCTAAATCTTATAGCCGATCCAGTAACTGTTAAAAGCAGGGTAATAAAAACCGCCAACAAAACCATAAAGAATAACATGCTGCGCGCCTTAGACCAGGAATCAGGAAAAATTTTTCGCCATAAAAGAGCAAACGCACCCCCTAAGAATGTAAGGATTAAAAACGGTATGGAATAAAGAATTAGTAGGTTTGTGCCGATATTAGAAAACGGTTCCTGTGTTTTTCCAGAAGATCCCTGCCAATAAGGAGTTTTTTGGCCGAAAAGGTGGGAGAACTGCAGATCAAAATGGCCAAAATTTTTATAAAAGTAGATGTTGTAAATGATAACTGGCGAAAAAACTAAGATAGCAGTTATAAATGCCGCATAAAGCCGTTTGTTCAGAAATAGCGATGATTGATAAATTAAGAGCGTGATTAAATATACTGGAACAAGGAAAAAGCTGGTGTATTTTGTCAAAAAACACAGCCCCAGAGTTATGCCGAATGCCAGCCAATTTTTTTGATCTTTTAAAAAACGAATAAAGAAATAAATGTTTAGCAGGATAAACAATATAGAAACTGATTCCATCATGCTTAAACGGGAAATCCAGATGTGAGTAAAGTTAACAGTTAATAAAAACGCGGCGACTAGTCCGGCAAAATCGCTGGCGCCGTTAGGAAAAAATTTTAGAAAGATTTCTCTGACCGCAAGGAAAACAACCAGAATTGCGGCAATACCAACTAAAACAGAAGGCAGTCTTGCCACAAAAAGTGAATCGCCGAAAATATTAAAAAATAGATATTGGACTAAAAAGAAAAGCGGCGGATGGTCATGAAATGAAAGCTTAGTCCAAAAAGGCAATTGCATTTTATCAACCAGCCATTGGACTGGGGTGGGCTGAGCGACGCTGTCCAAATAATCAAGATAGCCAATGGAACGAAAGCCGTAGAGACCTTCATCAAAAATTAATTCGGCGGATCCAAGCTGCCAAAATCGTAAAACAGCGGCAAAAAGCAAGATCAGAATAATAAAAAATTTAGACATGTGTTAACTTTATCAAAATTTTAGCATCGTCAACCGCGTAGCCCATTTCTGATAAGAACTTGCCCTCCTTTCTTTGTCAGGCCTTATCGCTGGCCTTCTTGGTGCATATGGACGAGCGTTCCGATATTTGAGGCAATGGCAATAAGCATGAGCGATATTGCGTCATTGTAAAGATGCTGTTGGGAAAGTCCAAGAACAGTTCCGTTTCTTTCCGCGATCCATGCGCCAATTAGTGCCAGTCCGCCAAAAACGCCTGTGAGGCATGCTATACCATGCATAATTTTTGACCACTTCATGGTTAAATATTTTTAATTAAATAAGTTTGTCGACCTTGTTTAGCTATGTCTTCGGCTTACTTAGTAAAGCCAGCAAATATCCAAATAATGCTGCGGTAATAGCTATATCCCATCGCAGCAAACTAGAGTTAAAGTATGCCATTACAGCAACGCAAATTGCTATTACTCCTCTTCCTCCCGGTTACGTTCTTCCTTCTCTTCTTTAGCTTCTCGCTCTTTTTCTTCCTGTTCCTCTTTCAGTTCTTCTTTTTTCTCTTTTGCTTCCTCCAACTCCTCAATGGCTTCTTCTACCGCGTCAAGGCTTTTTTCCGCTTGCTTAGCTAATTGTTTCGCCCCAACATAATTTTCTTTCTCAAAAAGTTCTTTTGCTTGGGCAAGGAGCCTGTCAAATTTAGTAAAAGCATCGACGGGAACACTTACGCCCTCCTCGGCGGCCTCGTCTAACACTTCTTGCTTCTCTTTCTCAGCTTCTCTGATTGCTTTCTCGGCCTCTTCTTTCGCTTCCATTTCCTCTTCTAAACGTTCTTCTTCCTTCTCCAGCGCTTTTTCTTGTTCTTCTTCTTTTAATTCCAAAAGCTCTTTCTCGGCCTTGACCTGTGCCAACTGCTGCAAAAGCACTTCCACTTTAGCAGTATCACCAGCTTTGCGAGCTTCTAAAATTTGAATTTTCAATTCCCGTTCTTTGTTTTTAAGGACTTCTTTTTGTTCCCTAAAGGCCTGCTCCAATGCCTCTTCTTTCTCATCAAACTCATCGCTGAGATCTTTGGTAAGGTCGCTCACATCTTTTCCTTTGGCTTTTTCTTCAACCACAATCGTTGCCGCTCTGGCAATATTAGCTTGCAGACGCGTCAAAGCCACATCCAAACCTGGCGCCTCTACGCCTCGGGTTTCCAGAGTAATTTTAATTTCTGCTACGCGCTCGGCGGCAAACTCAACTTGAAGCCGCGCCTTGCCTTCAGGATTGAAAGTAAAAAACTCCCGCAAAGCTTCGCCTAGCCGATCAAGAAAATAAAATGGGCTTGACGGCGTCAAGCCTGCGTTAGGTAAAACTGCTTGATTTTGAGCAAAAACGAAAAGCGGGACAAACAGTAACGAAATTAAAAAAGATTTGATAATTTTCATTGTACTTTTTGCCATTTATTCACCTAATAACTCTTTCGGGAGTGATTTTGAGCAATAAATAAACTAAAAAGTTAATGTAAAACTGAGATCTTAATTATAGCATAGTTGCTCAAGGCGAAAAGCTGCCCCCCGATACTTACTATTTCTCATTCAGTATTTGCCTGATATTTCGGATATAATTACTTGAACCACTCTTTCAAAGTTTTCGGGAAACCGATTAGCAGGAATAACGCAAGCGGCGCTCCCCAGTTAGCCCATCTTTCCACAAAATCCCAAATCGGTTCACCAACCAATGGACGCACTAACGCTGTCCAAAATCCCCAGAATGCCATCCACAAAAGCGCGCCGCGAATCGGTTTTATTAAAATAATCAAAGCTAAAGCAACATCCATAATGCCTACTAGAAACAGCCATTGTGTGGCTAGGCCAACATCTGCACCAGTAAACTGCTGAATCCAGCCAATCCAAGCTTTCTTGCCCTGCAATGCGAAAACCCCGTGCCCGATAAATTCACCGGCAACGGCAATACGCAAGACCCATTCTATAATTTTGGATTTCATTATTAAATTATAAAACTAATGAAAATCATTCACAAATCATGATTTGTAAACCCCCACACCTAATAAGTTTCGCAAAAAAAATCTCCGACCTAGTCGGAGAAAAACTTATTAGGTGTGGGAGTTTACTTAAGTCGTTTCATTTTCCGCCGAGTCACGCGGATGCTTTCAGTTAAAACATCTATAATGGTGCCGAGCTCATTATTGCGTTTATCTTCGCCGTCGCTGCTAATGGTTAACGGCGGAGTAATGCGGATGGCAGAAATTCCCGCGTCCAGAAAGAGAACTCCCCGCTTGCGGGCTTCAAGAATCACTTCATTCCTGAACTGCGATGCCGGTTTTCTAGTGTTTGGATTCCAAAACTCAATGCCATGCATTAAGCCCAATCCCCTGACATTATGAACAACTTCTGGATAACGCTGGGCAATAATGCGAAGGGCGGGACCTAGTACTTTATCGCCAAGGTTGTAAGCCCGTTGAGGTAGATTTTCCGATACTAACTGCGACAGGACTTCACATGCAATTGCTGAACCCATCGGAGAACCGGCAAAAGTACTGGATTGGCGTCCTTTTTCCGTCCACCCTATTTCATGATCATAAATCACCGCGCTGAATGGAAATCCCTGGGCTAGGGATTTAGAAACTACTACTACATCCGGATCAATATTGAAATACTCAAAACAAAAAAGTTTCCCCGACCGGCCCAAGCCGGTCTGAATTTCGTCAATCACAATGTAAACATCGTTATCTTTGAAAAATTTCACTAGATCCTGAATCGCCTCTTTAGAAGCGACGCTAATGCCTCCCTCGCCTTGAATTAACTCCAAAACAAAGGCGTTGACCGAATCAAGATCTATTTTCCCTTTACGGCAATCTTTTTCAACTTCTTCAAGGTATTCGTTGGGACTGTAATCGGTATATTGTACATCGCCTTCATCATCATAAACGAAATACGGGTGTCTGGCCGGAAATGTTATATGGTAATTAGGAAAAGCGTTAATTGGATAATTTTCGCGTTGAATCGGTTTAGAACAGGTAAGCGAAAGCGCTCCCAGCGTTCGTCCATGAAACGCTCCGTAACAAGCGACGAAGTCCTTGCGGTATCGGCTGTCCCTTTTTGGCGACTTAGCCCGGGCGTTGTAGCAAAGTTTGATAGCCGCTTCAATGCCCTCGGCGCCAGAATTGGCAAAGACCACTTCCCGCTCCGCCTTCAAGGGCGTAAGTTCCGCAAGAAGCCAAGCCAGTTTCAGGGCGTAGTCATTTTCCATGTCATGATGGGGATATCCAAAAACATCTGTTTGCTCCCGTAAAACCCCTCGCACAACCTGCCGAATCCGCTCATTGCCATAACCCAGATTTTTCGTGCTCACGCCAGCCGAGGCATCAATAAGCGAACGACGTTTTCCGTTATCCAAAACCAAAATACGAGACCCCTTGCCATCTAGCCACACCAGATTCGGATCAATAATAGTGGTGCAGGCGTAATGCTCTTCTTTGATTTTACGGGGAATTTTTTCCGCTCTTTGAAAAATAGCCGCCCAATCTTTTTGGTGATTCATAGCGCCTTCTGTCAAAGAACGCCTTGATTATGGCAGGAATTTTAGAAAATGTGAACCCCCCCTACGCCTAATGAAGCTCCGCGGCCTTATCCAGCCTTCGTAGCCGAAGCTACTACGGCGGAGTAGGCCGCCCGGGGTTTTCGGCGAAGGAGAATAAAAACCCGCCATTTGCGGGTTTAGCGGATACAGTTTAATACATTTCCTGTGTCTTAATAGACGCTTCAATAAGAATATCTTGGGCTTGTTCTATTTCCTGTTTGCTGACAGTCAGAGGCGGCATGAGCCGGACGCTTTTTTCACCCGCGCTGGTTAAATATAAACCCATTTTTTTTGCTTCAGTAATCGCCGCTTTTTGAATCTTCTGTGTCGGGAAAGTCATTCGATTCATAAGCCCGCAACCACTAACTGGATTGGCACACCGCTCATATAAATTTCGTCTCAAGCCCTCTCCCTTAACTTTTGCCTGTTCCGCTAATTTTTCTTTTTGGATAATTTCTAAAACTTTTAAGCCAACCGCGCAAGCCAGCGCGCCGCCGCCGAAAGTATTGCAGTGCTCGCCGTATTTCTGATAGGACAACTCTTCGCGCATAATAGTGGCGCCAATCGGTATTAATCCGCCGCTCAAAGCTTTGGCGACCGTCATGATATCCGGTTCAATTTCATAAAGATCCGAGGCCCACATTTTCCCGGTCCGACCCAGACCGCTTTGAATTTCATCAATAATGACAATAACTCCGTTCATTTTTAAGTAATCAATCAACACCTGAACGTATTCTTTTTTGGCGACATTGATTCCGCCTTCGCCTTCCACTAATTCCAAAAGCGCGCAGTTGATGTCTTGGATAAATGGGCTGATGGTGTTTTTAACGTAGGTCAGATATTTATCGGGAGTGTTAATGTAATTTAGAAACACTTTTTTTAATTCGGTTTCCGGATTTTCCGCTGGAAAAACCAGAAAAAACGCTTTTTCCATTCCTCCTAGCAGTCCTTCAATATGCATTTGGCGCGAAGTAGTTGCCGTTCTGGCGAATCCCAGCCGGCCGTGAAAATCTCCGATGAAAGAAAGGATGGCGCGGCGTTCGGGGCGCCTTTTCCGGCACGCCAGAATCGCCGAATCCACTGCTTCTAATCCGGAATTGGAGAAAAAAACTTTCTTGGAAAATTTCCCAGGCGTAATCCGGCAAAGTTTTTCGGCAAGCGCTCGCTCATATTGATTAAGAATCATATTGCCGCCGTATCCGGATTCGTCCTTATCTAAAACGCTCTTAATGATTTTTTTAACCTCAGGATGATTCCATCCGATATTGGCCACACCCGGACCGCAGGCAAAATCCAATAACGGCTTGCCGTTCAGCCAGATTTTTGAACCCTTGGCTTTTTCAATGAGAGTATCGGGTTCCCAACAAGAAACCGCCACGTGTTCAGCGGCGCTTTTCAGTAAACGCTCGTGTTTTGGATCCATAATTCACTTCTAAAAGTTCTGTCCGAAAGTTTAACCGTTTTGCGCCGTTTGTCTAGTCATGGTAAGCTATTGCCAGAACTTTGAGAGCGCCTAGTGATTTTTAACAACCGCGACTTCGTAGTTTTAGGCGGTGCCGGCACGATCGGCAAAGTAGTGGTTCGCGATCTTTTTGAATCGCATCCTGATAATCATATTTTAATTGCTGATTATAACGAATCAGTCGCCAAGCGACTGGCAGAGGGATTTAGAGACAAACGGGTGAAGGCAGTCTTTGCGGACGCGCGTCAGCCGCGGGCATTGGCCAGTTTGTTGAACGGCCATTCCATAGTGATCAATTGCCTTCAGCACAATTTTAATCTTGCGGTTATGGAAGCAGCTTTATCAGCCAAAACTCACTATGTGGATTTAGGCGGATTATTTTCTTGGACACGCAAGCAATTACGGTTGAATAAAAAATTTCAAGAAAAGGGGCTTACTGCAGTAATCGGGATGGGGTGCGCTCCGGGCATTACCAATATTTTAGCCGCTTACGCCATAGGTCGGAAGAAAAAAGTGAAATCAATAAAAATTCGGGTTGGATCTAAGGATTTTAATCAACACGAAAGCAACCTCCACTTTCCTTATTCGGTGCAAACAATTATAGAAGAACTGACTTTAAAGCCGTGGGTATTCCGCGATGGTAAGTTTTCCCAAGTTACTCCCCTGACTGGCTGGGAACTGACGAAATTTCCCAAACCTCTCAAGAAAATCTGGACTGTTCGGACACGACATAGCGAAATCGCAACTCTGCCGATAAGTTTTAAAGACAGGGGTCTGAAATATTGTGATTTTAAAGTCAGTTTTGATCGCGAATTTGTAAAAGAAATTATAAAGCTCCTGCGGTCTGGGTGGACGATATGGAAATTCAAACGTCTAGTGGCGGTGCCGATTGATCCAAATGACTACGAAGTATCAAGAGTTATTGTTGATGACTGGGTCTTGGATTGTCATGCCCGATCCAAACCCGAGTGGCAAGCGAGCGCCGGCGATATAGATACTGCCTGCCCGATATCAATTGCCGCTCAAATGATTGCGGGCGGATTAATTAATCAACGCGGAGTTCTGCCACCGGAAATTGCCGTGCCGATTCAGCCATTTATTTCGGAATTGAAAAAACGCGGCTTGAAAATTAAAATAAACCGCCGAACCTGATTGATCCCACACATAACTTCGAGCGGCTTTGCCGCTCTTTTTATATGCCGAACTTCCGAACGAAAACCACGGCCGCCACGCCCAGCCAAAGGCGTGGGGCTTCGCCGAGTCTGACTCGGCTCCGCTTGCAGCGGGACCAAGGGTAAGGCCGGAGAGTTTCATCTGAAAATAATTTTGGTTAATACAACTAATTTCAAAAAATAAGTAACCCCCCCCGATCCCTCTTTTACGTGTGAGAGAGGTAAACGCGGTGGGATTGACTTCAATCAGGCTTTTTGTTAAAATACCTGTCGGTTTTTGAAAAGGAGAATGTGATGCCGAAACTGTATTCTGTAGATCCATCTAACTACTATCAAATCTTGGGAGACGTTGAAATTTCCAGCCCCAATGAGGTTAAAGAAAAAGTTAAGCAAGCTGGGATCGCGCAAAAAGAATGGGGAAATTTACCGGTTTCTGAAAGAGTAAAGATGCTGCGAAACGCGCTAACCGAATTTGAATCAAGAAAATCGGAACTGGCTTTGCTGGTGTCTCGGGAAATGGGTATGCCAATAAACGAGGCTTTAAACGTGGATTATCAATGCGGGGTGGACTTTGCAAATTGGTACTTTGATCACGCCGAAGAATATCTAAGTCCGGAAACAACTTGTGAAACCGAAAGTGAAATTCATCGGGTTTATCACGAACCAATCGGCATTGAAGCCGCTATCGTTCCCTGGAATTATCCGTTCCTGAATCCCGTTTGGAGAACTTGGCAAAGCTTGCTCGCCGGCAACACAGTAGTTTTAAAACATTCCGAAGAATGTCCGTTGAGCGGTAAATTTATTGAAGAAGTAATGTCACGGCATCTGCCCGCCGGAGTTTTTAGCGAGGTTTACGGCGATGGAAAAGTCGGGCAACTGCTGGCGAATCAGAAAGTGGATATGATTGGTTTTGTCGGCAGCGCTAAAACCGGCTGGTCGCTTTACCGATTGGCGGCAAAGAAAAGGATCAAAGCCGTCATGGAGCTGGGCGGTTCGGCACCGGGCGTGATTTTTGACGATGCTGATATTGACGCCGCAGTTAAAAGCGCCTGCGACTATCGGTTAGGCAACGCCGGTCAATGGTGCGACGGCTTAAAACGGCTTATCGTCCACAAGAATATTTTTGATGCAATAGTAAAAAAAGTTGCCGACATTTTTCAGGCGAAAAAACTTGGCATCGCGGAAAAAGAAACTACGGAAATCGGCCCGCTGGTTGCCGAACGGCAACTAAGTTTACTTGAACAACAGGTTTACGAATCTTTGCTAGCAGGCGCTCGAGCAATTACCGGCGGTCGCTCGCTGGAAGAAGAAATAGGAGGATCTTTTTACGAACCCACAGTTTTAATTGAAGTCAGCCCTGACATGAGAGTCTGGAAAGAAGAGGTCTTTGGTCCGGTTCTGCCGATTGTTTCGTTCAGCACCGAAGAAGAGGCAATCCAACTTGCCAACAACACCGATTACGGCCTTGGCGCTTACGTCTACACTCAAGACCAGCAACGAGCGCAAAGAGTGGCCAAAGCGATCAAGTCCGGCATGGTTAGCATCAACGGCACCAATTATACTACGCCCTGGAACCCTTTCGGCGGATACAAAAACTCCGGCATCGGCCGAGAGCACGGCAAGTATGGATTCCACGAGGTAACACAGGTGAAAGTAGTTGCCAGAAATAAATAAATCAAAATTCATTTTGCCTCGCCTAGATTTTGCTCTGCAAAATTTTGGCGAGGCCTTTTCATTTTATCCTTTTTCTATATCTTTTATTTCTTTTTCTACGTCTCTTTTAACCGACTCTAGGTCGCGGGAGATTTTCTCTCTTGGTTCTCCTTTTTCCAGTTCCTTGCGAATTCTTGACGTACCTCGGCGCAACACCTCTTCCGCCTCCCTAGCTTCTCGGCGCAATCGTCGGCGCCACATGCCAAATCTATGCCAATAATAATATCCGGCCACCAAAAGCAGGGCGATAAAGATCAGGAGAAGCACCAGTGATCCGCCAATATTCTTAAACCACTGAAAAAATCTCCAAAGCAAGGAATTGACTCGCATATAAACCGGTTCGGTTTCCAAGCTCTCGGCGCCATTGCTCAAAATTTGTTTTGCGGTAATGGCATAGGTTCTGGAGGGTATTATTGCCTCATAAACTAATCTCCACTCGCCGTTATCGTCGGCTTTGGCGCTTAAAATGAGCGGCTCTTCCCCTCGCGGGCTAAGTTTAACTTCTATGTCCGCGCCGGCGGAGCCCGTGCCCTCAATCATCAGTTTCTGACCGGGCGAAACAAGATACTTCGGATAGCTGGTTATTGTCGGCGAGGCGATCGGCTCAACAACGATTTTTGTTTCGGCTTCGACAAAATTACCAGCCTTATCAAAAGCGCGGACTACTAGGATATGAGTTCCGGGTTTTTGCTTCGGCAAACTGTAATTATTATTGCCGCTAAGCAGGGTTTGGGCATTGACCCATTGGTCATTATTAATCTTTATTTCATAGCGATCAATTCCTGACAGCTCGTCAGTAGTAGAAAAATTAATTTTCGGTTTAGGATTTGAGGTGCTGTAAGTGGCTCCGCTGGAACCGTTCAGAAACACAACACCGAAGATCTTAGGAGGCGTTAAGTCAATAAACAGCGGGTAGTGCAAAATCGGCCCCGCCCCGCGATTATTGATAAACCTAACGTGAAAATAATGCCGGCCCTCCTCCAAAAAATTAAATGTTTTGCTGTCAAAAACTCCGCTGGATTTAGTACCGGGGTTAGAATCGGGTTTCTCGTCAAAAAGCGTTGCCACGCCATTAACTTCGGACGGGATCACCCACGCTAAATTGGCAAAAGAACTATTGCTCCATTTGACGCCCTCTTCGCTGGTATTAAAAAGTTCAAGTTCGCCATCGGGCTTTTTCACAAAATGTTTAATAACCGGTCCGGGCGGTAAACTGCTTGGCGCAACTAATTGAGGTGTTTGGGAAACGGATTTTTGCAGCGTATAGGTAGCACCATTTAGGCCTGACAAGATATTAGTTCCTTGGCCATCGTTAGCTAATACCGAACCGCCGGCGAAAGTAACGTTTGCCGTTCCCTCGCTTTTTACTCTGAAAGTTATATCCAAAACTTTTCCATCCCCCGCAAACCCAGGATTTAAAACCACTCCTTCAAAACGCACATTCCCAAGAGAACCGGAGTTGGAATAAGATGGCTCTTGGACCCACAAATTGAAGATAGACCCGGTTTTGGAAACTCCGATAATCTGCAATTTATCCGTTGGGAAATTAATCGCCCCCTCGGCGGCATTCATCGATGGATTGGTGGTCACCCTTACGCTCGCGGTAAAATTTCGGTCAGTGGTGTAAGTGCCACCCGCCGGGGATAAATACAAAGTAGCAGCGCTCGCTGCCAAAACACTGGCAAGGAAAATTGTTAAGATCGCCAGCGCTTTTTTAATCGCCTCCATACTATTAATAATACCACGGCAATAAGGATTCCGGCAAAAATTGTCAACAACTGATAAAACCGGACTCCCGGCGGAGGCAAAACTATGCTCCTCGTATTGCCGTTTTTATCAACCGCTCTTACAAAAACCCAGCTTTTCAGCTCCTGATCTTTTAATAAATGGAGGCTTTCGGCTTTTTCCCAAACATCCGGACTGGGCCGGAATAATCCTTTCGCTTCGGCCACTTCATAGTAATCAATCCCGACTCCTTTATCTTGAGCGGCAAAAACTAGGAAGTATCGTCCGTCAAAAATTTCGGGGTCGCTGGCAATCGTCGGCTTGAACTCTTCCGGCGGAGCTTCGTCTTTTATCTCCGGCGGTGGCGGCGCCGGTTTTCCCGCCGCCTTGCCCGTTATGGTCACGGCCAATTTTGACAACGATAATTGCGCCTGACTGCCTTGGCCGTCATTGAGCAGGGCCTGGGTATTGGACAAGCTTAAGGCGCCGCGCCCGGCTTTCTTGGCAACGAAATCAACTGAAAAAATTTTGCCCCGGACATCGGCGTAGCCGCCGGGAATTACCCCCACAAAAACGATCTTTCCGCCCTCCGCTTTCGGCCTGGCAATCCAAAAACTGACGATACTGCTTCCGTCGTTAATACTTTTGACTTCTAATAGGTCGTTGGGGTAAACAACCTGCCCCTCTAAGGCATTGACGTGTTCCGGACTATCCATCAGAAAACTCACCCGGACGGTTTCGCCAACGCCGAGTTTAGCGCTTGCCGGCTCAAAATAAAGCGACGCGGCCTGCGCCGGTAACACACTAAACAACGCTAATAACAGGGCGCTAATTGACACTAAAAAAGGCTTGGTCATGTTTTTTATTATTGGTAAAAATTACCCGCTTAATGTAGAGGTTCGGTGATGCAAAATTAATCAAATAACCTAATTCATAATCGCTGGTTCTTAAATAGTCGTATATTTTATTAACTTCTACTCTAGGAAGAAATGTCTGAGCTTTTAATTCCAAAATTATTTTTTCATCAATAATAAAATCTGGTCGATATAGTCCGATAAATTTCCCAGTTCTTGGAGAATGAACCTTAATTGCGCCCTCTCGCTGATATGGAACATTCCGATTCTTTAATGCCTCTTCAAATGCTTTTTGATAAATTTGCTCCTTATGCGCCGAACCAAAATCCTTTCGTATCTCAAAAGCAATACCCTGAATTACATAAGACAATTCCTTATAAAGAAGGTCGACAAGGTTTTTACTTTTAGCGTCCTTTAGTATTTCCATTTTAGTGGTACGTTTTAGTGTTGGTTAGTGTTTTAGCTACTGCTACCCGGACCAATAAAACGCCATAATGCTGAAGTCGCGAAGATCTATTTTGCCGTCAACGAAGAGTTTCGCGTCCACATTTTGCTTGGCCGGAGGAGTAAGCGTCCGCTTCCACCAATAAGCAGTGATAGAAAAATCCACCAAATTTACTTTGCAGTCTCCGTTCACGTCCCCCCGGGGTGGACATTTTATTACTGGCGCAGCCAGGACGTTCTTGGTGCCAACTTTAAAATTTACCACATTACTAAAACCGCTCACCAATTGATTGCCAATAGAGGCCTTGGATTTCGCGTTATGATCGCCAAGTTCCAAAAAGCTGGTATCAAAATTGTATAAATAAATGCCGTCCTTATCGGAAATGGTTTTTCCGAAAAATTCCTCTTCAGAGTTAACCACAACAATTATGTCTGCCAACGGCACGCTTTGGCCCAATATAGCGATGTTGTCTCCCCTTTTTACTTCTGATTTATCGGTAGCGATGGTTGGCGCAATAAAAATTCCCCCGACGTTGACCGTTGCTCCGCTGGGAACGCTGACGGGAAAAGTCAAAAGAGCCGACCGGCCTTTATTACCCTCTGCGTAAACACTAAATATGTAGTTGCCTCCTGACAAACCGGAAATGGTCGCTCCAAAATTGGCATCCGCACCGGCAATGGTGGTGGCTGCCACTTGAGCGTCTTTTAGAATCGTTACTGAACTTTTGGGGTAAGCTCGCCCGGCAAACACCACCGTAGCTCCGGTGGGAACACCGCCTCCCCCGCCGCCTCCACCTCCGCCGCCAGAAGGCGCCGGAGCGGGGGCTGGCGCCGGAGCAGCCGGCGTTGCCGAAACTTGTGTTGAAGTAGCGATGGCACTACCAAGAGCATCAATTGGATT
>CAYJVO010000011.1:0-10482 GCA_964373675.1 uncultured Candidatus Saccharibacteria bacterium
GGGTGGGTCAGTTTGACCGAAAACATGTGGGTCAGTATGACCCGGTTACTGACACCATGTCTACCCGATATGCACGTTTCCTTGACCGTCAGGCAGGTTCTCGGGTGGACTTGGGGATGTTGGTGGACTTTCCGGAGGGGCGTCCTGGCCATTCATTTCCGTTTTTTCTTCTGAAACGAGACCATACCGCTCATAGAGCCGGTGAAGCTCCGAACTGTCAGCCAGAGGAATCACAAAGACCCCGTGGCTTTTGGCCGTCCGGATGCCCAGCTTCCGGCGAAGAATCTGACCGATGTACTTGGGTGTGATTCGGCGGTCGTACTCTTCCCCGTGTTTTTTGATAAAGGCGTCTGTGATCCCCTTGACCGATAACCGGGCTTGGGGCGAATGGAGATTCCTAATGACTTCCAGAAGTTCGGCTTCTATGTCAAAGCCCCGCTCGCTGATCATCTGGTCATGGTAGGTTTTGGCGAGTTCCCGGATTTCCGCGCGCGTCCCTTCGTCCTGGATAACGCTCAAGAGCGGGGCGAATACCTGATTGAGCCGGGGCTCGATCGAGCGATCTACCAACGCTTCAAGAGGAGTCCGGCTCCCGAAATTCCTAAATCGGAAGAGAAGCAACTTGTTTCGAAGATGAAGCGCTTCGGTCTTGTAGGTGTCCGGGAGGTTGATCGGAACATCTCCTCGAAGAGATCGTTGGCCCATGTCTTCGGTGAGAAAACGGCTTTCCAAGGCCCGGTCTTCAAAGAAGCCGCGGGTAGCGATGAGCTTGGGACCAAAGACGTGATAGGCACGCGGGTTGAATTCCTTGGTGATCGGAGACACCTCACTCCTCAGAACCGGAAAGCCCCGCACATTTCCGTTGTTGAGGATCTTCACCATATCCGCCTTTTCGTCGCTGAAGCGAAAATCGCTCTCGTCAATGATCAGGGTTCCCCGGAAGGAATCCAGAATCCGGAAGATCGGAGACATGCTGGAAGCGCCGCTGGCAAAAATCGGCTTATTGCAGACCGAGCCCACAACCTGAAGGAAGCGGGTCTTGCCGCTGCCGGGCTCTCCTCTGACCCGGATATACGGAAGCTCGTTGAAGCCATCGTAGACCCAACTGAAGAGAACGTAGTAGCTGGCGATCTTTTCAAAGAGCGGGTTCAGGTCTACGTAACGATGGAGGTATTCCCCGATCTCCCGGAGCAGCTCCTCTTCGGAACCGTATTCCTCGACTCCGGATGGGAAGAGAATGACCTGATTTTGAAGAAGGTTGTTGGTAGGCGTATATGGGACGAACTTTTGGCCCCCGTCGTTGATCTCCGGAAGCTCGCTCCAAGAACCGACTTTCCAAGTGAGGAAGGCGGTTTTATTTTCTTCCGGACGATGGATCATTTCCACCAGTGATCCGTCCTTAAGAACTGCTGAGACCAACGATTGTGATTTATTGGAGATTTTGTTCTGACTTTGGCTATTGATCATGGCGCGAAGATACTAGCACACTGCTAAATGTCCTCGTAGACGCCACATCTTGCCGCCCAAGGCAAGCCGCTTCTCTGGGCAAGAAATGGCGTCTACGCGAGGAAGCCATTCCGGGGTAGACTCTCACCCATCATGAAACTCAAAGAGATATATCCTGGTCAGACAGAAGAATGGTATCGACAGGCGGAGGCGAACCTCCGGCGCTATCTGGAAATCGTGATCCGGACCTACAAGCGCCTCAATGAAACCCCGGAAGGACAAGCCTGGCTCCGGGCTTTACTCGAGAAAAACACTCGAGCTAGGATGAATTTGCCACGCCGAGGCGGGGCAAAAAAGGTCGAATCCAAATAGCTCACCACATCTTCCATGTCTCAACAGAACTTTTACGCCTATGTCCGTGTCTCCACACAGAAGCAAGGAGAAAAGGGAGTCTCCCTCCAAGAGCAGAAGGACGCCATTCAGCGATACTCCGATCGCTTTGGCTTGACCATCGCGCAATGGTTTGAGGAACGAGAAACGGCCGCGAAGCGCGGCCGTCCGATCTTCAACCAGATGCTAAAGCTCATCACCAAGGGCAAAGCTCAGGGCGTCATCATTCACAAGATTGATCGGAGCGCCCGGAACTTGAGGGATTGGGCCGACCTGGGCGATATGATTGACTCGGGAATCCGGGTTCATTTCGCCAATGAGGATCTCGACCTCACTAGCAGGGGCGGTCGGCTTTCAGCCGACATCCAAGCCGTCGTTGCATCAGATTTTATCCGAAATCTTCGGGAAGAGACCCGCAAGGGGCAGCATGGCCGACTCAAACAAGGATTGCTTCCGTGGCGAGCCCCCGTTGGCTACCTGAACAATGGTCCAGGCAAACTGAAAGAGCCTGACCCAGAAAAGGCTCCGCTGGTACAGAAAGCCTTCGAGCTGTATTCCTCCGGTCAATACACGATGAAACGACTAGCCGAAGACATGCACTCCTTGGGGCTCACCAATTGCCGTGGAAACAAGCTCACCATCGAGGGGCTCTCCGCGATCCTTACGAATCCCTTCTACGTCAGGATTATCCGAATCAAGACGACCGGAGAAACCTTCATCGGAAATCACGAGCCGATCATCACCAACGACCTCTTCGAGCGTGCTCAAGCGGTACGAGAAGGACGGACCAACTACCAGCCACCAAAGCACTTCCTTGTATTTCGCCGGATGCTGACATGCCGTCCTTGTAAACAATCTTTGATCGGAGAACTTCAAAAGGGGCGAGTCTACTACCGCTGCCATAACCGCTGTCCGGATGCCTCCCTCCGAGAAGACTACGCCGAGGCCCAGGTTCTAGACCAGATTCAGCAGCTCCGATTCAACGATGAGGAACGAGACGTACTCAATGACCTACTCCAGGAGCTTCGGAAGAATTGGCACAACGAATTCCAAAATCAGGTCAACGCCATCTCGCTCCGTTTGGGCAACATCAAGGAACGGCTCGGCCGACTGACCGACGCCTACGTTGACCGGCTGATTGAGAGGGAAATCTTCCACAACCGGCAGGCGGTCTTGCTCGTGGAGCAGAAGACCCTTGAGGGAAGGCTCGCTCATTTCAAAGCGGGAGATTCTTCCCTGCCGGACCAGGTTGCCCAGGTCCTCGAACTCGCCACAAGCGTCCATTCCGAATATCAGACCGCTTCTCCGGAGGAAAAAAGGGATCTTCTGAAAACCGTCACCTCGAACCGCTGGGTAGACGGTAAAAAGCTAGAGCTGATGCTGGCTCCGCCGTTTGACCTGATTCAAAAACGGTTCCAAAACGTGGAAGGGAGGCCGGAGGGAGAATCGAACTCCCGCATGATTGTTTTGCAGACAATCGCCTTACCACTTGGCTATCCGGCCTTAATAATATTGTATCTAATTTTCAATAATTTTTTCTGCTGGCCAGTTTTTAAGAATTGCTCTCTCCTCACCGCCTCGCCCCTAGTATTGTATACCTCATGTCCCAACAACTGCCAAGGTCGGTAGAATTTGGTTGATTTTACCTTGCCAGTATTATGAAGATATAAACGGCTATCTAAATTCTTTGTAGATCCAATATATAAATCATTATTTTTCAAACTCGTTTAATAATAAACGTAGTACATTGAGAACGTATGGTGTTTTGTGTCCCTACGGTCATCCCCGCGGGAGATCTGCCGTAGGCATGAGACATCTCCCGAAGGGAGACAGTGAGTTGCCTTACCATTTGGCTACCGTGCCATTGCTTGTATTTTACTTGTCCAAAAGCGCTTTTTCAACCTTGGCAGCTTTTTCCAAGCCAAAGTCTAATTCAAAATTAATTCTTGGCATTGGCCTGATATTCATTTTCTCATTTAAAAGGTGCTGGAAGTATCCTTGCCTGGATTTTAAAATTTTCAACGCATCTTGGGAACGTTCGGAAGGCAGTACGCTTACTTTAACTTTGGCATGCTGCCTATCTTTACCTGCGATCTCTACATCCGTTAACGTAATTAATACTCCTTCAATCTCCACCTCCTTAAGAAGAATTTTACTTAAAATTTCTTTGATTAAGCTGCTTACCCGCTCGGTACGATGTTGTTTCATAAATGACTAACTAATATATCTCCGATCTTTACTTCGTTTTTACTGTCAAACAATAGTCCGCACTCATTCCCCATCTCCACGCGTGGCGTGTCTTTCCGGCCTTGCTGAAGATTAATCACCCGTCCGTTTCCGACAATTTCTTTCTTGCGTTCAATTTCCAAAATGGAATTGTTTTTAACCTCCCCCTCTAAAACCTTGCCGCCAATAATCTGATTGCCGCCCTTCCTGCCGAACGCCGCTAAAATTTCCAATTTTCCCGCCGGCTTGGCTTCGCTGACTAAAAATTCTTCCAGGGTTTTGGTTAATTCGTAAATGATTTCGGACCGAATGATTCTGATATTATTTGCCCGCGCCAAATTATCAGCGGCTTTTGTGATTTTAGCGCGAAAACCAACAACGACCGCTTTAGTGGCAATCGCCATCTTCACATCGCCGTCGGAAATTTCACCAACGGACTCTTCAATAATTTCTACTTTCCTATGCTTAGCTGAGATATTTCGGATAACTTCCGACAAGGCCTCTAATGAGCCGGAGACATCAGCTTTTAAAATCACCGACAGCATCTCGGTATCAATTATTTTTGATCTTTCTTCTTTTTTAAATCCAGCTGCAACACTGTCAGATATAACCTTCTTCGGCCCGGCCCGAAACCGATCGCCGGCCTTCGGAAGATCTGAAAATCCCAAAATTAAAACCGGCAAAGATGGGGCGGCTTCTTTAACTGATTTTCCCAAAAAATCCTCCAAAATTTTGATCTTTCCGCTTGTTGATCCGGCGGCAATATTATCGCCTACCCTTAAAATCCCGTCAGTTACAATTACTGAAACGATAATGCCTTTCCGGCTGTCTAATTTGGATTCTAAAATAAATCCCTGCGCCTCACTGCTGGGATCATATTTTAAATCTTCCACTTCCGCGGTAAGCAAAATCAAATCCAAAAGATCATGGATGCCCTCGCCAGTTTTGGCAGAAATCGGTTGATAGCTGACATTGCCGCCGTATCCCTCAAGCAACACCCCTGCCTGCATCAAATCGTTTTTGGTGCGGTTAACATCGGCGTTGTTTTTATCAATTTTATTGATTGCTACTATAAAAGGAGTTTGAGTTTCGGTTACGATTTTAATTGCTTCCCTAGTTTGTGGCTTAACGCTATCGTCAGCTGCCACCACAATAACGGCAATGTCGGCGGCTTTCGTTCCTCGTTCGCGCATTTTGGAAAACGCCTCGTGGCCAGGAGTGTCAATGAAGGTAATTTTCTTTCCTTCGGAAAGCGCGGACTCATGCGGACTGGGCGCGGACTTGCGCGGAATTTTTTCTGCACCAGTCTGCGTTTGTTCTGCGTTAGTCCGCGATTCATGCGGGACATGAATAATTTCATAGGCACCGATAGATTGAGTAATGCCGCCGACCTCCGTGGCGGCGATACTGGTCTTGCGGATATAGTCCAGTAAAGTGGTTTTTCCATGATCAACACTGCCCATTATTACAACTATTGGGGGACGCTTAAGCATAGTCCAAACATTATAAGCCAAACCTAATCCTCTATCAAAGGCACGAAACTGAATCCTTCGTAGCGCTTTTCCTGAAATTCCTTTTCGCTGACTTTATCCAAAACTGCAATCGCGTGCCCAACTGGCGTAACGATCCGGCCGCCGACTTTAAGTTGCTTTTGCCATGATTCCGGGATTTTTTCTCCGGCGGCGCCGGCGATAATTTTATCGTAGAGCGCCTCGCTTTTATAACCCTTAGACCCGTCTCCTAAAACAACCTTTACCGTTCCTTTTTTAATAAAATTATACTTACCAATATTTTCCTCAGCCATCTTTTTTAATGCCGGAATTCTCTCTATTGTAATTACTTTTCCGTTAATTCCTGATTCTTTATTCCTAATTCTAGAAGAAACACAATAAGCCAACAGGCCCGCTTTCCATCCCGAACCGGCTCCGACATCTAAAATTTTCTCGCCCGGCCGCGGCTGCAGCCGCTCCAACATAAACGCCACTACCAGCGGCTGAGAAATCGTCTGGCCAAAACCAATCGGTAAAGCGGTATTATCGTAAGCCGCCTCTGCCAATTCCTCGGGAACAAAATTTTTACGGTCAATTGCCCGAAACGCCTCAATTATTAGAGGTGTTTTTAAATAACCATCGGAAACAAGCTCTTGAATCAATTTTTCCATATCCTAAATATAACAAAAAGCCCCGCGCTGAAGCGCGGGGCGTAAAAACTTAGGAAGAGATCCAAACGAGAAAGCGAGTGATGCTCAAAGTTAAAATCCAAACAATGTAAGCAACCACGATCATCTTTAAAAGCTGTGACCAGAAAATTCTATGCCATGAAGCAGGCACAGTGGCATCGCGATAGCCGATCAACGAAGCATATCCTAATGCCAAGGGCATCGTCAGCCAAATAAAAATAGCGTAGGCCGTAAACCAAAAATGTTGGTAAGTTGGCTGAAGCTCTAAGGGAACTACCCGCGCCCCCAAAAATCCGTTCCACATAAAATCGTTGCCGCTCGCACCTAACCATTCTTTCGGAACTAGCCCAAAGTAAACAGCTTCCGGCGTCAGCAAATCAAGGTAAGGCAATACGCCGCCGAGCCAAAGCGCTAAAATATTAATTGGCAGAAGCAAGGGCGCAAAAACACCGATCCACTTCCAACGCCTCGTCAAAACCCGATAAATGAAAAAGCTCGTCGCATAACCAAGAATGATTAACATTGGCAAATCCACCATCAGCGTAAAAAACCATCCGCTACATGCGGCGAGCAACAAACAGCAAGAGACAAGGAAACCAAAAACATTTGACATTTGACATTTGACATTTGAACTTAATGTCATACCCACCGCTCCTTTTTGTACCAACTAATGGTTTCCGAAAGCCCCTCAAGGGTATCGGGGTATTTTAACTGATAGCCAAAACGCTTGAGCTTTTCATTGCTGATCCAAGAATTAACAGTGATCAGCTTCACCAACTCTTCATCAAAAGGCGCTGGGGCGCCAAGCTTTAAAGCTTTTTCCCGGGAGCTTTTGGCTAACCAACGGACTAAGGCAGGCGGCATTTTGACCCACGGGATAAACGGGATGCCGAAAGATTGCGCCAAGTGCCGAGTGATTTCCTTAACAACGTATTTGGAATCATCCGTAACATTAAACACCTCGCCGGCGGCTTTTGGATGAAAAACTAAATATTCCGCCGCTTCAACAATGTCTTGAACATGAACTAAGCCACAGCGGTTTTTCCCGCTTCCTAATATAAATGGCGGCAATTTACCCTGCCCAATAAGCAGGATAGAAAGCGCCATTCCATAACGGGATCGCGGGCCATAAATAGCAGAGGGTCGGATTACGGTAACGTCTAAAGTGTGCTCTCGTCCGAAATCCACTACTAATCGCTCTTCGTAAAGCTTGGAGAGTAGGTAGGGGTTGTCGGTGTTGGGCGGATCGGTTTCTTTGGCCGGAAGATTTTTAATGTGTTTAAAATCTCCGTAAACTCCGGCGGCTCCCCAAACAACTGCGCGGCAGCGACGATAGGTGTGCTTCACGATTGCTTTTAGCAAATTCAATGTCCCATCTACGTTCACTTTAAAAAGTTGGCTTAGCGGCGCGGCGTAATTGAAAAGTCCGGCTATATGGTAAACTACGTCACACTCCATCAGCAAACTTATAAATTCCCAGCCATTGACCACCCCTTCGTCAGTAAGATTAACTTCTACAAATCTGGTGCTTTCATAAAGCGGATCGGTCGGTTTTTTTAAATCCGTCGCGATCACATTGCAACCCTTATCCAGTAAAAATTTCGTCATGTGCCAGCCCGTAAATCCCCCCGCCCCAGTCACTAAGGCGGTATACTTTTCCGATGCCACGGTTTTTCTCTATCAAACTTCTGCGCTCATTGTAGCGCCGTGATAAAATAAAATAAACCCACGGCCTAACCTACCGGCCTTGCTCCGCAAAAGCGCTGTGCGAAAACGATGCAGGCAGGTTTGGCGGCAAATTCTTTGTTCTTTCAAATTAAAAAAGCCGGTTGTTGGGCACAAACTGGCAAACCCTTTTTAGCGGAAGTCAACGAACCCGTTGTCGCTGGCGAGCACGAAAACCTTGTGCCAGTCGGCGTACTTCTTGAGCCACCAGAGAATATTCGGCTCGTTGAGGGTAATATGCAAGCACATATGACGGTTTCTCTGACCCCCATCTCAACACCTATCAGTGTTTTGACGCGTCAAAACACTGAGGTTGCCTTCCTGATACGGGATACCGCTTAGTTCGACGACATGTAAACGAAAACTGCTCCACTAAGTGGAGCAGTTTTCATTTGTGCTCGGGGAGGGAGTCGAACCCTCATGACCTTGCGATCGGTGGATTTTGAGTCCACTGCGTCTGCCAGTTCCGCCACCCGAGCAGTTTAGCCACTAGCCACTAGCCACTAGCCACTAGTATAATATAGGTATCATGGAAAATCTGCCCGTTCAAGGTCCGGTATTTCTTATAGAAACCGGCCGAATCACGCCAAACCCGCAACAGCCGCGACGGAATTTTAATGAACAAAGTCTCCAAGAACTGGCCGAATCTATCCGCGAATTCGGAATGCTCCAGCCAATTATCGTTACTAAACTGGAGTACGAGACCGAAAGCGGAACAAATGTACAATATCAGCTTATTGCTGGCGAAAGACGGTGGCGAGCGGCGCAGATGGTCGGCTTGGAAAGAATTCCGGCCATTATCAGAAATGTCAATTTGGATCGCGAGCGGCTGGAAATCGCGATTATTGAAAATGTCCAGCGTGCCGATCTCAATCCAATTGAAGCGGCTCGGGCCTATTCCCGCCTGCAGGATGAATTTGGACTTACTCAAAGAGAAATCGCCAGCCGCCTAGGCAAAAGCCGAGAATCTGTTGCCAATACCATCCGGCTGTTGAATCTTCCTTCGGCGATTCAGGATTCAATTACTCAAAATCAAATCAGTGAAAGCCAGGGACGGCTGTTGCTTACGGTGAATGACATCGCCCAACAATTGTCTCTGTTTGAAGACCTAAGACGCAATAACTTAAGCGTTCGGGAATTAAAACACCGAATCCAAAAAGCTAAAACGCCGGCAGCGCCCAGCGAAGAAATTACTCCTGCTGCCGCAAACCCAGAAACAGAAATGATCCAGCGCCAACTGGAGCAAGCGTTGGGAGCTCCAGTAAAAGTAGAGCGTTCCGGAACAACGGGAAAAATCACTATTTCTTTCTATTCTCCCGAAGAGTTCCAAGCGCTGATCGCCCGCCTCGCCTCCACGCCCGCGACGGAATATTCCCAAACGGAACAACCCCGCGACGAACAACTGCCGCAGGACTTTACTTATTAATGGCTACGAAATACTAAACTGTTACGAATATACTAAATCCAATTTTCCTAAATTCGTACTATTTTCGTATTTAGTAGCTAAATAAGCTTATATCCCACCTCTCTCACTTCTTTTATTTTCTTAATCTTCACCATTAACTTTGCTGCCTTCTCCCGGGTAAGCGCCGGGCAGGTAATTTTAACAATTGGAAATTTTGCCCGACTGCTTTCGTTTTGAGTATTAATGCTCAAAATGTTGATGTGCGATCGGGACAATGTTTGGGATAGATCTTTTAAAAGGCCAATCCGATTCTCCGCCACTAATCTAATCTCCATCTTAACCGGCTCTCTTTTAACCAACGATTGGGTAGAGCTTCGCAAGGCGGACCGAATATGATTGCGGGCGTGCCCGGTTTTAACAAAAGATAGCCACGATTCTGACGGTTTTTTATTTTTTTGAATAATGATTTCTACTACATCTCCCGAACGCAATTCGGAATCCAAAGGAAGGATCTTTCCGTTTACTTTTGCGCCAGCGCAGGCATTGCCAATTTCGCTGTGAATCTGATAGGCAAAATCTACCGGTGTCGCGCCCGCTGGCAGATCAATTACTTCTCCTTTGGGCGTAAGGGCCAGAATGCGATCTCGGAAAAAATCTATCTTCAATGATTGTAAAAATTCTTCCGGACTGGTGAACTGGTTTTGCCAGCTGCGCAATTGCCGGATCCATTCCAGTTCCTTTTTATCGGCAAAAGCGCTCTGGCGCTCCGCGTAGGCCTTGGTGCTTTTTAAACGTTCGTAGGCGAAGTGGGCGGCGATACCATGCTCTGCCTCTTCGTGCATTTGCTCGGTCCGGAACTGAATTTCAATGATTTTTTGCTCAGGTCCAAAAATCGTGGTGTGCAAACTCCGATAACCATTGGGTTTGGGAAGGGCGATGTAATCTTTAAAACGTCCCGGAACCGGCGGCCACATTTTGTGAACGATGCCGAGCGCCGAGTAGCAGTCTTCAACGGTCTTGAAAACAAAACGAAGGGCGACTAAATCATGGATATGCTCCAAATTCATATCATAACGAAGAAGTTTTTTGTATAAGCTGGCGTAACGTTTCG
>CAYJVO010000011.1:10492-18353 GCA_964373675.1 uncultured Candidatus Saccharibacteria bacterium
TTTGATAATCGGCAAAAGCTTCTGGGCGTACTTTTCCCGTTCCTCATAACGCTCTTTCACGGTTGTGATCAGCCATTTATATTCCTCCGAATAAATGTAAGGAAAGGCCAAGTCTTCCAGTTCGCCGCTGAGTTTCTGCATCCCCAACCGATAAGCAAGCGGCGCGTAAATCTCCATGGTCTCCAGCGCAATCCGTTTTTGCTTTTGGGGATGGAGCGAATAAAGTGTTTTCATATTATGCAGGCGATCAGCCAGCTTCACTAAAATCACCCGGATGTCCTGACTAAGATACAAAATGAACTTGCGGAGATTTTCCACTTTGGCTTCAATGCCCCGATAACGGACTTTGCCAATCTTAGTGACGCCATCTACTAAAAAAGCAATTTCTTCTCCGAAATTTTCCTTTATCTCCGGAAGGGAATGACCGGTGTCTTCCGCTACATCGTGTAAAAGAGCCGCCGCCACTGTCGCTTCGTCCAAACCCCATTCGGAAATACTTTCAGCCGCCGCCGCGCAGTGACTAAAATATGGTTCGCCATTTTTTCGCTTTTGTCCCCGATGGGCTTTTTTGGCAAAATCATAGGCCCGACGAACTAAATCGCTGATTTTTAAAATTTCGTTCAGGTTTGGCATTTTCTTAACCTTAAACTATAATAGGGAAGGTTTTTTTACAAGGAAAAGAATGAATCTTTGGACCGAACTAATTTGCCGCTGGTGGGAAGATCCGGCGGTGGCGAAAAAACATGTTAAGGTGAACCAAAACAAAATTTTGGATACGGCTTACAAACTCTCGCAAGAAGAACCAAAAATACCGGATTGGAAAGATGATTTTCTTCCGAAAGATAATAAGGCGTTCGTATCGCACCTTCTTTATATAACCGCCGTGGATTTCGGCACTTTTAATTTAAAAGTTGCAAAGTCGGGGCTTAGTTTAAATGGTTCAAGGGCTATCGCTTATTGCTTCTATGAAGCGTTCGGAGAAAAACCAGTAGCGGCGGATCAGATTCTGGAGGCGTACGAGAACATGATCGGTAATATAGAGCTTTACGGGCGAAAATGGCCGCTCATTAATGAGGATAGAATGTACAACCTCAAAAAGGTGGCGCGAGTAATGCAAAGACATTACAAAGATGATGTCATGAATCTTTTGGAAGAGTCCGGCTACAAAACGGACGCTTCCGGTCCTTGGAATATCGGCGTTGTAGAGCTGTTGAAAGAAAAATTTCCGGGTGTTTTCGGACAAGATTATGTCAACGAGTATCTTCGTTTTGACAAACGGGCACGGCTTTTCGCATTAATTTACCAAGGAAGAGCATTGAATTCCGGCGGTGAACTACGGCCATTACAAGATATGGAAAAAATTGGCCCGATTATTGATTATCGTGTTCCCAACGCGCTTCGCTATCTCGATATTTTGGAATATTCTCCAAAATTGGTTGAGATAATAGATAACAAAATTGAAATTTCGCGCCACAGCCCTGAAGAAATAGAAATCCGCGCCGCTGCCACCTATGCGATAATGAAACTCTTAGGAGCTATCAACGACCTAAGGGACGAGATCGGAATCAAACACTGGACAATGATGGGTTTGGATTATCATCTTTGGAACCTTGGCCAAACTTGCGGTTTCCAGCATCATATAACTATAACGACCGACTACTAGTCGGTTTTTTTAAAAATTTGATTTTAAAAAGGCGCGGCTGAGCCGCGCCTTACTTCCTTTATTGGATAGCGAGCATTCGCTCAATGGCAACTTTAGCTTTTTGGGCAACAGATTTTTGAATATGCACCGCCTGATCGTCTTGATGCGGATGCTTAGGATCACAGCAATCATTGCAAAGCCTTATCTCCAACCGATCTCGGCGAAGCGACTCTAATAATTTTTCCAAAGAGTTAGCTTTCATATATTTGCACTCCGCCTGCATGGATACTGGAATAAATTCTTTTTCCGGCAACTCTTTGCGCAACCGATAAATCATTCCCTTTTCCGTTGCCACAATAAAACGTTTGGCTTCGGAAAATTTGGCTTGCTCAACCATCTGCTCGGTGGAAAGAAAATAGGCGCGGCCGCGAGGAATAATGCCGGCCTCAAGTTTCATCAAGCAAGAAGCGGCGCAGCCGCATTCCGGATGAATCATCAACTCCGCATCTTGATTCTGCAGTAAGGCAACTTCCGCGGCATTCGGCCCGATCTGTTCATGAACATAACAAGAAGCATTGTTCCCTTGATATGAATGTTCGTAAATCTCAATACGATCAATAAACTCTGTCGTAATCTTAAACCCCTCATTCCGCAATAAATCCAAGGCCTTATTTTTCATAACTAATCCTAGATACTTATCTGGCAGGACTAAAATCCTTCGGTTCGGAAAGTTTTTCAGCGCGTAAGCAATAATTTTGTGGGTATTTCGGGAAGTAGAAATAAAATCGCTGATCGCCTTGGTATAAGCATCGCTATTAATATAGGTGATGAGGAGACCGTCCGGGTGCTTGACTTTCCAGCGTTCCAACCAAATATGGTCAGTCCCAAAAACTAATGAGCAGCCGAGAACGTCCGGGGAATCGGGCATAAAAACCCGCGTGGCATCACCAGTGATAATTTTGGCCGTCGCGCCCATGAAAAAGACGCTTTCAAAATCAACCCGCGCCGCCTTTTGATCCCGCACATAAAAGCTCAAGCCCAACGAATCGCCGACCTTCTGGGCGATCTCGTGAAGCTCGGGATAAAGATAATTATGGACAACAATGGTGGATTGCTTTTCCCGGGCAAGCCGCTGAATTTCTATTGCCTGCTCAGCCAACTCACGGCATTTTTCCCGAGTATAGCGTCCTGGGTACAAATCAGATGCATAACGATTAAAGAGTTTATGCCATCGGTCGGCGAGCTCCGTCACGCTCATGTGTCTGCTGCTTATCTATAAATATGCCAGCTGAATTATACCCCGCAATTGGGCCCCTGTCATTCTTGTGCATCCTGATCCGGTCCGGCGGCTTTTTCATCAGAAGAAGGCTGGCGGGGGCTCGCCTCGCCGGAGCGCGGGTCAGTCCAAGAAGCATAATCGCACTTCGGATATTTCTCGCAACCCCAGAATAGCTTGCCTTTGGCGCGGCCGCGGCTGACATGCCGCTCTACAATCTCGGCGCTGCATTTCGGGCACTTCATCCCTATGGTCTTGGGCGGTTCTTTGGGCAGCTGTTTAATATTTTTGCATTCCGGAAAACCGCTGCAGGCCATAAATTTTCCAAAACGGCCGTGCCGGATCACCATCGGTTTCCCGCATTTTTCGCAAACCCGATCGGTCGGTTCGTCTTTAAAGCCCTGTTTTTCCACACTGAGATATTTTTCTTCTAATAACTTGGCGAACGGACTGTAAAACAAGGCAATTAGTTCTTGCCATTTTTCTTTTCCATTAGCTATATTATCTAACCCCTCTTCCATTTGGGCAGTAAAATTAATATCCACGATCTGAGGAAAATGTTCGGTTAAAACTTTGTTCACCAATTCTCCGGTTTCGGTTGGAATAAAACGGCCCTTTTCTTTTTGAACATAATTCCGAACCTGAATAGTAGAAATGGTCGGCGCGTAAGTGGAGGGCCGGCCGATACCGTATTCTTCCATGGCCTTAATCAGCGTCGCTTCGCCATAGCGCGGAGGCGGCTCGGTAAAATGCTGGGCGGGATTGATGGTTTTCAAATTTAATTGCTCACCGTCATTAACCGCCGGCAGATTTTTTTCCGTCACCTTTTGAGTCCAAACCTTCAAAAAACCGTCAAACAAAATCCGCTGCCCCGACGCTCGCAAGCCATACTCACCGGCTCTCACATCTACTAGCGTCGCCGCCACCCGCGCCGGAGACATTTGGGACGCTAAAAATCTTTGCCAAATAAGGCGGTAAAGTTTTTTGTCGGTTTCGTCAGTCAAATTCTCAGGTTTTTGTCCAACATCGGTGGGACGAATAGCTTCATGGGCTTCTTGGGCCAATCGCGACTTACTTTCGTATTGCCGCGGCGAAGAATATTCCTTGCCAAATTCTTTTTCCAACCACTCTTGGGCAACGGCAATAGATTCCCTAGAAAGGTTCACCGAGTCAGTTCTCATGTAAGTGATCAAGCCATGTTCGTAAAGCCGCTGGGCAATAAACATTGTTTTCTTGGAGGAAAAACCCAGCCGACGGGCGGCATCTTGCTGAAGGGTGCTGGTAATAAACGGTGGCGGCGGATTTTTCTTAAATTCCGTCTGCTCAACTTTTTCAATGATAAATTGCCGATTTTCCAAATCCTTAGCAATTTTTTCCGCCGCCTCCTGATTAACGATTTCAAACTTATCTAAAAGGCGATCGTTGATTTTTATTAGATTGGCTTCCAAAATTTCGCCATTTTTCCCAAGCTCCGCCGTGATTGTCCAATATTCCTGCGATTTGAAATTTCGGATTTCATTTTCCCGTTCTACTATTAAACGAACCGCCACCGATTGCACCCTACCAGCGGAAAGACCACGGGCGACTTTTTTCCACAAAAACGGAGAGAGCTTATAACCCACCAAGCGATCCAAAACACGGCGCGCCTGTTGGGCATCCACTAGATTCATATCCAAAGCGCGTGGTTTTCTCAGGGCCTGCTCAATCGCGGACTTGGTAATTTCGTGAAAAACAATGCGCTTAGCGTTTTTCGCATTTAGTTTGAGGGCTTGCGCCAAATGCCAGCCGATGGCTTCCCCCTCACGATCCTCGTCAGTCGCCAAAACCACCTTGTCTGCTTTTGCAGCGACTTCTTTTAAGTGAGAAACGGTTTTTCGCGCTTTGATGGGAATAACGTATTGCGGTTCAAAGTTATTTTCCACGTCAATGCCCAACCTGCTTTTAGGCAAATCCCGAATGTGGCCATAAGAAGACTCCACTTGGTATTCTCCGCCAAGAAACTTTGATATTGTTTTTGCCTTAGTCGGCGATTCTACAATGACTAAATTCATGAAAACGAGCCGCTATTGATTTAGTACCTGGCCACTAGTCCCTAACCTCTAGTGGCTAATCCCTAATCACTAGCTAATAAAGTATTTTCCGGCGTCTTCTTTAATAACACCTTGGATTAAAAGCAGGGTCAAGTTTTGGTTAAGAATAGAAATATCTATTTTGGACATTTCCTGCAGTCTGTCAATATTAACCGGCTCGCCAGCATTTTTTAAAATATCCAAAATAACCCCTTGTTCTTTGCTGGAAAAAGGAAATTGCCGATTAGCTGATTCCGCATTGGGAACCACCAAGTTCAGATCTTCCAAAATGTCTTCTGCCGAAGTTATGATTCTGGCGCCGGCGCGCAATAAACTGTGAGAGCCGACATAATTAGGATGAGTGGCTGGACCGGGCGTCACAAAAATTTCCCGATTATGCTCCAAGGCGAATTTAGCAGTTGCCAAAGCGCCTGATGCTTCCGGCGCTTCTGCTACTAAAATCCCCGCGCTTAAACCGCTGATTAAACGGTTGCGCTCCAAAAAGCGGGCGGCGTAAGCGACTGGACCTAAAGGATACTCGCTAACCAACAAACCGCCCAAAGACAAAATTTTTTCTGCCAAAACGGAATTTTGTCTTGGATAAACCCAATCAAGACCACCAGCAAGAACAGCGATCGTTTTGCCTTGTGCTTCTACCGCGCCCTGATGGGCCGCCGAATCAATCCCCAATGCCAACCCGCTGACTACAGTAACTCCTGCTAAGCTCAAATCTTTGGCGATCTTATAGGCAAGATTTCGGCCGCTTAAAGTAGCTTTGCGTGTTCCGACAATTGCTACTTTTGGCGTCTCGCCAAACGCTTCTCCTTTTACATAAAGGCCGAAAGGGCACCACGGTATTTCTTTTAATAAAGCGGGAAACTCCGGATCATCGGCCAAAATGAGCCGCACGCCCGCATTTTCCAATTTTTCCCATTCTTTTTCCGGATCCAGCCGGCTGTTTTTCTTTTCCGCTTCCCAGGCTGCCTGCCAAGAACTAAATTTATCCCGAGCTTGACGCAGTTTTAAATAACTGCCGTTATAAAATAAATTAAGAGTGTTATAATAAAAATGAATCATTGCTTATGGATACCGAACTTTTTAGAAAATTGATTCTGAATTTGTCAATAACTCTAGCCGTATCCGCACTACTAATCCTCCTTCTGATTTTAGTCGGCAAAGACATGAGCGGGCGCGTCGCTAATATTCAAAATCAAAGAAATCAGCTGGCCATAAAAACAACTGCCGCTGATTCCTTGATCAGTCTTAAAAAAGACTTCCAAAAAGCCGAATTGTATCTTAACGCACTGGAAAAAATTTTGCCAACCCAAGAAGAAATTTCTAAAAATTTTTCCAAATATATTGAATCAACCGCAAGAAAAAACAATGCTCAGGCACAATTTTCACTTGGCGAAGCGATAACCGGCGGGGAGCAAAAACCCGGTTTTATGACCTTTAATTTAAAAATTAATTCAACTTATTCTAATTTGATCAATTTTTTAAAAACTGCCGAAGCGGGCATTTACATAATTGAATGGCAATCAATCATCGCCTCTAAAAACCCGGGCAGTCCGGTTTATACCACCCCAATTCTCGGACATGTATTTTATCGATGATTCGCTATAAAATTTTTACCGTTCTCAACATTTTGTTTATTTCCGTTGTCGCCGGGGTTATTATATCCAGTGTTATTTTCTTGCTGATAAAGATTAATGCGGCTTTTAATCCTAACTTGATAACCAAACCTGAAACTGCTAGTTTTAATCTCAGCGACGCCGAAAAACTCCAAATTATTAGGTAGAGCATAACTTGCCCCATTATAATTATCGCAAGATAATTATGTTCGGGGTCCTGCCTATGCAGGTCCGTAGCCTGCTTCGGCAGGCGAAGGCCTGACCCCGTACCAAAAATTTGGGTGTGTAGTTCAGTGGTAGAACGTCGTCCTGATAAGACGAAGGCCGATGGTTCGATTCCATCCACACCCACCGTAAAACAAACCTCGAACTAGTTCGAGGTTTGTTTTACGGTGCGCCCTGTAAGGATCGAACTTACGGCCTTCGCAGTGTCATTGCGACGCTCTACCACTGAGCTAAGGGCGCTTAGTCATCAACTTGCGAAAAAACTCTTTACTAATATTAAGTAATTTTCTTTGGATTGCAACTTCGCCTAAGCCGATCGTGCAAACTCCTTTATAATCTGAGAAGGTTTTTTTACTTATAGTTCTTTGATCTTTGTGTGTATATTTAAAATTTTCCATTGGTAAATTTAGAGCCTGCGACCAAAATTTTTTGATCCGTTGTTCGTTTTGGTCAGCGCGTAAATAAAGATCGCATCTGATTCTCCTAAAATCTACGCCGTAATTTGTCTTTAAAGATAAAAGAAAGAATTTTAATATCTCGGGATCAGAATTACCAAGCGCCGTTTTCGGTGATTTTTTATTGCCTTCACCCACATAAAGCATGGCCAAAGCTAGATCTAACACATCTGGATTGTGAACATCAATTCTATTAATGACTTCTTGGGCTTCTTGTTCGGCTCTAAGTAAACGTTTCTGTTTTTCATGATTATGCCATAATACTGCTTTTCCGCGAGCCAAAACCAAACCATTTTTCCATCGTTTTAAAAGGTCCCGTTTTTGCCTTAACGTCAGCACGACCTTCTTGAACCACCCGCTTAAAGTTGAGCGAGGAATTTTTAATTTACTCTCAACTTGTTTGATAGACCACCCGCTTTTGCGAAACTGGATAGCCTGCGATTTTAAATGGGACCACTGTGAAGCCATATGTGCATTATATCATACTGAGGTTCAATCCCTACAGGGCGCACTGCGTCAAACGCAGTCAGCGTTTGAAAGCGGTAGCCAAGTCAGACTTGGCA
>CAYJVO010000012.1:0-17493 GCA_964373675.1 uncultured Candidatus Saccharibacteria bacterium
ATGAATCTTTACCCCACCGCCCTTACCAACCAAGATTTATCAAGAATAAACAATTTGTTACGACAGCTTTCGGAGCGAGCTAAAAGTTTAAATAATAAGAAACTTCAGCAAATACTGGCGCAACCAAATTTTTACCTATTGACCGTTCGAGATGGCATTAAGAAAAATAAACCTATTGTGGGAATGGCCAGCATTCATTTTGAGAAAACTCTTACGGGTTTAAAGGGATATATTGAAGACGTGATAGTTGATATAAATTATCGAGGACGGGGATTAGGAAAACGTTTGGTTCAAGGCCTAATTGACTTTGCAAAGAAGAAGGGCGCCAAACACATTGAACTTACCAGTAGTCCGGCAAGAGTAGAAGCCAACGCCATGTATCAAAAGTTAGGATTTGCGAAGCGTGAAACGAATTGTTACCGGCTTGTCATAACCCCATAACGGGGTTATTTTATTTGTAGTTGGAGACGTGGCTGAGCGGTTGAAGGCGCCTGTCTTGAAAACAGGTAGGTCAGAAATGGCCTCGCAGGTTCGAATCCTGCCGCCTCCGCTTTACCCACGTCTTGTCCCGCCTTCCGCAAAAATTCTGAATGCCCCCTTGCGGGTGTTTCGGAATTTTTCTGACGATTGATTCAAACCGAGCCGCGTCCCATAATCAAGGAATGAAGTATAACTCTGCGATCGCAATCGTTGGTCCAACCGGTTCAGGGAAGACGGCGGTTGCGTTTGAGTTTGCTAGGCGTGTGGGCATAGGAGAGGTAGTGAATTTAGACAAAATGTGTCTTTTTAAGCATTTCCCCATAAGCTCTGGATTAGTTGACGTCCTCAAAGAGAAAGGAGTCAGCAGACATTTATATGAACTTCTTGAACCCGATGAGGAAATTATTCCGGTTGCAACGTATATCGAAATGGTACGCAAGGCCTGTGCTCAAATTTTATCTGGTGGGGGACTGCCAATAATAGAGGGGGGCCCTACAACATATGTGCCCGGCCTTTTGGAAGCCAACAAAAAAGCAGAATTTTGTAAGCCTGTCGGACTACGGCCTTCTACGGGTTTTAACCTTAGAGAAGCGTTTGTTCAACGACTTGATGCGGCATTGCGGGAAGGACTCATAGATGAAGTAAAAGTAAACCTCAATAAATATAGAAATACCTTAGTAATGACAGATGCCCACTCCGTCGTTCCTTTAGTTCATTACCTTGACGGGGAAATTGATCTTGCCGAAGCAAAAGAAGAAATTGTAAACCGGGCTCTAAAATACGCGCAACGGCAAATGGAAATATTTAAGCCATACCCAGAGATTGCATGGTTAAACTATGAATCGTCGCGACTGTCTCAAACAGTAGAAAAAATATTGACTCTCATATAAAGAGGGATTTTTGCTTGAGTGTTATAATTATTAATGCTCACAAAAGAGGTTATTAACCGTTCATTTTGGGCCTTACCGAAGGGTTCTAGACCGACACTGCCCGCTTCAATAGTTAATGAAATGAAGAAAAAAATTATTATTATCTCTATAATTGTTTTAACAACCGGTGCGGCTGTTTTCGGTTATTGGACGATTTCGCCGCTTTTTATTGATGTGCAGGTTAGCGAAGAAATGTTGAGTGAGCCGGTAGTTTTGACGCAGGGCGAATTTGCCGGGATCGCGGGTCATAGTGCTTCCGGTATCGCTAAATTGCTGGACGTTACGGGAAAAAAGTACGTAAGGTTTGAAGAAAATTTTAAGGTTACTAACGGACCGGATCTCTTTGTTTATCTTGGTAAAGATGGTCAATATGATCCTGGGGCTAACCTCGGCCGTTTGAAAGGCAATATCGGTTCGCAAAATTACGAAGTTCCGGCTGGAATAGACCTGTCAAAATACGACTCAGTGTGGGTTTGGTGCCGAGTTTTCAGCGTTGGTTTCGGTGTAGCCAGTCTCCAATAATTGATTAAAATAAAAACCCCTAAGCGGGGTTTTTTCTTAATTCAAATCTTTTATCCAGCTCTTTCATCATTTCCATGAGGCCGGTGTAGGCGATTTCTTCTTGCGAGGCCATACCGATGCCGAAGAATCCCTGCTGCCGAATGTAGTTCGATTTAATGAGCGCTTCCTCTCTAGCTAATTCCCATTCGCGACCGTCAAACATATCAATATATTCTTGCGAAAAGCGTCCTCCATTGTCCATCGAGAAAGCAAGACAGGAGACGGGCGGCTGGCAATAACGTCCGCGTACCGGACTATTGATCGCCATTGGCATCAGAGACATATTGTGGCTACCGCGGCAATCGCCGGTGACAATCGTACAGTCGTGATACGGTTCAAGTACCTCTTCCGGTGCCGGAAAAATACCTTGTGTCCGGAAAATCATCACCGGATCATCCTTGCCAGTATATTTTCCGGCAATGTTATGGAGCCGGGTTGCCGACACCGAAACTAATTGTTCTTGGGGATAGGCGTTGGAATGCGCAGATTCTACGGCAAAGCGGTCAATATTTCGGAGCAGGGCCGCCAATTTCAGATGCCCGAGCGGTTCAGCCGTGTTTATTTTAATGATCCGGTCCGAATCTTTGCTTTTACAATCCATATCTATGGCCATAACCGTGAATCCTTGAGCCAGTTTTGGCGAAAGCAGCAGCCCGCTATTCTTCATTGGATTACAAAGAGTATTCCAAAGGGCGTAGTTGTAAGCTCCGGGCCCGCATTTGTCAGCGGCGAAAATCAGAAAAGCTTCGGCAGGTCGGTAATTCGGCAAAAGTTCAAATTCAATTTCTGCTACTGCCGGTCCAGCGCCGCGTAGGTTTCCCGAGGGTGCGTCAACCAAGAGATCTTGGCCGGCGGCGTAATAGCCGCGTTTTTTGGCAATAGCGGCGGCATCGATAAAAATTTTCCAAGCCAGCGAATGAGTTTTTTCCGCGCCGACACCGTGGTTGTGACTGAAAATCAGAGCGATGTCATCACCGGTGTAAGTCACTAGCGCATCGCTTATTGCCAATTGTCTGTTCTGAGCCGATATCTGCCTCATCGCTTCTTTAAGCATTTCTTCGGCCGGTTTAGTATGTCCGCCAATACTCCCCACGTCCGCTTTAATTACCGACAGAGTGATTTTTCTACCCATCTTAATCCGTTCAAAATTCCACTATCATAGTAATCGTTCCCGCGCCGGGCGTCAAATACTAGGGAAATTTGGAATTTAGGATTTAGGAATTTAGGACTTATACTTAATAGATGCTCATTCGTGAGGTTATTAACCGCTCCTTTTGGGCCCTGCCGAAGGGCGAGGTTTTGGATATTTTAGAAACTTCGGCGAGCGGTTTGACCGAAGAAGAGGTTTCTGAGCGCCAAACCATTTTTAAAAAGAATGTTTTGCCCCAACGTCAGCGCCTTAGTAAATTTGCCGTTCTTTTACGACAGTTTGAAAGCCCGCTGCTGATTTTGCTTTTGGTGGCAGTAGTAATCACCGCTCTTTTGGGAGATTTTAAAGACGCCAGCTTTATTGCGATTGCGGCTCTTGCTAATGTGTTGTTGGGTTTTTATCAGGAAAACAAAGCCGAAGCAGCGCTGGCCCACTTAAAAACTTATGTTCGGGAAAGGACCAGAGTTTTCCGTGATGGTCAGGAACAGGAAATAGATGTCAATGAACTCGTGCCGGGAGACATCGTTCATGTTGCGCAAGGAGATCGCGTACCAGCGGATTGCCGCTTGATTTACGTAAATGATCTGATGGTTGATGAATCAATTTTAACCGGCGAATCGCTGCCAATATTAAAAAATACCGAACCCGCCAGTTTTAAAGCTGTCATTGCCGATCAGCATTCCATGGTATTTAGCGGCACTTTTGTCGCTCAGGGATTTGCTAATGCCGCTGTTTGCCGTACCGGTCAGCAAACGGAGTTGGGTAAAATCGCTTCTTATGTAGCTTCAGCAGAAAGGGAGAAAACGCCGCTTCAAAAAGCGATTCTCCGTTTCAGTTTAAAAGCGAGTATTATTCTGGTGGCGATGACGGCGGCGCTATTTTTTGTCGGTTTGGGCATAGGCAAATCGCCATTGGAGATGTTTTTGATTTCTGTGGCGATTGCGGTGGCGGCGGTGCCGGAAGGTTTGCCGGTGGCGATGACGGTGATTTTGGCGATCGGCGTTCAGCGGCTGGCAAAAAAGAACGGTGTGGTGAGAAAACTTCTGGCGGCCGAAACTCTGGGTAGTACCTCGGTAATTTTGACCGACAAAACCGGCACCCTCACTCAAGCCAAGATGACCCTTTCCAAAATCACTTCATTTTCCAAAAAGCTTCCCAATCATCATGAATTAATTCTGAAGCTGGCGATTTTAAGCAGCGATGTAGTCATTGAAAATCCTAAAGACTCTCCGGATAAATGGCGGATTATCGGCCGGCCGCTGGAAGCGGCGATTGTAAAATCAGCAGCCGAGCAAGGGGTATTGCTACCAAAGGTTCGGAAAGAGATTAAGGTTCTGGAATACCTGCCTTTTAGTTCGGCCAGTAAATTTTCCGCCACGATTTTGGAATTAAACAACCGCCGGTTATTAAGCATATTTGGAGCGCCGGAAATTCTACTCCGTCATTCTAGTTTTAACGAGGAGGAGCGGCGCAATGTTCATAAAGCGATTGATGAGATGGCGCACAGCGGCGAACGGGTGCTGGGAATTGCCACCAAAGAATTAAAATCTGTAGAAGAAGCAATGTTAAAACAGAAAAAAGTTTTCAGCGAACTGGATTTTTTGGGCACGGTTTCTTTTCGCGACCCAGTGCGGCCGGGAGTGGCTGAAGCGATTGGCCGGATTGCTCAATCTGGAGTCAAAACAGCGATCGTCACCGGCGATCATTTGGGAACCGCAATTTCGGTGGCAAAGGAAATCGGATTGAGCGTTGACAAAGATCAAGTGATTAACGGCGAGGATTTGGATGGTTTGAGCGATGCGGAGTTAAAACAAAGACTTCCTAATATCACTGTTGTTTCTAGGGTTAGTCCTGATGGTAAGGTGCGGATTGCCAAGACATTTAAGGAGCTGGGAGAAACAGTGGCAATGACCGGCGACGGTTTAAACGACGCCGCCTCTCTTAAAGAAGCGGATATCGGAGTGGCAATGGGATCAGGTAGCGACGTTGCTAAAGACGTTTCCGATTTGGTTTTACTGGACGACGATTTTTCCACGATTGTGGCCGCCGTAGAGGAGGGAAGGAGAATTTTGGAAAACATCCGCAAGGTTATTATTTATTTAAGCTCCTCGGTTTTTGGCGAGTTAATTTTAATCAGCGCTTCGCTTTTAACCGGCCTCGCTTTGCCGATTAACGCTCTCCAGATTTTGTTCATCAACTTCATTACCGACAGCTTTCCGGCAATCGGGCTCGCGTTTGAAGATCACGCTGATTACTTATTGGAAAGAAGGCGGCGAATTGCTACTAATCTTTTTGATAAAGAAATGCTGTTTTTAATGCTCGCGATCGGCGTGCCGACCGCCGCCTTATTTTTCGCGCTTTACTGGTCACTTTTGAGCTATGGGCTGGATCCAGTTTTAGTGCGCACGTTTATTTTCGCGGCTTTTGGTACCTATACGCTAGTTACGATTTTCGCCGTCCGGAGTTTGCGAAGGCCTGTTTTTACAATCAACCCCTTTTCTAATCCCCAGCTTTTAGTAACGGTAGTTTTTGGCATCGGTTCTGTTGCCGCGTCGCTTTACTGGCCGTTTTTACAAAATCTTTTCGGCATCGTTCCATTGCCGCCGATTTGGCTGGCCGGAGTGGCGGCAGTCGGAGTTACGAGTATGTTGGCAATTGAACTGGGCAAACTGGTGATTCGGAGGTTTAAAATGAACGGCAATTAGAGTTTGGCGAATCTGATAATTTATGTTAGTTTTTCTTAAGCTCTTTTCGGTTCTTAATAATGTTTCGTATTTTGTTAGGGTTGATTATTGCAAATATTTTGATAAGCGGCATTTTATTGCAACTAGGATTTTCTTTCTACCTAGCCCTTGTCGGATCACTCCTTATTAATTGTTTATCGGGTATGATGATAGCTTTAGCCGTGGCTGCTTTTCGCAAACAAACTTCTCTAAAGGATTACTTAGTCAACCGCAAGCGGAAAAACTGAAACGGTAAACAGTGTAACATCATCTACTAAGATGATGTTTTTATGTGCCGAACTTCCGAACGAAAACCACGGCCTTCAGGCCGTGGAAGTGCGGGCATATCCGCCACTATTACGCGTAATAGTGGCGGACGAGCGTCGCTCGATCAATCAGAAACCCCAGGCGCCACGCTCCGCCAAAGGCGCGGGGCTCCGCCGAGTCAGACTCGGCTCCGCTTCCAGCGGGGCCGAGGGTAAGGCCGGGGAGTTTCATTATTCACCATCTCAGGCTGAGGAACGGCAACAGTTAAAAGTCCACCTCACTTATTTTGTTTTTGCCACCACTAGAGCAATTACTCTTTTGGCTCCATTACTCCGGAGGACGCGCACCGCTTCGTTCATGGTGGCGCCAGATGTGAAAACGTCGTCAATAAGAATAATTTTTTTATTTGCTACCAGATTCGGATTGGAAACGGCAAAACACCCAGCAATATTCTCGGTCCGATTTTTATAATCTTCCAATTCCGCTTGGGCTTTGGTATCGCGGATTTTTACCAGGGCGTTGTCCAAGAGCGGCAAATTTAAAAGCCCCGCCGTCTTTTCCGCGATGAGTTTGGCTTGGTTAAAACCCCGCTTACGCTCTTTTTTTGGAAACATCGGAATGGGGACCACCGTGTAACCGCTGAAATTGAAATCCAGCTTAGAAAGATAGTTTGCTAAAAGATCAGCAATCGGCTGGAGAGCCCCCGAGCGTTTTTGGTATTTAAGAGTGTGAATCCACTCTTTAACTTGGCCATCATAACGAGCCGCCGCCGCGAGTTTATAAGAAGTGTCTTTGTGGCAGATTTTGATGTTGCGGGCTTGCCGCGCGCGGCAGATTGGACAAAACAAGGTTTGGTTGATCGGGATGTTTTTTATTGACACAGGCGGAAAAAGAACATCTAGTATAAAGTTTTTTATTTTGGCCAGCATCTTTTTCAATTTCTTAGTTTCTCAGTTTCTCAATATTAATATAGTGTATAATAAAATTACAAATGAGAACCCTTCGTCTAGCTTTAGTTTTGGCAGGGCTGGCGCTGTTTTTGTGGGGCAGTCTTTGGGTTTACGGCAGTTTTTTGAGTTATCGTTTAGAAAAACAATTAGCCGAGTTGCGCGTCATTGAAGATGATCTGCCTTTTTACCGCCAGCTCTCCAGCCTTAAGATATTGCTAAAAAACAACTTAGATACAAGTCGGATTTTAGAATTTTTGGAGGAACAGTCGGTTAAAGCCGTTGTTTATGATACTTTGGAAGTTTTCGCGGCGGAACGGCAGCTGACTCTTGAAGGTTTTGTTGATTCACGCGAGACCTTGGCTAAATTGATTCAGTCCTTTAACGAATCCGGATTGGTTGAAAAGCTGGAAGCGAGCGAACTCGGTTTAGTTGGCCGCAAAACCAAGTTTAAAATCATTCTTGAACTTAAAGAAAATATTTTTGAAATATGAGAGAAAATCATCGCCAAGAACTACCACCGCTCTTAGCCAGTCTTTTAATTGTCAGCATAGTCAGCAGTTTTTATTGGTTGGCAGTTGATCCCTTATTGGGTTTAGTAGAACGTAAAAAAGCAGCGATGGAGATAAACACCGCCATTTTGAAAAATTATTCTGGCGTGGCAGCGGAAATAAAAAATCTTTTGGCGCAGTATCATTCGGCGCCGCAGCTTCAGGAAGCGGTGGACACTGCTTTGCCTTTAAATTCGGATCCCGATGTCGCAATCGCCATTTTGGGGAAAATGGCGGAGGATTCGGGGTTTAAAATTAAGGCGTTGAATTTAGAGACCGGATTCAGCCGGGACACCAGCAAAATCGCGGTTAGCATTGATGGCAGGGGATCCTATGCCCAGCTCAGGAGTTTTATTAGTGCAGTAGAAAAAAGTCTGCGATTGATGGATGTTTTGCAGTTATCTTTCCGTCGGTCCGGTGAAGTAAAGCTAGAAATAGCCGTTTATTATCAGCAGCTAAGCGAGGTTTTAATCAATAACGGACGGCCCTTGGATCCCGGCGAGGTAATCAACAGTCGGCAATTTCGGGAAAGGCGAGCGCCATAGGCATGGTTAAGCGTTTTGATTATGAAGCGGTCAATCGCCGAGGCGAACGGCAGATCGGCTATATAGAAGCGGCTAGTAGACAGGCAGCCATTAAAACTTTGAAGAATTATGAATTACATTTGCTTAAGTTAAGGCCACAGCAACGGTCATTCTTGATTTACTTGAACGGATTTCTGGAGTTGATCATTTGGCTTATGATTGGTGGATTGATTGTCAAAGTGGCGGCGCCGATTATACTTTAATTAATAATGAATTTAAAGAGGGAAACATACCTTATCGTGGTTACTATGGCGATTTTGATTTTGGTGCTTTTTCTTGGACTGGGAGCTTTTCGGGTCGCCGCGCGGGACAGGGAACGGATTGCCGAATTGGAAGAAATTCAAGCCACGCTGCGGCTTTATAATTTAAAACAACAGTCTTATCCGGCCGATCTTTTGGAGCTGATTGAAGCGGGCATCGGAGTTAAAGACATTCCCAAAGATCCGTTTTCGCCAAAACAAGAATACCAATATGCAGCGAGCGAAGATGGAAAGGGCTATATCTTACTGGCAGTTTTAGAAGATGTTTCCAATGAAAAGTTAAAAGAAGATTTAGATGGCGTTATGAACGGACTTAACTGTGATGATCGCCCTTCCTATAACTATTGTGTTGGTCTTTAAATTCTTGATCGGTTTGGCGATCGGGAGTTTTATTAATGTTCTGGCTCTGCGCTACCCCTTTTGGAATTTCTGGGGACGCTCACATTGTCTTCATTGCAGGAAAAATCTTTCTTGGCAAGAGCTGATTCCGGTTTTCAGTTTTTTGATTCAGCGCGGCCGGTGCCGTTCTTGCAAGGCGAAGATTTCGCTTCAATATCCGATTGTAGAATTATTGGCGGGAATTGGGGCGGTAATATTACCGGTTTATTTTCTTATCCCGTCTTATATTTTACTTTTAACGAGCTTAATTGATTTTCGTCTGCAGGTTATACCGGATGAATTGAGCGCGGCGTTAGGTTGGTGGGGCGCGGGCGCGATTTTTTTATTTGGAGCGTCTTGGCTTAATCACTTGGTTGCTGCCGCTGGAGCCGCGGCCTTTCTCGGGTCAGTAATTTTATTCACCAAAGGCCGGGGAATGGGCTTTGGCGATTTAAAATTGGGAGCGGCATTGGGGCTTTGGCTTGGTTTTCCAAAAATTGCTTTTTCGCTCTGGGCGGCATTTATCATCGGCGCCGCCTGGGGAGTATTTTTGCTTTTAGCAAAGAAAAAGAATTTAAAAGACGCAATTCCCTTCGGTCCGTTTTTAGCCCTCGGAGCTTTAATAACGCTTTTTATAAGTTAAAATTATATCATGGATAAGAAAGCTGCTAGAGAACGTATTGAAAAACTTAAAAAAGCTATAAATCGCTATCGCTATGCTTACCATGTTTTAAATAAATCTCTTATTTCTGATGAGGCGCTGGATGCGCTTAAAAAAGAACTTTTTGATTTAGAACAGCAGTTTCCGGATTTGGTCACGCCGGATTCTCCGACTCAGCGGGTGGCCGGAAAGCCGCTGAAAGAATTTAAAAAAGTCCGGCACGAAAAGCCGATGGTTTCGTTGAACGACGCTTTTTCCGAAGAGGATTTAAGAGATTGGTTGAAACGGCTGGAAAACTATTTGGGCCGAACTCTTCGACTGGCTCAGGGCGAGGGATTTTATTGTGAACATAAAATTGACGGATTAGCGATTGAACTGATTTATGAAAATGGAGTTTTTGTTCAAGGATCTACTCGTGGTGATGGGTTGGTCGGCGAAGACATTACGCAAAATTTAAAAACAGTGGAAGCAATACCTTTACGGTTGCAAGCGTCAGGTATCAAGTATTACGTGCAAATTCCCAAGCGATTGGTGGTGCGGGGCGAGGTTTTTTTGACTAGAAAAGAGTTCGAGCGGCTTAATAGGGAGCTTTCCAAAAAAGGAGAAAAGGCCTATGCCAATCCCCGCAATCTTGCCGCTGGAACGGTGCGGCAACTGGATCCAAAAATTACTGCCAGCCGGAAATTGGATTCGTTTGTTTACGATATTGTAGTCGGCCAAAACCCCGAAGAGAAACCCTTGGTTTCCTACGGGGCAAGAACTCATGAAGAAGAACACAAACTGCTTCATGAATGGGGTTTTAAAACCAACCCGCATAATCGCAAGGTTAATTCTTTGGACGCGGTTTTAGATTTTCATAAGGAAGTTGGAAAAAGCCGCGAGAAAATGCCTTATGAAATTGACGGCGTGGTGGTGATTGTTAATGACAATAAAACTTTTGAGACCGGCGGAGTGATTGGCAAAGCGCCTCGGGGAGCAGTGGCTTTCAAGTTTTCACCTAAAGAAGCAACGACAGTGGTGGAAAATATTCAGGTTCAGGTTGGGCGCACTGGAGCGTTAACTCCGGTAGCGGTACTCAAGCCGGTTCAGGTTGGCGGAGTGACCATTAGTCACGCCACGCTTCACAATTACGACGAGATTCAGAGATTGGGAATAAAAATTGGCGACACGGTGATTGTCAGCCGCGCCGGCGATGTTATTCCGCAGATCACCAAGGTTTTAAAAGAATTGCGCAGTGGCAAAGAACAAGAGTTTTACATGCCTAAAGTTTGTCTGGTGGACGGTTCTAAAGTGGTTAAAGACGGCGCGGCTTACCGATGCAGCAACAAAAACTGCGGGGCGCGGCAACGGGAGTTTTTGTATCATTTTGCCGCCGCTTTTGACCTGATGGGACTTGGCCCGAAAATCATTGACCGGTTTTTGGACGAGGGCTTAATTAACGATGCCGCCGATATTTTTACGTTGCAGAAGGGAGACATTGCCGTTTTGGAGCGGTTTGGCGAAAAGTCAGCGGACAATATTGTAGAAGAAATCGCGGCGAAAAAGAAAATTCCCCTGCCCAGATTTATTCAGGCACTGGGAATTTTGCATGTCGGCGAGGAAACATCAAGATTGCTTGCGCAAAAGCTGGTATCAAGTATCAAGTATCAAGTATCAAGACCAAAAGATGTGCTGGAACAACTTAACAATTTAACAATAGATCAATTGCAGGAAATTCCTGATATCGGGCCGGCGGTGGCGCAAAGCATTCACGATTATTTCCAAGACAAGCGGCATCAGGAGCTGATTAAAAAATTAGATAAAGTTGGAGTGGAAATTACGAGTATCAAGTATCAAGCATCAAGTATCAAGTTGAAAGATAAGATATTTGTATTGACCGGCAGTTTGGAATCAATGAGCCGCGATGAGGCGAAAGAAAAAATCCGTTCGCTCGGCGGAGAAGTAAGCGAATCGGTTTCCAAAAAAACCAGCTACGTTGTCGCCGGTGCCGAGCCGGGCTCAAAAATGGAAAAGGCGCAAAAATTAGGTGTAAAAGTAATTGATGAGAAAGAGTTTTTGAATTTAATCAAATCGTAATACAATTTAGCCATGGCTGAAATCAATCCATTCGACAAGCTCAGGATTGATGGTGAGCGAAGTCGAACCATCAATAAAAAATCTTTAGAACATCTGGCAGAACTGGCGCGGCTTGAACTTTCCGAAAAGGAGTCGGAAAAATTTTTAACGGATCTTCAGAAGATCCTGGATCATTTTCAGGAATTACAGGCAGTAAATACCGACAATGTTCCGCCAATGACTGGCGGAACGAATCTCAAAAACGTTTTGCGCGAGGACGAAGACCGGCCGTCCGGTTTTGAACATACGCACAAAATCGTTGAGCAGTTTCCGGAAATAGAAAAAGGATACCTTCGAACACCACCAGTGTTTGAAGAGTAAAATGTTCAATGTAAAAAGTAAAATGGAATATCAATCAGCTTACAAAAACTTAAATGTTTGGAAGAAGGCGGATGAACTGGCTTTTTTGGTTTATAAATTAACAAAGCAGTTTCTTAAAGATGAGTTATTTGGATTAATATCACAAATGAGAAGATGCGCAGTTTCTGTGCCTGCTAATATAGTTGAAGGATATAGGCGAAGAACGCAAAAAGATAAAACCCAGTTTTATTACATAGCAAGAGGATCTTTAAATGAATTGGAGTACTATTTGGATTTAGCAATGAGGCTTGGCTATATAAGCCAGATAGATCATAGTGGTGCGATTCGCTTACGCTATGATGTTGGCAGGCTATTCAACGGATTTACCAAGGCCGTTGAAGTTTAAATTTTTCACATGTCGCATTTTACATTACACAATTTAACTATTCGAAAGTTTCACGAAGGGCTTTTGAAAAAAGAATTTTCCGCGGCGGAAGTGGCGAAGGCCTATTTTGCTTGGATTGAAAAACGAGATCCGGAACTCAGCGCTTATTTGTCGTTTTCAAAAGAAGAGGCGTTTTTACAAGCAGAAAAGGCGGACATTAAAGTTGCCAAAGATGAGCCGGTGGGAATACTGGCAGGCGCTCCATTGGCGATTAAAGATAATATTTTAATTGAAGACCAGCCGGCAACTGCGGCATCTAAAATTTTAGAAAATTACAAAGCAGTTTATGATGCTACCGTTATTAAAAAATTAAAAAACCAAAACACCGTCTTTTTAGGAAAGACTAATTTGGATGAATTCGCGATGGGTTCCTCCACCGAGAATTCTGGGTTTAAGCCGACGCGAAACCCTCATGATTTGGAGCGAGTGCCTGGAGGATCTTCCGGCGGTTCGGCGGCGGCAGTGGCGGGTAATATGGCGCTGGCAGCGCTTGGTTCTGACACTGGCGGATCTATAAGACAGCCGGCGGGTTTTTGCGGCGTAGTGGGGCTCAAACCGACTTATGGCGCGGTTTCCCGCTATGGTTTGATTGCGATGGCCTCCAGTTTGGATCAGATTGGGCCGATCACTAAAACCGTTGAAGATGCGGCGATTTTATTTAAAGCCGTTGCTGGTAGAGATCCTTTAGACGCCACCAGCGCAGAAGCGCAGTATGGCGATGAGCTTTTAAATCCAAAATTAGAGGACATCCGCAAGCTGACCATTGGTCTTCCCAAAGAATATTTTATTGAAGGACTAGAGCCGGAAGTGGAAAAAGCTGTTCGGGAGGCGATCGGATCTCTAAAAAGTTTAAAGATTAATTTTAAAGAAATTAGCTTGTCTTACACCAAATACGCCCTTTCTTGCTATTACATTATTATGCCGGCGGAGGTGAGCGCGAACTTGGCGAGGTTTGACGGAATTAGATATGGGACAAGAGACAAGCGACAAGCGACCAGGTTACTGGATTTGTATAAAACCAGTAAAAGTCATGGGTTTGGTGCAGAAGTGAAGCGGAGAATTATTCTTGGGACTTTTGTTTTGTCATCCGGATATTATGATGCTTATTACAGCAAAGCGCAGAAAGTGCGGTCACTTATTAAGCAGGATTTTGATAACGCTTTTAAGGAAGTGGATGTAATTTTAACCCCAGTTTCTCCAACCTTGCCGTTTAAATTTGGAGAAAAAACCAGCGACCCGCTTTCCATGTATCTTTCGGATATTTTTACGATTCCGGTTAACCTAGCTGGTTTGCCGGCTATTTCAATACCAATAAGAGAGGATAGAGAAAAGAGGACAGAGCAAAAATTGCCGGTTGGTTTTCAGCTCATTGGCAAGCATTGGCGGGAGGCGGATATACTGGGATTAGGGCAATTTTATGAAAAAGTAATTAGTAATTGAGTCATTAAGTCATTGTTACTTAATTTCTTAGTGACTTAATGACTGAAAAATTATGGAAAACTTCTTTCAAGGAATAGTTGACTACCTTCTCCAATTTCGGGAGTGGGCGATCGGGTTTTTTGGCCCATCTCTGCCGTGGCTGATAGCAGTTTCGGTAATCGTTTCCGGACTGCTTCTTTGGGGAATCTTTTATTCTATTGCTGGCAGTGGATATGTGAATCATAAAATTGAAGAGTACATGGATATTCTTCGCGTTGGCGATGTAGGGAAGCGGCGCCAGCTGCGCGCTTGGGGAAAAATCGTGAAAGCCGCCAAAAGCAAAGCTTCGGTATTGTGGAAAAAATCAATCTTGGAAGCCGACCAGATTTTTGATGAAATTTTAAAAATGAGCGGCTACCGCGGCCCCACAGTGCACGATCGGTTTAAGCAGCTGCCGCGTGAAGCGCTTTCCAATTATGACGAGATTTTAGCCGCTCATCGTGTCCGAGACAGAGTAAAACAAGAATTAGATTTTGCGCTCACTCAAGAGGAGACGATTCAGGTTTTGAAAGTTTACGAAAAAGCTTTTCGGGAGCTTGGCTTAATTGATTAAGAATTTTAAAAAAGACCCCCCTTAGGATCTTTTGTTTTTACGTATTGGCATTGGAAAAAGCGGACGGCTGATGAGTTCGGAACATGCTAGGCAAAAAGTTTTATTTGCGCGCAACGTAACCATAACGCCGCCGATTTTTTTCTCGAGCGGCTTTTTGCATCGCTCGCATTTTTTTCCGTCATCGGGATGCGGTTCACTGCATATCCACGGCAGTTCAAACACAGCAACTACATGTACAGTTTCTTTTAAACAGGTTAAGCAGTATTGGTAACGATGCTTATGAACGCCCGGTTTTTTACAAACTTCGCAGGTTTTCTGCTTAGCCATCTTTTTCCCCAAAAAGAGCTAAATAAAATTTAGCATGGAAGCTAAATATTGTTAATGGTCTGTTCGTATAGTTAACCTTACGGGGTGACAAAGGTTAACTAAAGGCCGCAACCCATTTTTGGATTTGGGTTAAAATTTTTTGTTGTGCGCAGCCGATGGGATTTGAACCCACGATCTCCTCCGTGACAGGGAGGCGTGTTAACCAGGCTACACTACGGCTGCACCAGTCAAATATTATCAGCTTTTGAGACTTTTTACAATTTTTTTAAACTGCCGGCCCCGGTCGGCGTAGTCTTTGAACATGTCAAAACTGGCGGAGCCAGGCGAAAAGAGGATAGTTATAAGTTGATGAGTTGATGAGTTGATGAGTTTCTTCGCAATGTTATAAGCGTCGTTAACCGCCGTTTTTAGATTGGTGACCGTTCTCATTTCTAATTTCTGATTTTTTATTTTTTTATAAATTTTATTTTTGTTTTCTCCAAACAACACAACAGCGGCGACATTTCCGGATTCGCGGATTGCTTGGGCGAGAGGGGAGTAATCAAGATTTTTGTCTTTGCCGCCGGCGATTAGAATCAGTTGATGAGTTGATGAGTTGATGAGTTGCGAATTAAAGTGACGAATTGCCGCTGCGGCTGTTTCTGGATTAGTGCTGGCGGAATCATTTATAAAAGTCATTCTCACGTTCTTAAGAACGTGAGAATGACTTTTTAACGTGATTGAGTGGACAAGCTCCATGCGGTGTTCCATGCCTTTAAAACCTTTGATTACGGCGGCGATTTTTTCCGGTGGACAGCCGAGATAGGCGGCAACGGCGGCGGCCATGGTTTTGTTTTTGCGAAGGCCGAAAGGCGCTCCGTGAACAGCTATTTTCCGGCCGGGGCTTTGAAGGGCTATTTTTTTAGACCAAGCATTGTCGGCAAAATAAAAAACCACATCGGATTTTTTCTGGTGTTTTACGATATTAGATTTGGCATCAAGATATTCCTTAATGCTTTTGTGGGCGTCCAAATGATCTGGAAAGGTATCTACTACCACGGCGATTTCCGGAGATTTTTTTAAATCCTGAAGTTGGAAACTAGAGAGTTCTAAAATCACCAGCGATTTTTTTTTGAGTTTCGGCAGAATATCAATGGCTGGCTTGCCGATATTTCCAGCTAAATAAACATCGCGACCAGACTTTTTAAGTATCTGATAAAGAATCGTTGAAGTTGTACCTTTGCCTTTTGTTCCGGTGATGCCGATTACTTGTCCTGAGCCGCGCCGAAGGATTTTTGCCGGGCAGAGATCAAAAAACAACTTGGTTGCGCTGGAAAATTTAACACCTTTTTTGATGGCGCGCCGGATTTCCGGCAGGTTGTAGGGGACGCCTGGAGATCGGAAAATTAAATCAAACTCGCCTAGCTTTCGGAGATAATTTTTGTCCAGTTTTTGATCCAAAATTTTAATTTCGGCGCCGCGGTACCTCGGCGATTTTTTGAAAAACTGAAGCAGGGACTTACCCTCGCGGCCGAAACCTAAAATGGCTATTTTCATAAAATAATGCCAACGATGCGAACAGGTGCGAATATTGCAAATAGCTGTTTGCGGTATCCGCACCATCATTATAAATTAAAAGACCCTCTTTGGGAGGGTTTAGGTAGGCCATTAATATGCTCTAAGAACGCGGCGGATCCACCAGATCGGGGCGGCCCAAACGTGCTCCGGGTGGCTGAAAATCGCCGGATAGCCGCCTTCGTAAACTTTATGAGTGACGAGCTGAACGCCAAAACTTACCGCAATGACGATCAGGCCAATCCACCAAGGCGTTATAAGACCCAATAACACAAACGGCCAGAAAAATAATGCCAGGCCTAACCCGTCGCGAAAGGAAATAAACAAATACCCGGCCATTAGGATTAGAAAAATCCACACCGGCGTCGCAATAATAAGCCCCGTGATAATTAATGGTATTCCCGCCAAATGAACCTTTTCGTTAGCGGGATGTTGGTGGTACCGGGCGTACTTTTGCAGAGCCTGATCAACTATTCCGGTAAACATGTAACACCAAAAAGTACCGGTTGAGTTATAGCAGAATTATGATATTATTTCAACGCGGGTTAGTGTACCAGTGTGCATGTATGGCTCATAACCATAAGGGGAAGGTGCAACTCCTTCACCCGCAACCCCGTAAAGAAAATCGCTTCGCGATTTTCCACGAGACAAGCCGCGAAAAAATAATTTTGAGCGGAATGCCACGTGATAAAAATCAGCGCTTCGGCGCTGATTTTTGTTTTACGGGAGTCGCGTGATGAAAGCCACGCTTTCATTTTACGCGACCGCCCAGTGTTATATCTTGCATGTATTACGTCTATCTTTTAGAAAACCAAAACGATAAAAGTTGGTATATCGGATTTACCGCCGATACCAATCAACGTCTTATAGATCACAATTTTGGAAAGGGTGGACGAACAACAAAATTAAAAAAAAGATTGGACATTAATATATCATGAAACATATTTGAACAAACAAGATGCTTTGGGTCGCGAAAGGTTTTTAAAAAGCGGTTCCGGTCGGAAATACCTTAAAAAAAACAATTACGAAATTATTTATCGGGATTGTAAAGCTCGCGTTTTTTGCTATAATCACAATAAATAATTACGCCGGCGTAGCTCAATGGTAGAGCGAGCGTTTCATAAGCGCTAGGTCGCAGGTTCGATCCCTGCCGTCGGCACTGCGTTTTGTATTTTGTTCGTGCGGTCGTGCCTGCCTGCCGCCTGCCTGCCGGTAGGCAGGGCAGGCAG
>CAYJVO010000013.1:0-16773 GCA_964373675.1 uncultured Candidatus Saccharibacteria bacterium
CAGCGCGGAAAGACTGCTGCACCAGCTTCCAATCATCACCCCCAATCGCCGGTAATTTGATTGAGAAAATCCTAAGCCGCCGTTTTCCTTCGGAATTTTAACAGCAAAAATTTTAAGGTAACCTAAAGCGGCAATGATATTGGGATCAATTTCGCCTTCACGATCAATAGTGTTAGGGTCAACATTTTTGACGATAAATTCCTTAATTTTTTCTAACTTCTTCTCTGCGGCTTCTTTATCTTCTTTTGGCTGACGCGGAAATGGGTTTAAAAGATGAAAAGCGTTTTCTCCCAGAAATAGCCGAGCGAGATAGCCATCGTGTTTTTTTGTTTCGCGTGACGCTTCAGCGATTTTCATCCCTTGTTTCAAATCGCTCATATTCCGCTCTCAAATTTCTGCCACTAATTTAGCCCATTTTATAGGAGAAAGCAAGGTGAAAAATGATATACTTAAATAGTAAGTGATTAAAACCCTAAATAATCTCCTTAATAATATCTTTACTAAAAAGGAGAGTTTTTTAGTGATTGAAATTTTGCCCGATTTTGCCCGTTTATCGCTGGTGCGCGGCGATTTGGAAAAAAAGGAGCTGGAATTAATAAAAGCTAGATTGACGGCCGGGCGCGATTCGGAGATCCTTCGTAAATCTTTAAGATCTTTTGGAAAATTAACGAAACACAAAATCATCTTAAGTTTAGACTCTGGTTTAGCAACTACCATCTACTCTTCAGTTTCTTTAATCCGGGACAATCCTAGAGACCCAATTGATGAAAGCGATTTGGACAACTTAGTATCTCAGGCAGTTTGGAAATTTTTTGACCGCCAGCGGGCAAAGGTGGCGGCCAAGATGGGCATCAATGATTTCGATGTTTTGCTGGCTGATGTCCGGATCGGCAGCATAAAATTGGATGGTCATCGAGTGGTAAATCCGCTGGGTTTCCGCGCCCGCTCAGTGGAGGTTCAGCTTAATCAGACTTTTGTTGTTCGCGACCTGATTAATGAATTAAAGAAAATACTGCCGGTAGGTTCGGTTAATTTTATTACCGAGGCCGGCACGGCTTGGTCTCATTTAATTTCACGGGTCCGTCAAGACGAGCATTTCTTGGTGGCAAATATTTTTAAAGACAAAACATCGCTATTTTTAGGCGAGGGATTTCGATTATCGCATCGTGATAATCTTGCTTGGGGCGAGACTAATTTGATCGCTGCCCTTCAAGAGGTTTTGAAGGTGAGTTTAACGGTTGCAGCAGCCATTGTTCAGCGCTATTTAGCGGAGAATGTCTCCCCATATTTTGGCAAACGGATAGAGAATTTTTTAATGTCTGAGTTGGCAGCTTGGGTAAGCGGGGTTGATTCGGCGCTTTCCCGCACCGAGGCCCGTCTTCTTTACATCCACGCATCTTTTGAACTGCCAAAAGCAGTTTTTTCTCCGTCTTTCCGCGATAGATTCAATGCTACTGTGCGCATTCAAGCGCTTAACAGCGATTTTATTAGCGAACATTATCATTTTCAGCTAAAATACAGAAAAGGAATTGATCAGCGGACTGGCTTCGCGGCTTTAGCGGCCGTAGTGGAAGCAAGTTTCTTGCCTCAATATGATAAAATGAGTCAAATGGCGAAAAAGCGAGTGCGGTGGCTTTCATCAATATGACCGATCCTAATAATCCAAAAAATTATTCGGATTCGTTTCGTTAACTTCGGATAAATTCGTAGATTTGTATCGGGCAGCATTTATGAAGAAGATTCAAAAAATAACCGTAAACAAAAATGACGAAGCGTCTTTAGTGGTGGAGAAGATTATTGATTCGGAAGCCGACGAGGTGGCTTTGAGCATTCCGCGTTTTTCCAAACTGGCGGATTCTTTGTCTAATTTTCATTTGATTAAGCGGGAGGCCGAGCTTTTGAACAAAAAAATTATTATTGAATCAGTTGATGATAAAACTATTGAATTGGCCGGTTTAGCAAAACTAGAAGCGCTTAACCCTTTCTTTATAAAATCGCGACGGCAATTTTCTGACATTGTGACTAATGTCCAAAAAGATTCTAAAGCAAAAATAACGCCAGCCCATTTTGAATCAGCCCGCACTAATGTAAAAAACAGGAAGTGGAGATTACCGAAGCCCAAGATTCACTTGCCAACGCCGTCTTTTAAAAAGACTATTCTTGTATTAAGCATCGGCGTTGCAGTAGTTATTATCCTTTTTTCCTCTGTCAGAATACTGCCTAAAGCAGAAATTGTTATTGTCAGTAAGAAACAAGATTGGTCTTATAATAATTCCGTTTTAGTAGACAAGTTGGCCGCCGTACCCGACCCCTTAGTCGCCAAAATCCCTGGTCAAGTTCTCTCGTATTCTAAAATCTTTCAGCTTTCCCTTCCGGCTTCTTCTAAAAAAATAGTGGAACAAAAGTCCTCCGGAAAAATCATTATTTACAACGCCTTTAGTTCCACCCCGCAAACATTATTAGCCTCCACTCGTTTTCTGGCTCCGGAGGGAAAGCTGTTTCGTTTGGTTTCGGCAGTAACAGTGCCCGGTGCCCAAATAGTGGATGGGAAAATTGTTTCCTCTAGTATTGAAGCGGCAGTGACAGCCGATAAGCCCGGTGAGTCTTATAATATCGGTCCGGTTTCCAAATTCACCATCCCCGGTTTTAAAGGCACACCCAAATACGAAGCTTTTTATGCGGAGTCTAAAGCGCCGATGAGCGGCGGTTTTGTGGGTGAGGTGAGGTATCCGAGCGATGCCGATTTAATCAAGGCCAAATCCGGACTCGCCCAAAAATTAGACGAAGTTTTACTGACGGATTTGAATGCGCAAATCCCCAAAGATTTTAAATCGATCAAGGGTGCTTACCGGGTTATTTACAGCAAACCGGTGATCAATACCAGCGTTGACAGCGAAGGAAATTTTACTATTTCCGGTGAAGGAAGAGCAGAACTGATCGTTTTTAAAGAAGCGGATCTGGTCGCAATGCTTTTAAAAAAAATCAAAAATGAATTGGGCCAGGATTTTGAGATCAAAAAATTTGATTTAAGTTATGGAGAGGCCCGAGCAGATTTTGACCGCGATTTAATGAGCTTTCCGGTCAATTTCAAAAGCACGGCGGTTAGACATATTGATACGGAAGACTTAAAGCGCAAGTTGGTTAATAAATCAGAAAATGATCTAAAAGCCCTGCTTTTTTCTCTGCCCGGATTAGAAAGCGCTGAAGTTGCTTTATGGCCGTTTTGGGTTCAATCGGCGCCAACTAATCCTAAGCGCATCAGCATTACCATTGACTAGTTTGAATTATTTATGGTATCATCTTTTTCTATATGCCGGATAAGAGTGTAAGACGAGTTGAGGGAAGAGTGAGAGAATCCCTGCCAGGCACGCTGTTTAGAGTAAAACTGAAGGATAGTGAGGAAGTTATTCTGGCCCATCTATCGGGGAAGATGCGTTTGCATTATATAAGAATTATTCCGGGTGATAGAGTTTTGGTTGAAGTTACGCCTTACGATCCAACGAAAGGCAGGATTGTCCGTAGGCTATAAGAGTAAAGTTACAAAATTACAAATCCCGTTAGAGACAACTAGTTCTATGATTGTTAAAACATACTTTATTCCATATCTAAAAAGTCGGAAGCCGTTCCAGCGGCTGATTTATAGTCGTCAAAAGGCGACCTGTCTCTAACGGGATGAAAGTTCGTTCATCGGTAAAACCCATTTGTATTAATTGCAAAACTGTTCGCCGTTGGGGTAGAATTTTTGTTATTTGCAAAAAAAATCCAAAGCATAAACAAAGACAAGGTTAAGCGATCCAAACAATCCAAACTCCATCCGAAGGCCCCAAACAATATCCGAATAAACAACTTCGTAAGTTCGGATTAGTTCGTAGATTCGGATAAGGTTCGTGGGTTGGGATCGGTCATCTATGAGAATCATCGGTATAAATATTCCAGACAACAAAAAAGTGCCTTACGCGTTGGCTTATATTTACGGAATTGGGTTCAGTTTGGCTAATAAAATTTTGGAAGCCACTAAAGTTAACAGAGAAAAAAGGGCAAAAGATTTGACCCAGGACGAGGTTGGTCGGATTAAGGCTTTTATAGAAAAAAATTACAAAATTGAAGGAGAATTAAGGCAGGTTATTAAACAAAACATTAATCTTTTAAAAGAATTAGGAGCCTACCGTGGCACTCGGCATGCTAAAAGATTGCCAGTTCGTGGTCAGAGAACCAAAACTAATTCTCGGACGGTTCGCGGCAATGTTCGCAAGACCGCTGGCAGCGGCCGAAGGAAAGTTGAATTAAAATAATGCCAAACATGCCAACATATGCGAATACCGCGAATTATATTTGCATCATTCGCATAAATTCGTAGGTTAGCATTAGGTAGCGCAAGCGTATGGGGAAGAAAAAAATTACAACTCAAACTGGAGAAGAAGCGTTGAAAGAAACCGTGGCTGTTGAGGCCGCCGTTACCAAAGAATCGGCCAAATCCGTTTCCAAGAAATTTGAAAACGGACGGGTATATATTAATGCTTCCTATAATAACACCCTTTTGTCAGTTACGGACGATAAAGGTAATTTGATTGCTTGGAATTCTGCCGGCGCTTTGGGATTCTCCGGTCCTAAAAAAGCCACTCCCTTTGCCGCCTCAAAAGTAGTTGCTGCTTTGGCGGAAAAATTGAAAAAATCCGGCCCGTTTAATGTGAGAGTTTTTGTAAATGGCATTGGTGGCGGCCGAGACTCTTCAATTCGTTCGCTAACCAACCAGGGATTTAATATTTTATCCATTAAAGATGTGACTCCTATACCGCATAACGGTCCGAAACCGCCAAAAATCAGACGGGTCTAGAAGTTGCAAGTATCAGGCATCAAGTATCAGGTATCAAGTGTCAGGTATCAAGTTTCAGGAAAGCGAACATTATTCTTGATACGTGACACGTGATACATGACACCAAACAAAAATGTTTAACACTAAAGAAAAGAAAGAAAGATCGCTCGGTACCAAACTTTTCTTAAAGCCGTATCGTTGTAGTTCTCTGAAATGTGTTACCACTCGCCGTCCTCAGAGACCGGGCGTTCACGGCGCGAAGCGCCGGCGCGGTCAGCTTTCCGAATTCGGCCAGCAACTCAAGGAGAAGCAAAAGATTAAATTCAGCTACGGCATTCGGGAAGCTCAATTAAAAAAGATTTTTTCCAAAGCAGTTAAGAACCCGGGCATCACTGGTCCGATGATCATTAGCTATTTGGAACAGCGTTTAGATAATGCGGTATTTCGGCTCGGCCTGGCCCTTTCCCGTTCAGTTGCCCGCCAATTGGTTAGCCATGGGCATATCGTTGTTAACGGCAGCAAAGTCACTATTCCTTCTTATCAAGTAAAGACCGGCGATGTAATAGCCATCCGCCCTCAATCTAAAGATCATCCCGCGTTTCAGGATCTGGCCGTCAGCCTTAAGAATTATCAAGCGCCGGTGTGGTTAAGTTTGGATAAAGAGAAGCTGGAAGGCAAAGTGGTTTCTCCGCCTAAAGATTTTGATATTCTGTTTGACGTTAGCTTGGTCGTAGATTATTATTCCAAGTAATCATGATTTATCAATATCTTAGCGAAACCGCCTCCATTAAAAAAATCTCGGAAACTAATACCGAAGGTATTTTTGAGATTGAAGGTCTTTACAGCGGCTATGGTTTGACTATTGGCAATGCGCTTCGGCGCACTCTGCTTTCTTCTTTGCCTGGCGCCGCGATTACTAAGTTCAAAATTAGGGGAGCGGGACATCAATTTACTACCATTAGTAATATCGTTGAAGACGTGGTGGAAATCGGCTTGAATTTGAAGAAAATCCGTTTCAGCATCCACACCGATGAGCCGCAGGTCTTGATTCTTAAGGTTAAGGGCGAAAAAGAAGTAACTGCTGCAGATATTGAGACCAATGCGCAAGTGGAAGTGGTATCGCCGGATGTGCACATTGCCACTATTACGGATAAAAATACCGAGCTGGATATGGAATTGACAGTTGAAAAAGGACTGGGGTATGTGCCTGTGGAAGCCCGTAAAGGGGAGAAGCTGCCGATTGGCGCTATTGCTCTGGATACTCTTTTTTCTCCGGTGTTGAGTGTTAACTTTTCCGTTGAGAATATGCGTGTCGGCGATCGCACCGATTACAATCGTCTACGCTTGTCTATAAAAACTGACGGTAGTTTGACGCCGTCGGCGGCGCTTCGCAAAGCCAGCAATATTTTGCAGGATCACTTTGCCAAAATTTCTCAGATTGAAGTAAAAGAACCGGAGCTATTAGCGGTGCCGAAAAAAGAGGAAAAGAAAAAGATTACTAGGAGGAAAGCTGCTAAAAAGAAAAAATCATAATGCGAACTACGCGAACTGAATGCGAATACCGCGAAAGTTATAAATCGGTAAAATGAGAAAATTTCATCGCAAAAAAGGACAAAGGAGGGCTTTTATCCAAGGATTGGCCAATAATTTGATTATGCGCGAAAGCATAGAAACCACTGTTGCCCGCGCTAAAGAAATTCGTCCGGCAGTGGAAAGATTGGTTACGGTTGCCAAAAAACAGCAATTGGCGGCTTTGCGGCTTTTACTTTCCAAACTTCCAAAACAATCCGCCCAAAAGCTTTATTATGAAATTGCTCCAAAGTATAAAGAGCGGCAGGGCGGCTACCTGCGGATTATTAAAGAAGCCAAACATCGCAAAAGGGACGCGGCACCAATGGCTATCATAGAATTTGTTTAAATATCAAGTGTCAGGTATCAAGTTTCAGGAAAACGAACATTATTCTTGACACATGACACGTGATACCTGACACTTGAAACTTGATACCTAACACATGATACATACAATTGACGCAACAAATCAAAAATTAGGGAGACTCGCTTCCAAAATCGCTTTTATCTTGCAGGGCAAGACGAGTCCTAATTATGAACGTCACCTGACTGGAAAAGATAAAGTGGCGGTTAAGAATGTTTCTAGAATCGCTGTGAGCGGCAGAAAAGCGACTCAAAAGATATATTATCGCCACACTGGCTATGTAGGGCACTTGCGCAAACGCACTTATCGTCAATTTTTTGAAAAATCTCCTAAAGAAGTTCTGCGTCTGGCAGTCAAAAGAATGCTGCCTAAAAACTGGCTGATGGAAAAAAGGTTAAAAAATCTCATTATAAAGTAACTCCCATGGTGAAGAATAAACCTAAAACCGAAGGCAAACTGAAAGACGAAAAAGACGAAAGATATATTGAGGCAGTCGGCAGTCGGAAGACCGCGGCGGCAAGAGTCAGGATTTTTAACAGAAAAGGCGCCATCATTATTAATGACCGGACCTACTCCGACTATTTTAAACTTCCTGCTTATCAGGCGGCAGTGCGAGCGCCTCTGGAATCTTTAAGTTTAATAGATCGGATTTCTGCTACGGTTAAAGTTCGGGGCGGCGGTTTGCACGCTCAGGCCGAAGCAATCCGCAACGCTTTGGCAAAAGCTCTGGTTAAACTTAATTCCGTTTTCAAGAGTAATTTGCGCCGTGCCGGCTTTTTGACCCGCGACTCCCGCATGGTGGAACGAAAGAAATACGGTTTAAAGAAGGCGCGCCGCGCCCCCCAGTGGGCGAAACGCTAACAGGCACATCGCGGATGAAAAAATTTCTTATCTCGCCGCAGTTTATTTGGTTTTGTATTAGCTTGATTTTTTTAGTACACGCTTTTGCGGCTCTTAATTTTTGGTATTGGAAGTTTTGGTGGCTGGATATAGTTCTTCATTTTGCCGGGGGACTGATAGCCGCCAGCGTCTTTTTTTATCTTATTAGCCGTTATCCTCAATGGTCCAGCTTCATTAGCAATTTCGTAATTACTTTTATTTTGGTTTTGGCGTTTGTGGCTTTGATCGGCGTATTGTGGGAATTCTTTGAGTTTGGACTGGATAAAATTTCGGGGTTTAGCCGGTTTGGTCAGTCTCAGGTCAGCATTGCCGATACAATGAGCGATTTATTTATGGATCTTTTAGGGGCCGCCGTTTTTGCCTTGATCTATAAATTTTCAAAGTCCCAATAAACCAAATCGCCGTTATTGAGTAAAATATAAACCCGATTATTTTCAGCGTCATAGTCATAGGTTTTAACATTTTCGGAGACGGTTTGAAGATTGACGGGAGAATGAGAATCAATCTCGGCCAGCAGCAGGCGATCCGGGTCTTGGATAAATAAATGCTCGGAGGCAGTAGCAATCCTATTGCCATCCGGAGAAACAAGATTGGGGTTAGCTTCCGGGGTTGAACCTTTGAATCGTTCAAGAACCAGCTTTTTCGTGTCCAACAAGTACCAGTTTTTTTCTGTTTTAACCAGAAATTGGCTGGCATCTTTCGGGATTACCTTAGTGAGATGGCTAAAGCCCCGGAGTTTAAGCTGTTTTTCTTTAAGATAGTTAAACAGCAAGGTTAAGTTAAGCGCCGAATCAGTATTGGCGGAACTGGTTAAAAAGAAATGATTGTTTTGGTCTTGCCAGATAAGAAATCCATTTTGAAAAGAAAAGTCAGCAATGCCGGTCCTTACCAATTGGTAAGGAAGTTTTTCGGGCAGCAGGATAATCGGTTTAGTTTCTGTCACCAAAGCGGGTTTCACTATAAGCTGTTTTTTCCAGGATTGGTATCCAATTTTAGTTATTTCCACTTCGTAATGTCTCGGAAGAAGGTTGGCGATCAGCAGCGCCTTAGAGAACCGATCGGCATCGCTGTCTACCACTCGGCCATTTAATTTAACGGTAAACCCATCGCCGTTTAAGTTTAGCAACATGCCGCCCGTTCTTTCTATTTTTAATGTTTGAAAGTTAAGACGCCAGCCGCTCGCGTATAAAATCACCAACGGACTAGAAGCTAGAAAGATCAAGACTAGAATCACAAAAATTATCCTTCTGATTTTCTTGGGCATGAATCTTTGAATAAAGTAATTGTTTCTGTTAAAATCATAGAACCCATCTCAATAATAACTCCCAAGCGCGATGCTAGCCAATTTTATTCAGAACAAGGCGCGAGGGCGAAGGTGTAGACTTTACTCCGAGCCCGAGCAACGAAGTTATGAATATAAATTGGTAGCATCCCGATGGGTTGTTGCTAAAATGTTATCTCGCGGCGTCGTTCCTCCTTACAGTAGAATAGTCTACAGCTGCGTCGTCACTCCTTGCGATATAAACATTTTAGCTAACAACGCGTTTAGGGATTATTATTGAAATAGGTTCTATTCAAATGCGATTTGTAATCAACGGAGGAAAAAAACTCGCCGGAACTATCAAATTAGCGGGAGCCAAGAATGCTGCTACCAAGATGATGATTGCCTCGCTTTTGACTGAAGAGCCCTGTGTTTTGGAGCATGTGCCGGACATTGGCGATGTTCGCATTACGATGGAGCTTTGTCGGTTGATTGGCAGCGAAACAGAATTTAGAGATGGGATTCTGAAAATCCAAACTATTGCCATCAAAAATTCTAAAGTAACATCATTAAGCCGACGAAACCGGATTCCGATACTGGCTTTGGGTCCGCTTTTGGCAAGAGTTGGCAAGGCGGAGATTCCTATTTTAGGAGGCGACAAGATTGGCCCGCGGCCAGTAGATATTCACATTGACGCCCTCACCGCTATGGGAGCGCGCGTTGATGCCGGTCCGGATTATTATGTAGCCGAAGCTAAAAACGGTTTGCGCGGGGCTCCGGTAATTCATCGCTATCCCAGCGTGGGCGCGACCGAAAATACGATTTTGGCCGCTGTCTTGGCCAAAGGCAAAACACTGATCCGTAATGCCGCCGTAGAGCCGGAAATCATGAATCTTATAAAAATGCTCCAAAAAATGGGAGCGCTCATTGAAGTCGGCACACATCGCCAGATTATTGTTGAGGGCGTAAAGCGTCTTCGCGGTGTCAGACACAGCGTAATACCAGATCGCAACGAGGCGGTGTCGTTTGCCTGTCTTGCTGCTGCCGTTGACGGAAGGATTTTGGCGGCCGGGGCGCGCCAGGAAGACCTGATTACTTTTTTAAATGCTTTTCGTCGAGCAGGCGGAGAGTACGAAGTACGCCCGGAAGGGATTTTGTTTCATCGGTCAGGCAACCCGCAAGCGTTTCAAATTAAAACCGAACCCCACCCCGGATTCATGACTGATTGGCAGCAGCCGTTTGCGGTTTTGCTGACTCAGGCCCAAGGCGTTTCTTTTATTCACGAAACCGTTTATGAAGACCGTTTTGGTTATGCCAGCGACTTGAATTTAATGGGCGCCAAGATTAAAGTGTTATCACAGTGCGTCGATGAGGCCGATTGCCGTTTTGCTCAAAAAAAATTTCATCACAGTGCGGAAATAATCGGTCCGACTCCGCTTAAAGCCGCTAATCTTCAAGTCGGAGACTTGCGTTCCGGTATTGCCCATGTCATCGCGGCGTTAGTCGCTGAAGGAGAATCGGTGATTGACGGTGTTGAAGAAATTGACCGAGGGTATGAAAGGATTGATGAACGTTTGAGGGCGTTGGGGGCAGACATTACCAGAATTCCTAATTAATCTAATTGATCTAATTTCTAAACAATGACCAAGATCTAATTTCTAAACATTTAGTCATTTATTTAAGTCAATTAGAAATTAGGAATTAGAAATTTTCAAAATGTTCACCAGAAAAATAGGCATAGATTTAGGAACCGTTAACACGATTGTTTTTGTTCCCGGTCGGGGTTTTATTGTTAACGAACCGACCATCGTGGCTTTAAGCGCGCCGGATAATACGGTTTTAGCCGTTGGCAGGGAAGCTAAAGAGATGATTGGCCGGACGCCCGAGGATATTATTGCTTATCGTCCTTTAAAAGACGGAGTGATTGCCGATTACTATATTACCAAGGCGATGCTTAAGTATTTTATTGCTAAAGCCATCGGGTCTTTTAATTTTTTTAAGCCGGAAGTAGTGCTTTCTGTGCCAGCGGGTATTACTCCTACAGAACGGCGGGCAGTGATGAATGCCGCGCGCGAAGCCGGCGCAAAAGAAGCTTATATCGTCAAAGAGCCGATTTTGGCGGCGTTGGGGGCAGGCATCCCCATTAACGCCTATTCTGGAAACATGATTATCAACATCGGCGGCGGCACTTCCGAAGTGGCCGTTGTTTCACTTGGCGGCATTGTTTCTTGGGCGAGTTTGCGGGTGGCTGGCAATAAATTTGATCAGGCGGTAATGGACTATGCCAAAAAGAAATATTCTTTGGCAATCGGCGAGCAGATGGCCGAGCATATAAAAATTGAGATTGGCGCCGCCTTGACTACCAAAGACCGAATGGAGCTGAAAGTCCGCGGCCGGGATTTGATTAGCGGCCTGCCGAGAGACATCACGCTTAATTCTAATGAAATCGCTGAAGCGTTTAATCCTCATCTTTTGGATATTGCCGCCTCGGTGCAGAATGTTTTTAACAATACGCCTCCGGAATTAGTCGCTGACATTATGGAAAAGGGGATTATTCTTTCCGGCGGAGGCGCCCAGCTTCATTATATTGATGAATTCTTCAAGCGGATGACCGGCGTCCCCACTTATGTTGCCGAAGACCCGCTTTTTTGCGTGGCTAAAGGCGCCGGCCTGATTTTAAGCCATTTGGATATTTACAAGAGGACGCTTTTGAATAAGAGGTAGAGTATAAGCCAAGCCAATAAAAAACCCGGGCTAGAAGTGCACATAGCCCGGGGGTTGCCTAAAGCTCCGGTGAGTCCAAGAATCTCACTAGGAGGTGTCAGAGCGAGTCCCGAAGGACCCATTCCCCTGAAATGTTTAGGCAGCAAGGACACTGATTTCAGAGGACTTGGAAGGTCGTCCCGCCGAGGCGGGACGACCTAAGATTTGTTGAAAGAGCTGATAAATTTATTATATGGCAAAAGCAATAAGACGCCATAATGGTTTTGTGGATAACTCTTAAAATGATAAAATGAGATTGATATGGCGGCGTTTGAGGAACTGAAAAAATATTTTCAACGGCTGGCCGACCGGAAACAATTTGCCCACAGCTACCTTTTTTTTGGCGGCGCCGGCGATGAAAAAATCATTTTTACTGAACAATTGGCTAATTATATAGAAAATCGGCGCTGGGAAACTAATCAGAAACCATTAATTGATTCTTTGTTTTTATCTGACCGCGGCATTGACGGCATCCGAGCGGCAATTAAATTTTTATGGCAAAAACCGTTGCGATCGGTCTACAAAACTTTAGTTGTTCCCAACGCAGCAGATTTAACCCTGGAAGCTCAAAACGCCATTTTGAAAATTGCTGAGGAGCCGCCACCCCACGCTCTTTTGATTTTGACAGTAAAAGACCGCGACATTTTATTGCCGACCCTCGTTTCTCGCTTCCAGCTGATTTATTTTAACGAGGGATTAGACTTGTCTAGGCAGGGGCAAGATCTTGGCTTGGCAAAACGTTTTTTTAACGCTCCGGCGGCCGAGAAAAAAGAAATTATCAAAGCCGTTACGGACGAGCCGTCTCAACTTGAAGATTTTATAGCAAGCTTAATTATTGAGTTAAGGCGTGATAAAATAAAAAACTGGAAAATATTAAAGGAGCTTTTGCATCGCTGGTCAATGATTAAAAGGTACAATACTAATAAAAGGTTACAGTTGGAAGTAATGACTATAGGGGACGGATCCCGTTAGAGACAACTTAAAAATATTTTGCCAACCACAACAATGTATAAATTCAAAAACAGTCGGAATCTAGTAAACAGCGGTTACGGTCGTCTAAAGACGACCCGTCTTTAACGGGATGGACAAAGCTTTTGCACTATTAATACTCGCGGTTTTCTTGGGGATTTTGATATATTTCTTACCGATCGTTTGCCGTTTATGACCGATCCGAACAATCCGAAATCCATCCGAAGACGCCGAATACAATCTGAAACGTTATTTGGATTCCTTTCGTTAGCTTCGGATAAATTCGTAGATTCGGATCGGCCATACACCTTATGGACACAACTAAGGACTTAGAACAAAAACTTAAACCGGTTGTGGAAGCGCTCAAGCAAGAGGTGCTGAATTTGCGTACAAACCGGCCGACCTCCAAGCTAGTAGAAAATATCAAAGTGGATTATCTTGGTCAGCCGATGCTGGTGAAACAACTCGGTTCTATCAGCATCGTACCGCCGCGGGAGATTGATATCTCCGTTTGGGATAAAAACGCCGCTGGTCCGGTAGCCAAAGCCATAGAATCTTCTGGCTTGGGCGTGAACGCCAACATTGATGGCAATTTGATCCGCATTAACTTGCCAGCTTTGACTGCTGAACGGCGTCAAGAGCTGGTTAAATTGTTGAAAAGCTCCTCCGAGCAGACAAAGATTAAAATCCGAAGCTTGCGAGATGAAGCCAACAAGGAAGTAGAAAAAGAATTTAAAGAAAAAAAGATCGGCGAAGATCAGAAATTCAAACTGCGCGATCAGGTCCAAAAAGCAGTGGACAAGGCGAATCAGGAAGTGGAGTTGTTATTGGTTGGGAAGATAAAAGAAATAAATGAATAAATTTCTAATTAACCTAATTGATCTAATTTCTAAGCAATGCCTAAATCCCAATTGATTAATGGTGCTTTTTTAGGTCAATTAGAAATTAGATAATTAGAAATTTTGATGACCATTCTAATCGTAGTTCTCGGTATTTCTCTCCTGATCCTAGTTCACGAACTAGGCCACTTTATCGCCGCCAAATCTTTTGGCTTGCTGGTGGAGGAATTCGGTTTTGGTTTCCCGCCGCGGCTTTTTACTAAAAAAATAGGAGAAACCGTTTACAGTTTTAATCTTTTACCGTTCGGGGGGTATGTAAAAATTTATGGTGAAAATCGAGCCGATATGACCGATCCGAACTTACGAAGTAAATCCGAATCTACAAACAAATCCGAATTTACCGAAAAAGGGAAAATTATAGAAGCGGACTTAGCTTATAAAATCAACGGAATACTTTTTGAAACACATAAAGAAGTTGGCAGATTTGGAAAGGAGAAGCAGTACGCGGATGTTTTTGAAAAGAAATTAAACGAAGCAGGTCTAAATTATAAAAGAGAAGCCACCCTTTTTTTGGGAGGGGAAAATTCCAACAGAGCCGATTTTATCGTGGAGAGCAGAATAATTTTGGAATTTAAAACGGTGCCTTTTATATCCAAGAAAGATTATTATCAACTGCAACGCTACTTAGAAAATGCCAATTTAGAGCTGGGCATTATTGCCAATTTTCGGGACGAATTTCTTAAGCTTCGTCGGGTTTTAAATCCAAAAGTTCGGCAAATTCGTGATAGTTCGGTATACTCGGATATTTTAGCAGGTTCGGATCGGTCATTTTACATTCAAAAGGCCTGGAAGAAAGTCGTGATTATTTTAGCCGGAGTGGCGATGAATTTTCTTCTGGGCTGGCTGATAATTTCGGCGGTTTTTGCCATCGGCGCGCCGCGTTCGGTAGCGATTACCGATGTTTTGCCCAATACGCCGGCAGCGGTCATCGGTTTGCAGGCCGGCGACATTTTAGTTGATTTTAAATCCGGTCAGGAATTTTCTGATTTTATCCAAGCTAATAAGGGAAGGGAAATTTCTTTAAAAATAAATCGCGGCGGAAAAGAAGAAATTTTTAAAGCGGTTCCTCGTGTGGAGGTGCCGGCAGGGCAAGGAGCGCTCGGCGTGGCTTTTGCGGAAGCCGGCGTGGAACGCCAGCCGATTTTGCAAAGTTTAGCTTCTGGTTTTATCACTTCCGTCGGAATCACGGCAATGATCTTCGTTTCTTTATTTCAGCTGCTTATAGCTTTTTTAACTCAAGCGCCGGTTTTGGCAAATTTTGTCGGCCCAATCGGAATTTTCGGCGTAGCCAACCAAGCCGGATCGCTCGGTTTAGTTTACCTTTTGCAGCTTATCGGTCTTATCTCTTTAAATCTTTTTGCCCTCAACATTTTTCCATTTCCGGCATTGGATGGCGGACGGCTTTTATTTATTTTGATTGAAAAAATCAAAGGATCGCCGCTTTCACCAAAATTTGAACAATCGGCCAACGCCACCGGGTTTATTTTTCTTATTTTGCTGATGGTTGTCATTACTGTGCGGGATATTGCCAAACTGTTTTGAATTTGAGGCATGCCCCCCACACCTAATAAAAGAGGGGTTTATTAGGTGTGGGGGCATTTGACTTTTTGTTTTTAGTTTGATAATATAATGCAATTCTAGATTTCAGTCGGCCGAGGTGCCGGCGTCTAGAAAGCACTTTGCCAATTTTTAAGGAGACAGAATGGGCTGGATCGTCAGCGCGGTCTTGGCGGTGGTGGTTTGTGGCGCGGCTTGGTTTATCGGGAATTTTTTTAAAAAGCATGGCGAAGAAGCTGACCACCGAAAAGCGGGATCAGTAGCTAGGGTCGGGGCTGTGCTTATTTTTTCACTTTGGGTTGGCGGTACGACCGTCGGCGCCTCTTTTCAACAGATACCCGCCGGCAACATCGGCGTTGTTTATGAGTTCGGTGCTATTGTCAGTCAGCTTGGAGAGGGTTTTCAAACCGTTGCTCCGTGGCGCAGGGTCCAGGTGGCAAATATCCAGGTACAGCGGCATGTTTTTAACCAGCTGGAGTGCTTCAGCCAAGAAACTCAGACAGTGTATGTTAGGGCCTCGCTCAATGTCAGCGCTAGCCCAGAGGCAATCCAGCAGCTTTACCGGACAGTGGGACCGGGATATTTCCAAGTGTTAGTGGAGCCGAGGGTGAACCAAAATTTCAAAGATGAGATTGTAAAGTACAAAAGCGTTGATATTGCGCCTAACCGCGAGGGTATACGCCGGTCAGTTAGAGAACGGTTAGAGAAGGAGCTTTCTAATCATTCAATTAAGGTTGAGGACCTTCTGCTAGACAATATTGACTTTAGTAAAGAATTTGAGACCGCGATTGAGGCTAAGCAAATAGCTACTCAGCGGGCTTTGGAGGAGCAGCAGAAAGTGGTGGTAGAACGGCACCGCGCAGAACAAGTTTTAGAAAGGGCCAAGGGCGAAGGCAATGCCATTTTGGCTGTGGCGGAGAAACAAGCCGAGGCGAATCATAAACTATCCGAGTCGCTCACGCCTGAGTTTGTTCAGTATGCGTTAATCCAGAAGTTGAGCGACAAGATTGAGGTGATGATTCTGCCTGCCGGACAGAATTTTATTCTCAGCCCGGAGGCGCTTAAACGGGCGCCCGGCGAAAAAGAGAAAAAGTAAACCCCGTCCTTGCACGCAAGGGCGGGATAAAATGTTCACGCGCTCCCCCCTCGGGGAGCTTTTTATATGCCGAACTTCCGAACGAAAACCACTCCGACGTATGTCGGAGTGGAAGCGTGGGCATGTCCAGGTACTTTCCCATGGGAAAGTACCTGGACATGCCAGACTCGTAATTAAAGAAACCCTGGCCGCCTTTTGACAGGTTCAGGATGATGAGCGCAGTCGAACCATAAAGTCGGGAGTTTCATTTTGCATGAAGACACTCTGAGCTTACGCTCAGAGATGGAGCGTCACCAGCACCTGTTTTGACGCGTCAAAGTACTATCACGCGTGATAGCAATATTGTGTATGAAATTAAAATATGGCGGTGTTTTGACGCGTCATAGTAATAGCAGTTCAACGCGTCAAACACTTTGACGCGTCAAAGCAGGTGCTGGGCAAACAATGCAATTGTTTGAAGAGTAAATGGATGCCCCGAGCGTTTGTTTGCCGGCAGACAGGTCACGTCTCGCCAAAGGCGTGGGGCTCCGCCGAGTCAGACTCGGCTCCGCTTACAGTGAGGCCGTGGGTAAGCTCGGGGGT
>CAYJVO010000014.1:0-16740 GCA_964373675.1 uncultured Candidatus Saccharibacteria bacterium
TCGGCAATCGCTAATTCCGGTGTGCAGGCAATGCAAAAAGTGGCGGTGAATTGGAGCCGATATTCAAAATTTACTATTACTTTTCTCGCGACTCTTTGCGGTTCATTTATTTTGTTTTTCTTTTCTTATTTAGTGATAGACTTGCCGATTCTCCAAGCGGGATTTTGGTTAGCAGTTTTGATTACATCAGCGCTGAATTTCATTGCTTTTCCAATTATGTTGAGAGCTTATGAAGTAGGAGAATTTTCGTCAGTTTATTCCATGATTTTGTTAACTCCGGTTTTTCTTTTATTGACCGGCTTTATTTTTCTAGGCGAGAAACCGGCCTTGTTAGGAATCGGAGGCGTTTTTCTTACGATTGCAGGTTTGTGGATTATTACAAAAAATAATCAACGTTCTGTTATAACGCCGAATTTTCATAAAGGAAATTTGCTAGGCATTACCGCCGCTTTTATTTACTCAATAACTGTAAACTTTGATAAGTTGGCCGCGCGCTATTCGGATCAGTTTTTTGCTCCCGCCGTTAGCCTTTTACTAATGTCTTTTGGCTACGCAATTTATCTTTTATTAAAATATAAGAAAATAATAGTTGTTAGAGAGTCAGGCGGCGAAATCATAAACGGAAAACATTATCCCGGTTTGTGGTTGGCTATAGCTTTGGGTGGTACGATGGCTATTGCTAATGTATTACATAATTCGGCCTTGCTGACTGGATTTGCTTCATATACTATTGCCGTTAAGCGGGTCGGAATTTTATTTGGTGTTTTTGGGGGCTGGCTCTTTTTTCATGAACGAGGGATTAGCCGAAAATTCATTGGATCGCTGATTGCAATTAGCGGGATCATCATGATACTCTTTTCCTAAACTGTCTCAAATGCGAAAAGAAGACTTGATACAAGACCTATCTTTTCTCGGTTTACGATATGCCCGAATTCTTGCCAAGAATGTAACCCGAAAGGACGCGGAAGAACTTAAGAAAAAGTATCACTACATTCATATTTATACTTTTGAGAAGGAAGAGCTTTTCGGTTTTGATGTTCGAACGCAGAGGACGCCAATCTTTAACTTATCGGAAGACCTAGAAGAGATATTTCAAAAATTTAACGACACCTGCAAAAAGCACATCCGGAGAGGCGGGAAAAATCCGGATTTAAAATTGGTGGCAAATGACAAAAACTTCGCCGAGTCATACGCGCTTTACCAAAGAATCAAGAATCAAGAAGGGGCACACCCGGACCTTAAAAGAGAATTTGAAAACTGTATTTTTTTCAACGCCTACTTTAAAGGCAAAATGATTGTAGCTATGTCTTTTTACGACAATGGCGAAATCATCAGAGCAAAACATATTGCATCCCTTCGAAAAGAAATGGAAGGGATGGATAAAGTTATTGCTCACTCCACCAGGGGTTTAAATTGGGAAGCTATAAAATGGGGGAAATCTCATGGCAGAAGAATATTTGACCTAGCTGGCATTACCGATGACCCAGCCAAGGCCGGCATCAAAGATTTCAAGATGTCTTTCGGCGGCAATATTGCGGATATCTATATTTGCCGGTACGCGGATCCGATCTTCCGTATTGCCAAAAAAGTTGTAAAATTTTTAGGAAAGAACATTCATTAACTATCATCGCGACACGGAAACCCATTTTACACGTTACATTCAACATTTAATCAAAATGACTGATATATATCCCTATAACAAAAAGGCGGTTAAGCATACGCATGCCGTCATTAAGGAATCAGCGTTAGACGAGATTCTTTCGCAATATTTTGGCACCAAGGCGGCGGTGGTTAGTTCCGCGCGTGCCGGTATTTATCACATAATAAGGCAACTTGGTCTTGTTCGTACTGACCATATTCTCGTTCCTGATTTTTTATGCCGGTCGGTGCTGTACATACTTAATCTGCAGGGATTTGGAGTGCAGCAGTCCAATGCTCGCACCAGGGCAGTGTTCGCGCTTCATCAGTGGGGGTATCCCCAGCGTATGGATATTATTATGGCTGAAGCAAAAAAGCGCGGCTGGTTTGTTATTGAGGATTGCGCACATTCGTTTGGAAGCACTTACCAAGGACAGATGGTTGGCGGCTTCGGGGATGCCGCCGTAGTCACTTTTCCAAAGTTTTTCCCAACGTATGTCGGCGGCGCGGTTCTCTCCAGGCGGGACGATATTATAGACAGCGTTCGCAATCTTCGGCTTGAGCCGCGATCGCTGGGACATCGCCTGTTTGATTGCGTGTCTGTATATGAGGCGCGGCAAAAGTATTTACGGCGCAAGCCAATTTTCTTGTCGTACGCTGTTTATATTAAAAGCATTCATTTTCCCAAAATCGCGTCCGCGGCGCTTCGGCGTTTTCCCCAAACACTTGAGGACTTAAAATCCGAGATTGCGCGGAGGCGGTACTGCTTTGACACTCTTAAGAAGCGGGAAGGCGGGAAATATTACCCCAGCCATCTTGAAGAAAGAAGCGAGATTATTCCGCTCTGCGTACCGATGTTTTTTCCCGAGGGGAAGCTGCTTGTTGCGCAACAAATGCTTAAAGAGAAAAACATTGCCGCCGACATTCTGCACTTTGATGTTAATCGCAATATCCTTGATCCGCAGTATAAAAAATGCCTTGCCCTTCCTTGCCATCAGTATATTACCGAAAAAGAGCTGGGTTATATATGTGATGTCATAAGCCGCGTTTAAACCGCATCGGCGCGGAGTTTAATTGCGACAATTTTCTAAAATCTTTTCAATTGAAGCATTTTGCGTTACAATATAATTGGTTTTTTTGAAAGGCTGGAATGGTGGATTCGGTGTCCGATTTGATTCGGCAAAGGATGCAGGGAGGCGTTTTTGTCATTGCAGAAGTGGGTAAAAATTTTATTCAGACCGAGCAAGAGCAATCGGTAGAGGATTATTTGGCAAACGCCAAACGGCTCGTGGATGAAGCGGTTGCTGCCGGTGCCGATGCCGTAAAATTCCAGACACATTATGTGGATGATGAAATTCTGGATATTTACGTAGATTCCCCGCATTTTCCGAATTGGAAAAAAGGCAGGCGGGCCTGGATTGAACGGAACACGTTGGCAACGCCAGTGGATGAATTTTGGCGTCCATTGAAAGATTATTGCGAAAAGATCGGAATTGTCTTTTTTTCAACGCCAATGAGCCGAGGGGCCGCTATTATTTTAAATCATGTCGGCGCGCCTTTTTGGAAAGTCGGTTCAGGAGATATTTTGGATTTTGTACTGCTGGATTATTTACGGCGCAGCGGCAAACCAATTTTTCTTTCTTCTGGAATGAGTACTCTGGCGGAGGTGGATGCGTCGGTCGCATTCGTGCGAAAGAATTGTCCGGATGTAGTTTTGATGCATTGCGTTTCGCAATATCCCTGTCCGCCTCAAAATCTCCGGCTGCGAACCATTGAATATTTTTGGGAGCGTTATGGCGTGCCGATTGGTTTTTCTGATCACTCCATTGTGAAAGAGCTTGCCGTTGCCGCTGTGGCGCTTGGCGCTGTGGCAGTAGAAAAGCATTTTACTTTGAGTCGCGATCTGTGGGGGCCAGACCACAAAGCGTCTCTTACGCCGGTGGAATTTAAAGAAATGGTTAAAGAAATACGAGAAGTTGCGGTGAGTAATAATAAAAAGCGTGAAGTGCTGGCAAGCGAAATCGTAAAAGCGGGTATGGGTGAAGCTGGCAAAATTTTGCAGGAAGGCGAACTGATTTTCCGGCCGCTGTTTAGAAAATCTCTGGTCTATTCTTCTTATTTGGAAGCCGGAACCCATCTGGGACCGGAAATGCTTTACGCTATGCGTCCCCAATGCGCTGGTGGAATTCCATCCGAGCGTTACGAAGAGGTTTTAGGCAAGAGACTCTCCGAAGACGTAAAGAAATATGATCTGATAACTTTAGACCGCCTTATTTAGGCGGCTTTTATATGCCGAATTTCCGAACGAAAACCACGGCCGGCCTACTCCGCCGTAGTAGCCTACGGCTACGAAGGCTGGAGTAGGCCGTGGAAGTGCGGGCATATCCGCCATTATTACGCGTAATAGTGGCGGATGAGCGTCGCTTGATCAATCAGAAACCCCGGCTGCCACGCCCCGCCAAAGGCGTGGGGCTCCGCCGAGTCAGACTCGGCTTCGCCGAGACAGACTCGGCTCCGCTTCCAGCGGGGCCGAGGGTAAGGCCGGGGAGTTTCATTTTTAAAATAGTTGCGGTAATATGAATCCATTAGAAATTAGTCATTAGAAATTAGAAATTATCACAATGTATCGTCCCAAAATCGGTATTATTGGTGTTGGCTGGGTGGGCGCCCAGCTCAAGCGTTATCTTGAGGAATTCCGGAACTACAAAACCGGAGAAGATCTTTTTTTATACGACATTGATCCAAAAAAATGCGCCGGTGACATTAACAAGGCGGAAGTTGTTTTTATCGCTGTCCCGACGCCGTGCCATCCCAAAACTGGCGCTTGCGACACTTCTATTGTTGAGGGCGCGGTTGGTAAGATGGGGCAATTGAGCGGCAAGATAATAGTTATTAAATCCACTGTACCGCCGGGTACCACTGAGCGATTACAAAAGCAATATCTCCAGCACAAGCTTCTATTTAATCCCGAGTTTTTAAGCGAAAGCACGGCTTGGTACGACATGGTTCGTCCGGATCGGCAGATTGTCGGTTTTACGGAAAAAAGCCTGGACGCGGCGCATCTAGTTTTGTCGCTATTACCCAAAGCCCCGTTTATGTCTCCCTGGGGCCACGGCACTTATGAACAAACGAGAATTACTGCTACGGAAGCGGAAATGATTAAGTACGCTGGCAATGTTTATTTTGCCCAGAAAGTTAATTGGGCAAATGTTCTGGCTAGGGTTGCTGAAAAGCTAGGAGCGGATTATGAAAATGTCCGCAAGGGAATGGCGGCTGACCATCGGATTGGCGATTCGCATTTGGACGTCAACCACGGCGGTTATCGGGGATTTGGCGGTTTTTGTTTTCCGAAAGACCTTTCCGCGTTTATGGTTTTTGCCAAAGAGCAGGGCCTTCAGGATGTTCACGATTTTTTGCGATCGGCTTGGGATTTTAACGGCAGTTTGTTGTCAGAGCAGGGGCTTACTTACGATGATGTAAGTAAACACATTACCGAAATTGAAATTGCCGATAAGAAGAAAAAACATAATGCGAAAAATGCGAACTAGTATGCGAATGATGCGAATAGCCGCATGAACATCAATAATCTTACAAAATACTATACCTGGATTCTGAAAGCCTTAGTTTTTATAATTCCTTTTCTATCGCTTTGGATTGCCACTTCAATGTTCTTCCCTTACATTACGGGAAGAAATTTTACTTTTCGGATTTTAATAGAAATTGCGCTGGCGCTTTGGGTGGGATTGATGATTTTGGATAAGCGCTACCGGCCGAAACCAAATTTAATATTTTGGGCAGTGACGATTTTTGTAGTTATAGTCGGACTCGCCGATTTATTAGGGATTAATCCCTACAACAGTTTTTGGTCTCGCTTTGAGCGGATGGAGGGGTACTTAATGTTTCTGCATTTGTACGCTTACTTTTTGATCATCATCAGCGTTTTTAAAACTAAAAAAGAGTGGCTGACTTTTTTTAATTTATTTTTAATCGCCGGTCTATTAGTAGGCGGTTATGGAATTTTGCAAGTTCTGGGCATCAAAGAAGCCATTCAGGGCGGCGGTGTAAGAATAGATGGCACGATCGGCAACCCAACTTACCTGGCTGTCTATCTTATTTTTATCAGCGCTTTAAGCCTTCTATTATATTTCAATACTGGTAAGCGTTGGCTGAAATATTTTTATTTAGGGTCGTTAATCTTTAACTTCATAGTATTGTATTTCACTGCTAGTCGCGGCGTGGCGCTGGCCTTATTCATTACTGCGCCAATCTTTTTACTCCTCTACATATTGCTGATTAAAAGTCAGACGGTTCAGGAAGGGCTGTATAAAAAGCTGGCCGTTGCCGGTTTGGCAGCGATTGTGCTGCTGCCAGTAGTGTTTTGGCTGGTTAAAGATGCAAAGTTTGTGCAAGAAAGCGATGTGCTTTCGCGGTTTGCCGGTCTTTCATTGACGGACAAGACTATTAGGGCCCGGTTTTTAATTTGGAATATAAGTCTGCAGGGGTTTAAAGAAAGACCGATCCTTGGTTGGGGACAGGAGAATTATCTTAGGATTTTTTCTCAATACTTTGATCCGCGTCTTTATGACCAGGAGCCGTGGTTTGATCGTTCTCACAACATTATTTTTGATTGGCTGGTTAACGCCGGCATTGTCGGTCTTATTTCTTACCTTTCGCTTTTTGTGGCTTTATTTTTGACGCTAGCAATGGCTTGGCGGGAGAAAAAGATTAGTCCCAAAGAAGGGCTGGTGCTGGTTGTATTGCCAATAGCTTATTTTATTCAAAATTTATTTGTCTTTGATAATTTCAACACCTATGTTTTGTTTTTCGGGATTTTAGGATATTTAAGTTTTTTTGATGAGAAAGTTTCTGCAACCGACCAAAATGGCCCATTGATTAAAAGAAATATTAATTTATCTCTTTTTACCACCCCCGTACTTTTGGCGGTAATTCTTGCCATAAGTTATTTTATAAATTTCAAACCTTTACTGACCGCTCGAGGCATCATCAGTTCTTTGCAAGCTACCACTGATAAAGTTGATGCGGTTAATAAAACTTTGGAGTCTTTCAGAAAGACATTGGATTACAATACTTTCGGCAATACTGAAGCGCTTGAACAACTAGCTAGAATAACTTCGGCCTTGATATCCCAGCCGGTTGATATAAAAGTAAAGTCAAAATTTTTTGATTTTACAGCCAGCCGAATAGAAAAACATTTGGAGCGTTTTCCTGACGATATTCGTCTGCATCTCTTTTTGGGATCACTCTATAATTCGGCAGGAATTCAAATTAATTCTTCTTATGTTTTGAATGCCCGCGATCATTTCCAAAAAGCCCTATCTTTAAGCCCGACCAAGCAGGATATTTATTATGCCCTTGCGGATAATTATTTAAGAACTCAAGAGTTTGATAAAACAATTGATCTTCTGCAAAGAGCTGTTGATTTGGAGCCGAACAACCCGGGAGCTCACGCCAATAAGGCCGTAGCGGCTGTTTTGCTTGGACGGAACGATTTAGTCAGTCAAGTAATACAAGACCTGAATCAAATCCGGCTTTCAGCCAATCCTAGGGAGGAGGGGATTGCCTTGTCTGCTTTTGTGGATAGCTTAGATAAAATTGGCAACACTTACATACTTGTTGGCGATCGCCAGAATGCCAGGGCTATTTATGAACAAATTTTATTTTTCGTGCCCAATTCAGCAAGGTTTCTGGATATTTTAGAAGAACTATAATTTTTTGCTGAAATTATCCACAATGTTATTCACCCCCCCCCCTTGTAATCTCTCTTTGCTTTTTTAAACTTATATTATTGGCACGATGTGAGGTATCGTGTGTTAAGGTCAGATTTAAATTTTTTAAAAAATAAAAACTATGAGTTTCATCGTTTTTCGTAAACGGCAGTTAATCACTTTTGCCGTCTCAGTCGTTTTATCAGTTTTCTTGGTCGCTTTAATGACTTTCGGTGCTACTTTTGTAGACACTGACAGCGTTGGTATTGCCACTTCTTCGCCTGGCGGCGCCCTTGGCGTAAAAGGCGTAGCTTTGGTTGACGACTTTTTGCTGGCTAATTATGTTACAGCAACATCCAGCGGTTCTATATTGCAATGGGGAAATGGTGATGCCACTTCTACAACTTACGCAGTCGGCGTCGGCGGTTTTGGCAGCGTGAAAGGAAATTGGAATGTTGATGCATCATCTACTGTTTCATCCTTAATTGCTACTAATACCTTAAGCGTTGGCAGCTCCAGCCCTGACAGCGCTCAATTTGCCGTGGTAGGCGATAGCGTTTTTGGAGGAAGATTGGGTATTACCGATCTAATTGATGTTCAGGGTACTGCTACTTCTACATTTGATGGAGGAGTAGATGTAAGACTCAATGGCGGCCTCTCTTCGGCAGTTGGTTTAACTGTTACTGGCGGTCATATTGAATCTTCAGGTAAAGTTGTCAGTACGGCGGCAGCCACTTCAAGCTTTACCGGAGGAGTCTTGTTTGACACCGATAGTTTAGTCGTTGATTCTTCTGGTAGCCGTGTTGGTATTGGTACCACTACTTGGCCCACAGTTATGGGTGGAGGAAATGTTAATTCTAGTGAAACAGTATACATCTCCACTGGTCCCGGTACTGCCTCTACTACTTTATTCCTTGCAGGTGGCGCAAGCGTTGGTTCGGCAATCATTTTAACTTCCACTGACGGTCAGGGTTGTATCGCCATCATGGCTACGGTTGGCAGCATTGATGAAGCTGCGGATGCCACAACGCCTGTCTTGTCTGTTACGTCTGTACCTTGTCCAAGAGCAGGCGCGGGTGAATAATAACCACTTAACATAATCTATTATGTTCAAGAAAGTTCTTACAACTTTAATTCTTTCTGTTATCGCGCCCTCTTTGGTATTAGCGGCTTTTGACGATGTTCAGTTGGGTACTGGCACTACTTTGGTCATGGCTGTTGGCGGCAGTAATTTGGAGTTTACTGTTACCAATGGTAATTTGGAGACCCTAAGAGTAGATGGCGGCGGCTTTACTATTGGGTTGGCCGTTAATTCCACTCTTACTGTTACTTCCAGCGATCGGACGACATACAATTATGGAAGTGCGTCGGGAGTTACTACCGAGTATACTTGCGGGAGCAGTTCATCAATTCTTTCACTAAGCTCCCAAACCGGCAGCGGCACAATGAGTTTTACCCCGACCGGAACTGTTTGCACTACTAGTTCTCCGTCCGGTAGCGGTGGAGGTGGAGCGGCTGCTCCTTCTGCGCCGAGCGTGGCGCCAGCGCCAGCTCCAGCTCCAGCGCCCGCACCTGCTCTGGCGTCACAGCCTGCTGCTGTTATAGCAGCAGTTCAGCCCCCGGCATCGACAGTTGCTAAGCCATCGCCAGTTGCTCAAGTAGTTTCTCCAGTCTTTAACCAAGATTTGCAGCGCGGAGCGCGAAATGATGATGTAAAGCGGCTGCAGCAGCTTCTGGCGCAAGATAAAGATATTTATCCTGAAGGATCGGTGACTGGATTTTTTGGTCCGGCAACCGAAAGGGCCGTAAAGAAATTTCAAGCAAAACATGGTTTGCCGCAAGCAGGCCGCGTTGGTCCTCAAACTAGAGCTAAATTAGACGCAGTATTTGCAGCACCGGCTCCGACTCCGTCTGCGCCGGCTCCAGCCGTTGCGCCAGCGCCGCAGCCGTCGCCCGCTGCTGTTTCAGCAGTCTTCACCAGCGGTCTTAGTAAAGGAATGAGCAATAATGATGTGAAGCGTCTACAGCAATTATTGGCTACTGACTCTGAGGTTTATCCTGAAGCAAATATTTCTGGATACTACGGCAATTTAACCGAAAAAGCAGTGCAGAGATTTCAGAAGAAATATGGCCTTGCTTCTGAAGGCGATCCCGGTTTTGGCTCTGTAGGTCCCAAGACCCGAACTAAACTGCAAGAAGTTTTTGGCGGCCAGCAGCAATCGGCGCCAGCCCCCGCTCCTTCAGCAGATGAAGCGGCTCAGAAAAAAGCACTTCAGCAGCAATTAAATGACTTGCAAAAGCAGCTGCAGGATATGTTGAAGACGACGCAGTAGCGATTGCCGACGAGATGGATCAATGATAAAATAACTCCCATGAAGGGAGTTATTTTAGCTGGTGGGTTAGGAACGCGGCTTCGGCCGGTAACTTTGGAGACCCCGAAGCCGCTTTTAACTGTAAGAAGAAAACCGATTCTTAATCATTTGTTGGAGTTTTTTCAGAACCGCGGTATTAGAAAATCATTTTTGCTTGTTAACAATAATCATAAAGACGATTATCTATGGTGGAAGCGCCGATATAAAAATGACCTGCCGAAAAATTTAAAAATTTATGTTGAGCCCGAACCATTAGGCACTTTCGGCGGTTTAAAGTATTTACAAAAGGAATTAAAAGCAACTTTTATTTTATCAAATGGCGATGAGCTGAAGGATTTTGATTTGTCGCGATTGGTAGAATTTCATAAAAAGCATCCTTGCCGGCCGCTGGCGACTATCGCTTTGGTGCAGGTACCGAACCCCTCTGATTACGGAGTACCGGTGATGGTAGCTACTGCTATTAAGACTTTTTTGGAAAAACCCAAAAACCCTCTCTCAAATTACATTTCGTCCGGACTTTACGTTCTTGAACCAGAGGTCTTTGACTACGCTGATTTTAATAAAGGATTTTTAATGATTGAGAAAGACATCTTTCCCAAACTGGCGAAAGCGGGGAAGCTTGTGGGCTACAAGGTAAAAAATGGCCGCTGGTTTGACTGCGGAACTTTTACAAGATGGGAAAAGGCGATTAAAGAGTGGTGATTTTTTTCATTTTGTGCCAAATCAAAGCATTGGTAAGGAGTTGAGTAAAGACAGTAGAGATAGCAGCTCCTTCAATTCCGAGCGGCGGAATTAAAAGAAGATTGAAGAAAATATTCCCAAAAACCGCAGCAGCGACAAAGGCGATAAATGATTTTTGGTGGTCATAGGCGAAAATGGCATTACCGATGAGGGTAGATGGATAAACGATAAGAATCGTCACCATCAGTATTTGAAAAGTTAGAATCGCTGGCGCATATTCAGCGCCAAAAAGGACGTTTATAATAAAGCTTGGAAAGAGAATGCCGACCAGAGCGATGGGCAGGGAAGCCAAAATAACCAGCCGGATATATTTTCCCAAAATTTGCTTTGTTTTGCCTAAGTCAGTTTTGGCAAGCCGCGCCATAATCGGAAATATGCTGGTGGCAAGCAGGGTCGGCAAAACATAAAGCAGTTGAATTGGTTTTTGGGCGGCAGAATAGTAACCAACTTCGGTCGGAGAACGGAGCCAGCCAAGCATAATAATGTCGGTATTGAGCATGATTGCGCCCATCAGACCCATCAAACCAAACGGCCAAGCAGTGGCAAGAATTGGTTTTACCAGCGACTTATTAAAATGCGAAAAGATGTTTTTAAAACTGTCTTTTAAAATAACGGAGATAGCAACTAAGCCAAGGCCGCTGCCGGCGGCATAAGCCAAGGCAAGCGAAGCGCTGGTCGGCTGGATACTCAAGAATAAAAATCCTAAAACGACTATCGCCAGATTCGTGAATATTTGGACCCCCGCTTCTATTTGCATTTTTTCCAAGGCGCGGGTAATCGCTGATCCAAGGTCGCGGAGCGTATCAAAAGCAAAAACGAAAATAAGGATCGGCATAATCGCCGCCGCTTCTTCAATTTTAGTGAGGTACGGGAAAGAAGAAATGACGCCAACAATTAATAAAGTCAAAAGGCCTAATTTTGTAAAAAAGGCAGTAGAAAGATATTGATTTTTGAGTTCTGGATTGCGGGCAGTTTCTTTGGTAATGAGCGCGTTGATGCCGATATCAGAGAAAATGGTAAGGAAGGCGGCAATCCCCAGGGCATAAGAAAAAGCTCCCCAGCTGGTGGCGCCAAGAATCCTGGCGGCATAAATTACTATCGCTGCTCTAAGCAGCCGGCTCGTCATCTGTCCGAAAAACAGCCAAAAAGTGTTTTTAGCGACTATTTGTCCGCTAGTTTTGTTGGTCAGCAGCCAGTCCTTGATTTTTCTTATAAAAAACATATAGTCTTATACTATACTAATTGTTTATGGGAAAATACATTGTTACTGGCGGAGCCGGATTTATCGGTTCTCATATCGTTGACGCGTTAATCGCGGCCGGCCATAAAGCAGTAATAATAGACAATTTAGACAGCGGAAAGAAGGAAAATATTAACCCTGAAGCCGATTTTCATTTGGTAGATATCCGTGATTACGAGAAGATAGACCCGCTGTTTAAGGAAGTAGATGGAGTTTTCCATACAGCGGCGCTGGCAAGGATTCAATCTTCTTTTAAGAACCCAGATTTATATTTTCAAGTAAATGCAGTCGGCACTCGCAATGTTTTGGCGCTGGCCAAGAAACATGGCGTTCGGCGAGTGGTCTATTCCGCTTCTTCTTCAGCTTACGGTCCAGATGTTGTTTTGCCGCTGAAAGAAGATTATAAAGTTTTATCCCAAGCTCTGCATCCTTATGGATCAACAAAGCGAATGGGTGAGATGCTGATGCGGGATATGGGAAAAATAACCGGCGGTCCGGAAACGGTTTGCCTTCGTTATTTTAATGTTTACGGCCCACGCCAAAATACCGCTTTGGATGGTCCTTACCCGACTGTTATCGGCATATTTGCAGATTTTGTGAAACAAGGTAAATCTTTGCCAATTGTCCCAGACGGATACCAAAGCCGCGATTTTACTTGGGTGGACGATGTGGTAAGGGCTAATCTTTTAGCAATGCGTTCGCCAAAAGTCGGCAGCGCAGAAATTATTAATATTGGCACCGGCAGAAAGTATACCATTTGGGATGTGGCAAAGATGATGGCCGGGGTTCCCACGGATTCCCATCACGATGAGTTATTAGTAAAAGGAACTTGCGTGATGGCGCCGCCGCGGCAAGGCGAAGTTAAAGAGACTTTGGCGGATATCAGCAAAGCAAAAGAACTTTTGGGATGGGAACCAACAGTGACCATGGAGGAAGGATTGAGGGCTCTACTTCAGCATCACAAAAAAGAGTTTTAATGTTTTTATAAGAATGATGACGTCCAAGATCAGCGAGCGATTCTTAAGATAGTAAAGATCATATTGGAGTTTTTCAAATGTGTCTTCCGCGGAGGCGCCATAGCGGTAGTTAATTTGCGCCCAGCCAGTAATGCCCGGCCGGACCACGTGGCGCAATTCGTAGAAAGGAACTTCCTTTTTTAGTCTGATAACGAATTCCGGTCGCTCTGGCCTTGGACCAACTAACGAGAGTTCTCCTTTGAGAATGTTTAATAGTTGGGGCAGTTCATCAAGATGGGTGCGGCGGAGGAGCGCGCCAAGCGGTGTTGAACGTTTATCTTTGCCAACCGGCGTGGCGAATTGCGGTCCGTTTTTTTCGGCATCAACAACCATGGTTCGGAATTTATATATCGTAAATTCTGATTCGCCACGGCCAACCCGTTTCTGTTTGTAAATAATTGGCCCGCGGGAAGTTAGTCCGGTTAAAAGGCCAACCGCCCCAATTAGCGGTAGAAACAAAATACCTAAAAGAATCGCGAGAATTCTTTCAATCGGCCGTTTGAAAAACTCATAAATTTTATGGCTTTTTGCCAGATTTTCCAAGAACCAAACTTCTTCCAGCTCGGCTAACGGAACTTTTAAAAATACTTTTTCGTAAAGCTCAGCAAGGTCCACTACTTCTATACCTAAAACTAAATTTTTATAAATTAGTCGGGCCGCCTTTGAACTTTTTTTGATATGGGCCGGAACGACGATGAGATTAATTTCGTTGGCTAGAATAATTTGGGATAAATGTTCAAATTCTTTGTCTTGCAGGCCTTCTTTCATCCAAAACTTAACCTCATATCCGAATTGCGGGTTATTGGCGATTTGATTTACTAATTCCTCGGTAGTTTTGTTGTAGCCAACCAATAGTATTTTATTAATCGGTCGTCCGGCAGTAAGAAAATTGTTATAAGTAATTCTCCAAATGTAGAGCGCTAAGCTAAAGAAGATTAATAAAATAAAAAGATTAGTTTTGGGGGTAATGCCAAAAGCAGGTATTAGATAAAAAAGAATGATTGCCAATGTTCCGCAGACCGTCAATGAAGAAAAAAAGATTTTGAAAAAATCCGGAGTATTTTTAAGGTTTTTGGGATCATACAGGCCAACGATGTAAAAAATAATCAGCCAAAAACCAAAAATAACAGTAAAGGGCAAAAAATGGAGGTCCCAAAATTTTTTTGAAAAGTCGCCGTAGCGAAGCAAAAGGGTGAGAAGCAGCGATAGGTAAAAGATGGCGGCATCTCCGGCAAGAAGGAGCAGCTGTTTTAGTTTGACAAGCGCATTCATGCTCTTATAGTATAGGTAATATGGATGAAAATCAAAAGCCGGAAAGACGCGATCGTTTTTTGCCTTTGAGCATCATAGTAGCTGCAGTTTTGATCGCCGGGGCGGTTATTTATAGTGCTGGTCGGGGAGAATTAACCAAAGAAACCGCTGACTTGGCTGATTCGGCAGGAGGTTTAACGGATTTAATTGATGACGATGTTATTTTAGGCGATCCGAAGGCTCCAATAACGGTAGTGGAATTCGGCGATTATCAGTGCCCTTTTTGCGGGAAATTTTTTAGCCAGACCGAACCTCAATTACGGGAAGATTATGTAAAAACTGGCAAAGCTAAATTCGTCTATCGCGATTTTGCCTTTTTGGGACCGGAGTCGCAGATGGCGGCTTTGGCTTCGCAATGCGCCGCAGAGCAGGGAAAATTTTGGGAATACCACGATAAGTTATTTGAGACGGAAATTGCCGATGGCAGAGAAAACAACGGCAACCTGTCTTCTATATTTTTGAAATCGCTGGCGGGTCGGTTGGGCTTGAACCAACAGCAATTTGATAAATGTTTGGATAGCCAAAAGTATTTGGCGGAAATTGAAAAGGATTATGAAGACGGCCGGATAAATGGAGTGGGCGGCACGCCGACAACTTTCGTGAATGGGCAGTCGGTTTCCGGAGCCCAGCCGTATTCAGTTTTCAAAGCGGCTATTGACAAAGAGCTTGCTAAGTAATAGAATTATCATCAGTTTAGTTCTAAGCGAGGGGCGTGAATCGTCCTTTGGCGAACAACTAGCAAAAGGGCGATTAAGTTTTAATTATTCGATGGAGTTTAATAATCAAGCTCCTCGTAAGATGTACCAGGGCAATTGGACTTGCTCAAAATGCAGTGGCCCGATTACCGAGCTGCCATTTGAGCCGGATCCGGCGAGATTGGATAAATTGCTTTGTCGCGATTGTCATCGCGCCAGAATGTCTGATTTCCGCGGCCGAGGTAGTTTCCGAGGAAGATAAAACAAAATGCCCCGCTATGCGGGGCATTTTGTTTTATGATCCATGATTTATAATATAAAGTATGTACGATTTAGTTATTATTGGCGGCGGACCAGCGGGAGTGTCGGCGGGCATCTATGCTGGCAGAAAAAAAATCAAAACCGCCTTGATTGCCGATAGCTTTGGCGGTCAGTCTTTAGTTTCAGCCGATATTCAAAATTGGATCGGTACAAAATCCGTTTCAGGATACGAATTTGCCAAAATGTTAGAAGATCACCTGCGGGCTCAAGAAGTGGACATTGTTTTTCCGGATTTGGTTGAGAAGATAGAGAAATCCAGCGGAGGTTTTAAAGTTTTTACGAAATCAGGGAAAGTTTTTGATACCAAAACAGTTTTGGCGGCTAGCGGGAGCCGGCATAAAAAATTAAGCGTCCCCGGCGAAGAGAAGTTTAACGGCAAAGGAGTGGCTTATTGTTCTACTTGCGATGCCCCGGTTTTTAATAAGAAAATAACCGCCGTGGTTGGTGGAGGCAATTCGGGTTTAGAGGCGGTACTGGATCTTCTATCTTACTCGCCGAAAATTTATTTACTAGACCACGGCGACCGATTAAAAGGAGATCAGATTACCCAAGAAAAAATTAAATTTAACCCGAAAGTGGAAATAATTTTTAATGCCGAAACTTTAGAAATTCTTGGAGATAAGTTTGTAACAGGATTGAAATACAAAAACTTAAAAGATGGAAAAGTAAAAGAATTGAAATTGGACGGTGTTTTTGTGGAAATCGGTTCTATGCCAAACGTAGAATACCTTAAAGGCTTAATAAAACTAGATGAGTATGGCGAAATAATAGTTGACCATAAAACTCAACAGACTTCGCAACCGGGCATTTGGGCGGCGGGGGATGCGACGGATGTTTTATACAAACAAAACAATATCTCCGCCGGCGACGCCGTCAAAGCCGTTCTTGATATCTACAATTATCTAAGTAAGAATTAATAGTCACAAAATCACAAAAATTGTAAACTCTTTCCTTTATAAAAGCCATGGCTTTTATAAAGGAAAGAGTTTCTAGTATTATCTAAGCAGACTAAATAAAAACGTGCCTAGAGGTTTTTTGCGAAAAGGAAATTTAACACGGGATATCCTTTCAACTTTGTTTAAAGTCGGATTTTTTACAATTGCCGCTACCTCGCCGTACTTTTTGCATAGAATTGTAAAAGAGTATTTTAAAGACTTACCTAGAAAACGGGAAGCGACAATTGCAAAAAAGTTGCGGGAACTTGAGAAGAAAAAAATCGTTTCATTTCTAGAAATGAAAGACGGTAGTGTGAGGATAGAGCTGTCTCATCAGGGAAAATTATTAGTAAGGCAATATAAGCTTGATGAAATCAAGATAGACACTAACAAAAAGTGGGATTACCAATGGCGTTTAGTAATTTACGATATTCCTCATTACAATAAAAAGGCCAGAGATGCATTTCGTGGGAAGTTAAAACAATTAGGCCTCCAGCAATTGCAAAAAAGCGTTTGGGTTTCTGCTTACGATTGTTTGGCGGAAATAGAATTTTTATGCGCAGTTTTTAATGTAAATTTTAAAAATATTCTTTATATCACCACCGTTAGTTTGCCGGGGGAGAAAGCCTTGAAAGAGCGGTTTCATCTTTCTTAGTTTCCACGACCCTTTCTTTGTTTTTTTGTTCTTCAGGAAATCTTTCCGTTATAACCGCCATGGCGGTTATAACGGAAAGATTTATTAATA
>CAYJVO010000015.1:0-15948 GCA_964373675.1 uncultured Candidatus Saccharibacteria bacterium
GAGGGCGTGGCGGGGCGGCTTCCTTAGTTCACAAATTTTTGATAAAGTGGATTCGACAAGCTCACCATAAATAGGTTCGAGCGCAGTCGTAAAGATACTCAAATAAACTCCCCCGATGTATATCGGGGGAGTTTATTTGAATGAGTGCGAAGTCTAACTTCGCTTTTTATATATAAATATAGATAAGAGCCGAGTCAGACTCGGCTACCTCGCTAACTCGTCTCCGCTTCGCGAAGCCGAGTTAGACTCGGTGAGCAGGCGACGAGAATCGAACTCGCGTCCTATCCTTGGGAAGGATATATACTACCACTGTACTACGCCTGCATTTTGCTCGCACTTTCATTTCCTGGCTTGGGAACCTGCCTGCTCGCCTCGCCCGCCTAGACTCGGCGAGGCTGGCTGAAAGCTTTGGCGAAGCGGGCCGGTAGGCAGGGGTTGCATAATGCCACTACACTAACCTCGCAATATCCTAATCCTTCACCACTTCGCTGCCATTCCAAGTGAAGCTGGAGCTTAAAATGAACACTTTGGCGGATGACCGCGCCTGCAACAGCCAATCATCCATCGTTTGCTTATTTAAAAACAATCGGCCTTCCAAAATTTCGCGCTGTGCCTGCGGAACTAAAACCATTTCTTTAAACTGGGCGGGGCTTAATCCATAAACTGACGAAGCGGGATCTTCAAAAGCTGGCAGCTTGCGTTCCACTAAACTTGAGAGGTCTTTGCCAACTTTATTTTCAAGCTCCCCATAAATTAAGACATTTTCAATCAACTTATCAAGTGTCGCTCGGCGAAGCTCCTGCAAAAAATCAGGTATATTGACTTTTTCCATCTCTTCTTTTGAATAGTTAGCAAACAGGTTCTGATAATAAATCAGCGCCGCATTATAGTGTTCACGATAACTCTTGGACCAAATAAAGGTGCTGTTTACTATTGCCACCGGATATAATCCGGAGCGCACAAAGTAATAAGAACCTAAGCCAAGAAAGACGATTGCTAAAAAGATTATTTTATACTTCATCCCGTTAGAGACACGTCATCTTTAGACGACCGTAAAACGACCGCTGGAATGGCATCCGACTTTTTAAACACAGAATAAAGTAATTGGAAAAACCATAGCCTGGTTGTCTCTAACGGAATCATCTTTTTGGTACTATAATATAAAGCTCCTCTCCCGGCCTTTTGTAATCAAACTTGGATTTAAACTCTTTGGCTAAATTTTCCGGATTTTGATAGTAATCCAGATTTTCTTTAGTCTCGGTGTTTTCTTTGGCTAAAGAGGCGGTTTGATCTTCCAACTTCCCCACTTTTGATTTTAAGATCATCTGTTGATTATAAAGCTGGTACAACTGATAGGCAGCTGCCGCAGTCAATAAAAAAAGTAAAATTCGTATAACAACTCTCATAAAGTAATTTTAACACTTTTTCAACAACTCTTTGAAAACTGATGCTGGAATTTTGATTTTGTTTTGATTGGCCATTTCTTTGAGTCTTTGCTTTCCTTTTTGCTGTTTCTTCCAAAGCTTCATTTTGCGGGTGCGGTCGCCGCCGTAGAGGTATCCGGTAACGTCTTTGCGTAACGCCGCTATATCCTCACGGGCGATGATCCGGCCGCCGGAAGATGCTTGGACTGCCTGAACGTACTGCTGGCGCGGCAAGAGCTCTTTTAATTTTTCAACTGTGTGCCGCGCCTCTCTTTCAATATCTTTTTTTGGCAAAACTCTAGTAAGTCCGGGCACTGAGTGGCTAGCCACTAAAATTTCCAGCTTAGCTAAATTGGCTTTTCCGTATCCGGCGATTTCATAAGAAAAAGAGGCGAACCCTTGTGTTACAGACTTCAGCTTGTCATCTAAATCACGAACAATGTCCGCGAGCGGCAATTTAGCCGAAATCACCACCTTATTATTTAAAGTCTTAGTTTCCAAATCGGAAAAGCGAAAAACTTCTTTAAGCTGTAAAACCGCGCCTAAATACTGTGGAGGTAAAACAATTTCCATTTTCGTAATCGGCTCCTCCGCCTCTAGGTAGTCATCCGGAAAATCCTTTGGGTTAGTAATTACTTGCCAATCTTTGACGCCTGACGCCTGACGCCTGACGCGGTATTCCACCGAGGGGAAGCTATGCACCGTACTGATTTTAAACTCTCTCTCTAATCGCTCGGCGGTGATTTCAAAATGCAAACGGCCAAGAAAGCCGCCCTTGAAACCGCGCCCTAAAACCTCGCTGAAATCGGGTTCAAATTTAAGCGCGGCGTCGGTGAGACGAAGTTTAGCAAGCGCTTGTTTTAATTCATCATACTTGCTGGTATCTTCGGGATAAAAAGAAACAAAAACTACTGGGGTGGGTTCTTTGTAGCCGGGAATTTGTTGCGCATCTGGCTTATTAGAAACTGTATCCCCGATTTTCAAAACATCCGGATCTTTAATGCCCGTGGCTAGGTAGCCGGTTTCCCCTTCCAAAACCGCGCCGCTCGGTTTTAGCTGGGGAGTAAAATAACCTATTTCTTTAGTTTTAAAACTTTGTTTATTGGATAAAAGGTATAAAGTTTCGTTTGTTTTGAAACTTCCGGAAAACATCCGCACGAACGCAATCACGCCTTTGTGTTCGTCGTATAGTGAGTCAAATACCAGGGCACGACTGTAATTGGGGATTACTTTTGGAGGTGGGACTTTTTTTATAACCTCCTCCAAGAGCCGCGGTACTCCCTCTCCGGTTTTACCCGAGACTTGCAAAATTTCATTGCCGGGAACTTCCAAAAGATTGCTCAAATCGTTTACGGCGGCCTCAATCTGCTCTGGCGATGCAACATCAATTTTATTGACCGCTCCAATAATAGTTAAACCGGCCTTTTTGGCATTTTCAAAATTTGCCAATGTCTGCGCCTGAATTCCTTGCGTGGCATCCACAAGTAAAACGACCCCTTCCACGGCCGCCAATGCTCTGGAAACTTCATAACTAAAATCAGAGTGTCCCGGCGTATCTATTAAATTCAAAATATATTTTGAATTTAATGAATCAGGAATCATGAATGTTGAATTACGGCCTTTAATAACCCCGCTCCCATTATTCATCATTCTTAATTCATAATTCATTCTGACCGGTGCCATTTTAATAGTAATCCCCCGTTCCCTTTCCAATTCCAGCTGGTCCAAATACTGCGGTTTCATCAACCGTTTTTCTACCGTTCCGGTAATTTCTAGCAGCCGATCAGCAAGAGTAGACTTGCCGTGGTCAACATGAGCGATTATGCAGAAGTTACGTATGTTGTTCATTAACCTTCATGACTATTAACTATGACTATGACAATAACTATAACACTCGCTTCGCGTGATAATTTAGTTAATCAAAGATCATGTCATCATCATAGTTATAGTCATGGTTAATAGTCATCGTTATATATTATAATAAATCTTAAGGCTTAAAAAGGCCTTTTTCTAATTACTAGTATGCCAACAGAGCAAGTTTCGTTAGCCCGAACACTGGGTCTGGGCTCTATTATTTTGTTGGGGGTGGGAGCGCTTTTGGGCGGCGGCATTTTTACTTTACTGGGGCCGGCTGCCGGCTTAGCCGGTCCGGGATTATTTCTGTCAATGTTGTTAGGCGCTGGAGTGGCTTTTTTAAATCTTCAAATGTACATCGCCTTAGGAACAACATTTCCGGGAGCGGGCGGGGGGTATGTATGGGTACGAAAAGGTCTGGGTAATTTTCAAGGATTTTTGGCTGGTTGGATGGATTGGTTTGCCCATTCAGCCGCTGCCGGTCTCTATGCTCTCAGCTTTGGTTTTTATGCTTACGAATTAATTAAAATCGTGGCTCGAGACGATCTCGGTTTAAATCTCTTTTCAATAGAAAAAATCGTCGGCGCGCTTATTGTTATTATTCTTGGTTATATCAACTGGCGAGGAGCTAAAATTAGCGGCGGCACCGAAAATATTATTGCCGTCTTACTGCTTGTAGTTTTAGGGGCTTTTATACTCTTTGGCATTTTTAATATCCTCAGTGAACCGGTACGTTCAGTAAATAACTTTCAGCCCCTCCTGCCGGCCGGCTTGCTGGGTATTTTCAGTGCCGCCGCGCTGTTTTACATTGCCTTTGAAGGTTCGGAAATCCAAGTTCAAGCTGGAGAAGAAACCAGAGACCCTCGACGTGCCCTTAAAATTGGCCTTATTAGTTCTTGGGCAATCGTAAGCATTGTTTACGTACTAATTTCCATTGTGATAGTGGGTGCCACCCACGCCGATGGCCCCGTCTGGCAGTTATTAACTCAGTGGGGTGAAGGCGCGATTGTAAAAGCAGCGCAAAGTTTTATGCCGCTGGGAAATTTTGTAATGATTTTAGGCGGTTTGCTGGCGAATCTTGCAGCTATGAATGCTACGATCTATTCATCCAGCCGGGTTGCTTTTGCTTTAGCCAGGGACAAAAATATCTGGGCCCGTCTCTCAACAATACACTTTAGTAATTTAACTCCCCATCTGGCAGTGATAATTTCTACTGTCATTATTGTCTCAATGGTTCTATTTCTACCTCTTTTTGATGTAGCTAGCGTCGCTAGCTTACTATTTATTTTACTTTTCCTTCAGCTTAATATTGCTGGCATTAATATCCATTACAAATGGCCGGATACTAACTGGGGTTACAAAATTCCGTTTTTCCCGGCACCGCCGATTTTAGCAATAGTTATTTACATCATTTTGGCAGTCGTCTTAATCCAAGTTAATTTGACAGCGTTGGTAATCGCTGCTTTCTGGATACTTTTGGGGTTCGTTAATTATTTCGCCTACGCCGAAACTAAAAGCCGCGAGCAGTTTGAAACCGGCGTTGTCTATGAGGAGGCCGTCCGCATCGGCCCGAAAACCGGTAAGCGCATTCTTCTCCCCATCGCTCCGTATCTAAGCTTAGAAGAAATAAAACACTTGGCAGAAACCGCTTTTGTGCTAACAAGTAAATACGACGGTGAATTGGTTATCATTACGATTCACGAAATACCCCCGGCTCTTCCGCTTTCGCCATCAATGGCTAACCAAGAAAGATTAGAAAAGGAAAAAGCATTATTCGCGCAACTGCAGGAATGGGTAGCGGAATACAACCGCAAAACCGGGCCGAGGGTAAAAGATATCAATTTTCACAGTCTTATTCTTATCGGCCGGGATGTCGTGGATGTAATCTTAGATGTGGTAAAAATGGAGGATTGTGATCTTTTGATGCTCAATTGGACCGGATACACCGAAGGCCAGAATGTCATTTTGAGCCGAAAAGTTGACCGTATTCTTCGTGAAGCCAAGTGCGATCTTTTATTGATTAAAGACCCCAAACCTTTTCAATCCGCCATCATCGCCCAAAATCCGTCCGGTGACAACCCCTACGCAGAACTAGCAGGAGAAATCGCAACCGGTATCAAAAATTATTATCAGACCAAGCTGGAACTTTTAATGATAATCTCTGAAAAAGTGCCGCTGTATCTGAAGCCCGACCCAACGCACGCTCTTAAAGCTTTAAAAATGAAAAAGGGGGATTTTGAATCCATTGAATTAAAAACTGCCCCCAGCATCAGCCGCGGCATTATTCAAGAAGCTGAAGACAGAAAAATGGATTTGATAATTGTCGGGTCGGCGAGACCAAAATTATTAGAACAAATCCGGCTTGGGAGTGTAGCGGAAACGCTAGCTAAAAACTCTAAAACTTCGGTGATGATCGTGCGTGGCCACCAGGGCGCTGCCGAAGCTTTTTGGATAAGAATTCTTCGTAAATTAAATCCGGTAAAGTAAAGTCGGGGGAAACAAAATCCCGCCCTAGTTGATCCCCGGTTAATATGTCCCGTACTTCACAGGACGTAGGTGGGTTAGCTCAGTCGCGATTCCAAGGAATCGGACGCTTCGCCATCCCAAAAATTTTGTAATCCGGAATCTATGAGCGGGATTCAATTTAATTATAACAATTTTAAAAGTTATTTTCTTCTTGCCTGGGGAAAACTTTTCTGTATAATAGTTAACAGTTCTTTTGGCAGTTCTAAAAATGAGGTTCAGCGAACGGCCGATCGCCTTTTTTGAGTCCGTTCTCGTTTATCCGGGCGAAAAAAGATTTGCTATGGCTCTTACCGATCCGAAAGATTTACGAATCATCAAATTAGGAGAGGGTTGTCTAACAATTAGAGAGCTTCGTACAGAAAATAGAGCAGAAAAGATAAGCCGCCTATTCCACGAATTTTTAAAACCGTCGCAAAACATAGTGTTTGCGTCTTGGAATGCAATGTGGGATTTAGTATACATTGACCCTCAAGATCAAGAGAAACGCGGCTGGTACGTAGACTATCATCTTGATCTTTGTACTTATTCCATCGCCTCTATCAACACTATTGGCCAAGAGCTTGGTAGTTATGGTGTTAAAGACGTAGCCAATTTTCTTGGTTTAAAAGTTCCAGAAAAATATTATAAATCGGCAAGGGAGCAGGCTATTTTCAGTTTGGAGATCTATAAAGCTTTGCGCAACTTAAAACCCGCTGAACCGCGAAATCCGTCTATCGGCGGATGCGTGGCGCGCTAAGACCTCTTAATTGGGGTCTTTTTTAATCACACAAAGGCGGTTATTATACAAGCTATGGAATTTATATCTGAACACTCAAACGAGCGGCTTGATAAATTCTTAGCCGCTCACTATACGGGAATTTCCCGCTCCAGATTTCAAAAACTTATTGGCGAAGGAGCTATCAAAGTAAATAGGAGGATCGTAAATAAGCCGGCTCTTTTATTAAAAAAAGGAGATCGGATTTTGATTTTGGAAGAAAAAGCACTGACAAAAAATGGGAAAGAATTTGTAGTTGAACCGGAGCCGGATATTCAGCTGGGAATAATTTATGAAGATGACGATATTGTGGCTATAAACAAACCCGCCGGTTTATTAGTCCACCCAACCTTAAGCCAAAAAAGACACACTTTGGCGAATGCCTTGATCGCCCGCTACCCGGAAATGGTCAAAGTCGGAGAAAGCCCGATGCGCCCCGGCATTGTCCATCGTCTTGATAAGGATACTTCGGGAATTATTATTGCCGCTAAAAACCAAACGGCGTTTTTACACATGAAAGAACAGTTTTTAAACCGAAAAATTTTCAAAAAATATTTGGCTTTGGTTGAAGGTGTGCCTAAAAACGAGACGGGCGTGATCGAATATGCCATCCGACCGTCAAAACAATTTCGTTTGAAAAAAGTGGCGGTTCAACGCGTTGAACCGGTAAAAAAATCGGTTCGTACCGCTCGAACATCTTACAAAATCCGAGCAGTAATTAACGGCTATACGTTTCTGGAGGTATCGCCGCTCACCGGCCGCACACACCAAATCAGAGTCCATTTAGCGGCTATTGGCCACCCTATTATTGGAGACCGACTTTATAATACAAGAAAAGAGGATAGAGAAAAGTGGAAAGAAATTGGAATTAAGAGGCAGTTTCTACACGCTTTTTCTTTAGAATTCACTGCCCCGAACGGCCAGAAATTAAAACTAGAAGCGGAATTACCGCGTGACTTGCGGGAAATAATAGCGATGTTAAAGTAGTAGAGATTTTGTTTCCGGTAATTCTGTGGAAGCAGAAAAGCCCTGTCCTTTTTGCAAAGCCTTTACGGATAAAAAAACTGCTTTAGTTATTAACGGCGAATTACGAAAAAGCAAAGTGCTCTTTGAAACCAAAGATTTCTTCGCCACCCACGATCTTTTTCCGGTAACCGACGGGCATATGCTGATTATTTCCAAACGTCATTTTCCCGATCTTGGCAAAATGTCTGAAGCCGAATGGAAAAATTTTGACGTGGCCTTAAAAACAGCTATGGATTTGGCCTATAATTTTCATAAAGCCGACGGCTTAAATGTCGGTATCAATGTTGGCGAATCTGCCGGCCAAACTGTTATGCATTTTCATTGTCATGTTTTTCCTAGAAAAAAAGGTGATGTGGAGAATCCCAAAGGCGGAATAAGGAATTTCAAAAAACCCTTAGTGGCTTACTAGGGGAATTTTTATTCTCCGCGCCTTCATCTCCGGGCTTATCCAGCCTTCGTAGCTGAAGCTACTTCGGCGGAGTAGGCCGCCCGGAGTATTCGGCGACGGAGAATAAACTTGATTAAAAACTAAACCCCTGCTTTTTAAGAATTTCGCTAATATCGTAAGAAGTCAGAATCGCCGCTTCGTCCCAATTTTCTTTGCTGGATTGCCAACTAATGCCTTGGGTGATAATTCCTATTAAGTTTCCTGCAAAAAAAGCCGGCGCGCCGGAAAAACCTAGGCGGAAAAATGGCGTTACTATACCGATTTCCGTGGACTTATCAATTTCGTATTTATTCGGATAACGCCTAACGAAATAACGCAGGCCGCAGGGTTGAATTGTACCGTCGCAAGATGAATGCTCATAAAAAGAAATTGCCTGAAGTTCGCTGTCAAAGCGTTCTAAATTCTGCGGAACGGCGACAATTTTCCCAGGATATCCGACTGCAATTATCGGCGCGCCGGTTTCCAGTTTTAGTAAATCTGGCACTAGTGTTGCATATTGCTGATTTGCCAACGGTTCAGCTTTAAGAATCGCGAAGTCCAATCCCGCAGAATCCCGATATTGATCGTCAGAGGTTTTAAAAATAACTTCTACCGGTTTAAAAAAGTTGTCTTTATATACTTCAATCGGAGTTTTGTTTTGGTCGGTGTAAGCTACTTCGCATTTTTTTCTATCCCAAATCCGACCGGCAAGATTATTTTTAGTTAACGCGTCAGATGGTTCCAAAATATGCCGCGCGGTTACAATATGCCCGCTGGATGAAATCACAACTCCGCTACCGATATTATAGTTCTCTTCATTGTGAGGTTGAGAAGAAATATCGTAGTACTGGCTACGAAATAAGCAACGAATTAGCACAGTAGTTTGAATATTGATTTGTTTAATACCTAAGAAAACTTGTGGCGCCGCCACCGGTTTCACGGAACTACTTACTGCTAAGTTGTTAAACTGTTGTGATACTGCCGGAATAACCGGTTTTGTCTCAAGAGTAGGTTTTGCTTGTTTTGTCTCGGATTTTTGCGATATTTCCGGAGCGGTGACTGTAATTTCAAACGGCCGCGCCGGAGCGTTATTTAAATACAAAATCGCGCTTGTCAGTGCGGTTAAAATAATACCAACTATCGTTAAAACAAGTTTGTCTAGCATAACAAAGGTTTAGCCCCACACTAAATTAGTTAAGTACTCTTATCCGCGATCGCGGATAAGAGTACTTTAGAACATTATGTCTTCCTCTACTCTTTTATATTCGTGAATTTCGCTGTCTTTAAACCAAAGCTTAATCTCCGCCTCCGCTTCAGCCAAATTTCCTGAGGCGTGTACTAAATTTCTAATCCCCCGCTTTTGGGCATTAGCTAATACTGCGGAGTCTACCGAATAATCTCCACGAACAGTCCCCATTTCCGCCTGCGACGGCATAGTATTGCCGACTAATTTGCGTACCATTTCTACTGCATGCAAACCTTGAACCACTATCTTTACTAACGGCCCGGAAGTCATAAAATCCGTAATCCAGCCGTGCACCATCTTGCCTATTTTCACTGGATCGCCGGTGCCAATTTCTTTAACCGGATCAAGGCCGTATTTCTGATATGTTACTAGAGTTTTCTCTCCCATAGCTTTTAAATTGGCCTCGGAATCAGAATAGTGATTAGTCAGTTGTTCTTTAGTGGCCTGAAACATTTGCATGGCAATAATTTTAAGCCCGCGCTGTTCTATGCGCCCAAGGACTTCGCCAATCAATCCCCTTTTTACACCATCTGGCTTGATAAGCACCAACGTTTTCTCCTCTTTTAATTTTGGCTTGTCGCTCATTGTTTTCAAATTATGAATCAGGAATTAGGAATTAAATAATCCCTAATTCGTAATTCCTTATTCCTACTTCACGATTTTGATATGTAATTCCTTCAATTGCTTTTCTTCAACTTCTGATGGCGATCCGCTCATCAAATCCCGGCCGTCGCCTGTTTTGGGAAAAGCAATCACTTCGCGGATGTTTGGTTCATTAAGAAGGACCATCATCAATCGGTCAAAACCAATAGCCGCTCCCCCATGCGGCGGCGCTCCATAGGAAAAAGCAGACATCATATGGCCAAATTTTTCTGTAATCTCTTTATCTTTGTAACCGAGAAGCTGAAAAGCTTTTTTTAAAAATTCCGGCCGATGATTGCGGATGCTGCCCCCGGCAATTTCGTATCCATTCAGTGTCAAATCATACTGCCAGGCCAAAATGTTTCCTAAACCGCAATTTTGGTCATGGTTATGGTCATTATTATGGTCGGGCAAAGTTTCTCCCTGCGGCATACTGAACGGATTATGACCAAAATCCCATCTTTTCTCCTTCTCACTCCATTCGTAAAATGGAAAATTCACAATCCAGCAAAATGCCAGTTCATTAGGATCGTTTTTATCTTTTCTTAAATCCGGCTTGTCTGTGCTGTGTTGCTCCATTGCTTCTTTATAAGAAAGCCGCGGGAATGGCATTTGGCTGATCTTTTTCTCCGGATAAACTTCTTTCAATATATTCGTCATCAACCGTTCCAAAACATTTAAAACGTCATCGCGGCTGACAAAACTCATTTCCAAATCAATCTGGGTAAACTCCGGCTGACGATCCCCTCTGGTATCCTCATCGCGGAAACATCGGGCTACTTGAAAATAACGTTCTAGTCCAGCGACCATCAATAATTGTTTGTATTGCTGGGGCGCTTGCGGAAGCGCGTAGAATTTTCCGGAATACAAGCGGGAGGGCACCAAGTAATCCCTTGCGCCTTCCGGCGTGGATTTTCCCAAAATCGGCGTTTCCACCTCAACAAAGTCATCGTTTTTCAAAAAAGAGCTGATTGACTCCAGGGTTTTGCTGCGCATCTGCAAATTACGTTGAAGCCGCGAGCGGCGCAGGTCTAAATAACGATACTCCATCCGACTTTCTTCGCCGATTTCATAACCATTAGTATCCACAGCGATAGGCGGAGTTTTGGCTTCTGACATTACCTCAACCGATTTTGCTAAAACTTCAACTGAGCCGGTGGCCAGCTTTGGATTAACCATGTTATCCGGTCGCTTGTTGACCGTGCCAATTATTTTCACCACCCATTCCGGCCGCAATTTATCGGCCTCGGCATAAAGATCCTTAGTAAAAACTACTTGCGCGATACCGCTACGATCACGAAGATCAATAAAAATAATCTTGCCATGATCGCGGCGCACCGCTACCCATCCCATTAATGCTACTTCTTGGCCTTCTTTATTAACGGTTTCCGCAGCTAAAGTTCGCATGAAGTTTATTATAACCAAAAACCGGAGATTAAAAAATCCGCCTCGGGGCGGATTAATTATCGAACGGGCTATTAGGATAAAGACTCTGGTACTCCCGAAAATCTGTTTCTAACTCGTTAAAAATGTCTGCAACTTCATCCAGACGCGCTTTGATGCCGTCTAAGTATGACCATTGTTCTTTGATTCCCGGTTGATCCTCTATTATAGTTTTAAAAATTTCCAACGCCGCGAGTAAATTAAAGTATCCTTGATATAAAGAAGCCTGCATTAATTCTAATCGCCGGAGTCTAACGCTGTCCGAGATTAAGTAATTACGGGCTTTTTCTATCACGGTGCCTAAATTGTCCTGCAATCTTAAATAACGCTTTGATAATTCATCCAATCTATTCATTAAGGAATCACGGCATTTCATAAGCTTGTATGCTTTGACGGCAAAGTACGCCGTAAAAATTCCTAGAAGAAAAATGGCAAACCCCGCTATGCTCCAGAGCGCTATATCAACTGTCCCCACTAGTTCAGCCGGTATTTATTGTAAAGATCGGTAAGGTGGTTGTCATCCGGAAAGAAAACACGATATTCACAAATAAGTTCGTCAAGCGGGAGAAGTGTCGCTAGGGCGTTTCTGAAAGCTTTTTTAGCTTTATGGAACCGGACATCAAACGGCTGTTGAGTCTCGTAAAGCTTGTTTAGCAATCTCCGGCCCTTCTCAGCAAAACAATCGGCGATTTGGAACTTTTCACGAATCTGTTTGAGATAAGCGCGCCGAACCGCTTTGTGTTCTTCCGATTCAATCTCTTGAAGCCGGTCTACAAAATCATTGTAAATATTGCCCAATTCTTCGCTAATCTCTTCAAAGCCAAACAGCATCTTCTGACACTCACGATATTTAACATTAAAGATCGCCTGATCTTTTTGAACTCTTTTTTGGTAATCTCCTGGCAGCTTCCCAAAAATTTCCCAGCCGTAACGGATCAGCAAGATACTAATAAAGAGCAACGCCAAACCAACGGCAATTTCCGCCATTAGAAACTCCTTTGTCAAAGATCAAAAAATTATATCACTTTATAGAATAAATTTCAAGCTGATTAGGGTCTATCATGATTTTGAGGGTATTATTCTGGTCGGTACGAGCAGTTAAAGTGCCGGTGTTGGCTAATCGGTTTAAAACTTCCGCCGTGGGATGACCGTAGGTATTTTTACCGACGCTGATAACAGAAATCTTGGGCCTGGCTTCCCGAAGAAATTCTTGGGAGCTTGAATATTTAGAGCCGTGATGGGCGACTTTTAAAATATCGGAGCGCAGATCATAGCGGCGAACCAGCTCTTTTTCCTTAGCTAAGTCAATATCGGCAGTATAGAGGGCTTTGACCTTGCCGATGTTTAAAAGAAAAACGATTCCGGAATTGTTGGTGGATTTTCCGTTAACGTCCCGAGACGTCGGAGAAAGAATATCTAAAACGGATTCTTGATAACTGATTTTATCCCCCGCCGCAAGTATAAATTCTTTAGCGCCGCTTTCTTTAGCGGCTTTTACAAAATCGGCGTAAGCGGCGGCTGTGCCCTCGCGGCCGTTAGTGATAACCGCCCCGACTTTATAAGTTTTTAAAACGTCTATCAGTCCGCCAAAGTGGTCAAAATCCGGATGAGTAGCGATGATCAAATCAATGTAGCGGTCGGCCGGATCTAGGACCTTTGCCAATTCGTTTAACACCTGCGGTCCGCGCCCGCCATCAATTAAAATTTCTGCTCTTCCTAAATCAATCAAACTTGCATCCCCCTGCCCAACATTTAAAAAATAAAGCGCTTGATCGTTGCTTCCTTTACTGCCTAAAACTGCCTGCCAAGCAAATATATTTCCGGCAACTAAAATCAACAATGCCGGGTATAAAAACTTTTTTGCAAACATTTGATTCATTTATTTTAACATGGCTATTTCAAATTTTAGGTTTCAAAAATGGAGGTGGAGGTATTCTATTTTTGCGATCGCTGGGATAGAATACCTATTATCTAATTATTTAACTATTTAAAATACAACCGATATAAAAGATGCTAGAAGAAATTCATAATTTTGGAAAATATGTCTATTATTGTTAATTCGTAACCTAAAAAGGCGGCGGCGGGAATGGCGATTATCCAAGATAACCAATAACTGACAAGAAAGGCAAAACCTGTAAAAAATCCCAAACCCATTGTTATTGGAATAAACTCCAGCAAAAGGACGTTCGTTAAAATTGAAACCGGCGAAACAAAACCGAAATGATAAATAATAATTGGCAAAACTGAAAGTTGGGCCGAGGTAGTGGTCCAAAAGTGGGCTCGCCAGCCAAGAATTCCCGGACTTTTTTTCGCTTTAAACTTTTCCCGTAGCCACGGCTCAAGATAGATGATTCCAATGAGCGCCGTAAAAGAGAGTTGAAAGCCGATATCAAAAACGAGGGTGTCCGGATTAATTAAAACCATTACTAACGCCGTTGCGGCAATTATATTTGGAATATAAGCTACGCGCCTTATTTGGTCCGCAAGCAAAAGAATCGTTGCCATAATCGCGGCGCGAACTACTGACGGTTCAGCTCCGGTCATTACTACAAAAGCGGCGACGGAAACAATACTAAGGATTAATTTAAACCTTCTGGTTATCCACCATAAAGCAAAAATCCCGCCAACGTAGCGAATGATTACTGATATGTTATATCCCGAAAGGGCAACAAGGTGCGTCGTGCCGGTCAGGCGAAGTTTTTCATTAAATTCGTCGCTGAATTCGGCCGTTGAGCCAAGCGTTAATCCAGATAAAAATACGGCTTTATTAAAAGGCAAAACTTTTTTGTAAGCGCTTACAAAAAACTTCTTAATCTTCAGCAAGGCTGCCTTTAAAGGCGATCCGTGATTTTTAGAAACTAACTCTAATTTTGGAAACTGCATTAAACCGTCAATCCCCTCCTTTTTAAAATAACCGGCGAACTTTTCGTCCGGTGGGTTAATAACGCCGGCGGCTTTTATTAAGTCGCCGTATTCAAATTCCGGATAACGCGGCGTGGTAAGCTGGATATTATTAATGACTAATTTTTGACTATTTAAGCGCTGTTCCGCTTCCTGAACCACGCCGGTAAGCTCTACTTTTTTCCCAAAGATAAGGCCTGGGCCGCGGCTGACGCTGGAAAAAACAAAATAATATCCGGAGCCAAGAATAACGGCTAGCATAAAAACCAATAGTGATTTTTTAAAGTAGAAAACGACGGTCGCTACTATCCCGATGGATAGCGCGCTAATTAAATAGGCCGAGGAGAAGCCGCTCGCGACGCTTGCAATAAAAACTCCTCCCAAGAAAAAGGAGGAGCTCCAAAAGAAAATATCGTGAACGCGCATTAACCTAATATATCAAAATTAGGAAATAATTCCGCCCCCTATCATCTCGCCTGTTTTAGAGTAAAAAACTGCGCTCTGACCTTCAGCTACAAATTTGACCGGTCTGTCAAATTTAAGTGAAATGCTACCAGGTCGCTTGTCACATTTTACTACTAAACTTGCTTTTGCGAGCGGTTGGCGGTATCTGACGCGAGCATAAACGGTAATTGGTAATTGGTTATTAGTTATCGAGGTTAGAAAATTGACGTTCGTCAATTTGATTTCCTTTTTATACAAAGCTTGGTTACTATCCCCTTCGGCAACATAAACGATATTTTTCTTTATGTCTTTCGCGGCAACATAGTATGGCTTTTGATTGTTACCTTTCTTGATACTTGATACTTGATACTTGATACCAAGATGCCGCTGGCCGACGGTATAAAGGTGCGCGCCGCTGTGTTCGCCGATTATTTTGCCGGTTTCCGTATGAACGACAAAGCCAACTTTCGGTTTAATATAGCGGCTCAAAAAATCCGGCAAAGAAACCTGGCCTAAAAAACAAATTCCTTGTGAATCTTTCTTCTCCGCGTTATGCAAACCGAATTTTCTGGCCAAGCGGCGCACCTGCGGCTTAGTATGTTCGCCAATCGGAAAAAGACAATGTTTCAATTGCCGCTGTGTAAGAGTCCAGAGAAAATAACTTTGGTCTTTATTTTTGTCGCGGGCAGAATATAGAATATAGGATTTAGGATCTCGGGTTCTCTGTTTTGGGTTTTTCCTATATCCTAAATTCTGAATTCTAAATCCTCGTCTTACATAGTGTCCCGTTGCAACACAATCCGCCCCCATCGCTAACGCCTTTTTAAAAAACAAGCCGAATTTGATTTCTTTATTACACATTACGTCTGGATTTGGAGTAATCCCTTTTTTGTAGCCATTTACCATGTATTTCACGACTGCATTTTTATATTCTTGTTCAAAATCAAAAACGTAAAAAGGAATGCCTAAATGCTCTGCCGCTCGCCGCGCGTCCTCCACGTCCCTCTCACCGCAGCCGTCCAGGTTGTAGCATTTTATGTGAACTCCAACGATTTCGTATCCTTCTTTTTTTAACAATGCCGCTGTCACGGATGAGTCAACGCCACCGGACATCGCTACGAATACTTTAGGTTTAAGAGTGGTATTTAATTGTTTGTGTTTACTCCAAATTCTTTCCATCTTGGTTTGGGTTTTATGTCGCAGAGCCGCATAAATTTAATTGATAGTGTTTTCGAAAATTTGTACATCATCCTCGCCCAGA
>CAYJVO010000016.1:0-8638 GCA_964373675.1 uncultured Candidatus Saccharibacteria bacterium
TGTCCTGCCGGACATAAGGAAAAAAACGAAGAAAATATAGATTGCGCAATCAGGTAATTAGAAGAGGAGACGGGCCTAAAAGTAGACTCCGCCGATCTTCGTTTATTGTTAACGGCATATACTGATAATGCTTGCAATGGGGCTCAAGGTCATAATTGGGCGGTATTTGTCGGTAATCTTTCTCATGACCGTATTCAATTAGGAGAGCCCGATAAACATAAAGGTATAGGATGGTTTAAGTGGGAAGAAATTCAACACTTGGCATTAGAGCCGGTTTGGAGAGTGTTTTTGGATTATTGGGACAAGAAAGAGTAAGTGGCCATTATTGATTTGAATCGCGTTCGGAGAATTACCGAAGATGCCAAGCAGGAACAGGTGAATAAGGTCTATTGGTCATTTGTTAATACTTTGCGTGAGCGAGTGGAAAACGCGGCGACACAAGGACTTAATTGGCTGTCGGTTGCACTTGATAATAATGAGTTAAACTGTCGTCACTTGTTATGGCCTTTGCATAACAGAAAGTGTCTTACGGGATCGGCATCGCTAATTCGCCTTTTTTGTGAAGGGCAAGGGCTTAAAGTTAGGATTCATGAATATGGTTATGATGGCGGCCGTTTCAATTTAATAATCAGTTGGTAAGCGGGAAACCCCGCTTTTTTGTTTATGTTAAAATAAATGAATGATCGTTATTCCGGCTATCAACGAAACTTCTTTTGAGGCAGTAAAAGAAAAAGTTAAAAAAGCGGCGGAGTTTTCCGAATGGATTCATATTGACGTTGTGGATGGTGTTTTCGCGCCGAACATCACTTGGGACAACGCAGGCGAACTAGAATCCATCAAACTCCTCAACTTCTCAATTCCTCAACTCCTCAACTTCAAATTTGAGGTTCACCTCATGGTTGCCAATCCCGAAGCGATTATAGACAGTTGGTTGCGCACCGGCATGGTCAAGCGGGTAATTATTCATTTGGAAGCGATGACTGATTCGGTATATTTATTAGAGAAATGTAAAAAGTATAACGCAGAATGTATGTTGGCGATTAACCCGGGAACGGAAGTAGAACGGCTTTATGCTCACGCCAGTGACTTTAAGTTTTTCCAGATTCTGGCCGTCTATCCCGGACTGGCCGGACAGGAATTTAAGCCGGAAATAATTAACAAAATAAACTCGTTAAGAAAGCAAGTCCCAAGTGCTATAATTGAAGTAGATGGAGGAATAACCCCAGAAACGGCGAAATTGGTGAAAGAAGCAGGAGCGGATATCCTAATTTCCGCGTCTTATATATGGAATAGCAATAATCCAGAAAAAGCGTATGAAAAACTAATGGGTATTTAGTCATTAAGTCATTACATCATTCAGTAATTGATTGTCTTAATGAATTAGTTTCTTAATATCTTAATGACTTTTATGGTGGAGTCAATTCACGAAAAAAAACTTATTTATCTGGAAGAGATGGCGAATAAAATCCGCCAGGCGATTATTGAGACATTGGTGGAGGCGGGATCAGGGCATTCGGCCGGGCCGCTGGGCATGACGGATATTTTCACCGCTTTTTATTTTCATATTTTAAATCATGATCCGAAAAATCCGGATTGGCCGGATCGGGACCGGCTGCTTTTGTCCAATGGACACATTTGTCCAGTGCGTTATGTCACCATGGCCTACGCCGGTTATTTTCCCTTGCCAGAATTAAAGACCCTCCGGAAACTTAATTCCCGCTTGCAGGGTCATCCGCACCGGACAGCGCTTCCGGGAATGGAGACAACTTCCGGGCCGCTCGGCTCCGGCTTGTCACAGGCCATCGGCGTTGCGCTGGCGGCAAAATTAGACAAGAAGAAATACCGAATTTATTGCTTGATGTCGGACGGAGAACAGGATGCCGGCAACACTTGGGAAGCGGCGATGTTTGCCGGAAAAAATAAATTAAATAATCTTATGGCGGTGATGGACCGCAATAATATCCAGATAGATGGCTTTACAGAGAATATAATGCCGTTGGAGCCGCTAAAAGCCAAATACGAAGCTTTTGGTTGGCAGGTTTTGGAAGTTGACGGCCATAATATTGAAGCGTTTGTTGATGCGGTGAATGAGGCACACGCAATTTATGAAAAGCCGACTTTGATTATTGCCCATACGATTCCTGGGAAGGGCGTAAGTTTTATGGAAAATGATTATTTGTGGCACGGAAAGCCCCCGAATAAAGAAGAAGCTAAAAAAGCGCTGGAGGAGTTGAGAACGCTGCAAGGTCGGATAAAGTCAGAGCACCAGTGACACGCAAATACCTAGTGCGAATGATATGCGAATATTCGTATACAATTCGCAAAAATTAGCAAATAAATTAGTGTAATCATGAAATTTATAATTAATATAATGTTGGGTCTCGGGACGGCGATCATTGTCGGGTCGCTGATTAATTTGGGAATCAAGGCGTTTCATCCCGAGCCGGTATCGCCGCATGAACGGGCCTTTTATCCCAAGCCGCTGATTTACAGGGAATTTAATTGCGCCAAAGACGATGCCAAATGCATTAAAGACCGAGACGCGTTTTACGCTGAAGAACAGAAACGGCAGGAGGAAATGCAAAAGTTAGACCGGGCATACCAGGAAGAATTGAAACAATACAATCGCGACGTTTTTATTATCGCTAACATTATTGGCGTACTGGTTTTTGTGGCTGGATTCTTGATTTTATTTAACACTACAATCGCCAGTGAAAGTATACCGGTGGGCATTATGCTGGCAGGACTTTATGGGATTTTGTACGGATATGCCCGCGGTTGGAACAGCGCTAACGACCAGCTGAAATTCTGGGTTGGCTTGGTTATTGCGGGCTTGGTAATTGGAGGAAGTATTTGGCTGGTGCAGAAGTACCAAAGTAAAGTTAAAAGTAAAAAGTAAAATGCGACCAGGAATTTAATACATGTCGCATTACCCATTTTACTAATTAATGATTAATCCTGAAGCAAAATTAAATCCGAAAATTTTTGACGCCGACATTGAACATAAGCCAATTCGTGATGGCTATGGAGACGGGCTTTTGATTGCCGGAGAAGCTGACCAGAATGTGGTGGTGCTTTGCGCTGATTTGGCAGAGTCTACCCGTTCGCATAAATTTGCCGAGAAATTTCCGGGTCGGTTTTTTGAAATCGGGGTGGCGGAACAGAACATGGCGACCATTGCCGCCGGGTTAGGGATCTCCGGTAAAATTCCATTTATTTCTTCTTATGCGACTTTTTCGCCGGGACGCAACTGGGAGCAGATTCGGACTACCATTTCTTACAACGATTCCAATGTAAAAATCGCCGGCCACCACTCTGGCATTTCCGTAGGTCCGGACGGCGCCACCCATCAGGCAATTGAAGACATTGCTACAATGCGGGTAATGGCGAATATGAGAGTTTTTGTGCCTTGCGATGCGATTGAGGCGAAAAAAGCGACTGCGGCAGCGGCCAAAATTTGGGGGCCGATTTATATACGTTTTGCCCGGGAAAAAACGCCGGCGGTGACTACGGAGGAAACTCCGTATGTCCCGGGCAAGGCCCAGATTTTTTGGGAATCAAAGAAGCCGGAAGTAGTGATTTTTGCCTGCGGCACGTTGGTGCATAATGCGTTACTCGCCGCCAAAGAACTAGAAAAAGAAAAAATCGGAACAGTGGTAGTCAATGTACACACCATAAAGCCGTTAGACGAAGAAAAAATAGTAGAGCTAGTCAAAAAATGCGGCGCGGCAGTTACGGCGGAAGAACATCAGGTTATCGGCGGATTAGGCGGAGCGGTATCCGAGCTTTTAGCCAAGAAAACGCCAACGCCGATAGAATTTATCGGGATGCAGGGAGTTTTTGGTGAATCCGGAGCGCCTAGCGAGTTAATAGAAAAGTATGGAATGGGAGTAAAAGATATTAAATCCGCGGTTAAGAAATCTTTGAAACGCAAGGCGTAATGTGATAAACTCCTTTTAGTTTTTTGAATGAGTTATTGAATTGGAATCAGTAGTCGGTTTTGGAATTGTTATTGTTGTTTTAATTGTTTCGGTGATTTTCCATGAAGTTGCCCACGGTTTAGTCGCTCTTTGGTTTGGCGATGATACGGCAAAAAGGGCCGGTCGATTGACGCTTAATCCTATTTCGCACATTGATCCTTTTGGATCAATTCTGTTGCCGGCACTAATGTTTTTTCTAGGAGGATTTATCTTTGCTTGGGCAAAACCCGTACCGGTGAATTTTAATGTTTTGCGTCCTCGCAAAATAGGAATTATTTGCGTCAGTTTAGCCGGCATCTTTACTAATTTTGTATTGGCCGTTTTAGCCGCGAGTACTGTTAGAATTATTGGAATTGATAATGAGATAATCCCTGCTGATTTCTTAGTTTTGGTAGTGTATCTTAATGTTCTTCTGGGAATTTTTAATCTTTTCCCAATTCCGCCATTGGACGGTTCTCGGATTTTGACAATGTGGCTTCCCCAGAACCTTGCCTTAGCAATAGAAAGATTAGGAATGCTGGGGTTTATAGTGTTGATAATTTTATTGCCGTATTTGCCAATTGGGGCACTGATTAAAACCGTTGCCGGTTTACTCATTGGAACTTAACCCGCTCAGAGCGGGTTTTTTGTTTCCGAGCGTTGCTATGATAAAATTTAAGATATGTTAGACATCATTACGATCGGCTCGTCAACCAGAGACATTTTTTTAAAAGCCGATTACAAGCTAACGGATTGGAAGGAAGCGCCGTTAGGAAAGGCGATTGTTTTGCCTTTCGGCGAAAAAATCGGGGTGGATCAAATGTACGCTACCATCGGCGGGAATTCGGCTAACGCTAGCGTAACATTTGCGCGCCAGGGTTTTAAAACAGCTTGCGTGGCAAAAATCGGCGATGACTTGAACGGCAAAGATTTTTTGGCGCGCCTCAAAAAAGATGGCGTAAAGACCAAACTAGTGGCTGTTTCCAAGGATAAGCCGACTGCTTACTCAACCTTGTTATTAAAAAACGGAGAACGAACTATTTTGTCTTATCACGGCGCTTCCGATACTTTTGCGTTGACCGACATTAAGTTAAAAAATTTAAAATCTCGTTGGTGGTATCTTTCGCTGGCGGGAGAATCGGACGCGATGTATTTGCCTCTTCTGAAATTTGCCAAGGAAAACGGAATTAAAGTCGCGTTTAACCCTAGCGGACATCATCTGAAACATAAACGGCAGGAGATTTTGGATTCTTTGAAAGATTTGGCGCTGTTGGTTTTAAATACTGGCGAGGCGGCCGAGCTGGTTGGCATCTCGTTTGAAAAAGAGAAAGAAGTTTTCAAAAAGCTTGATGAATTGACTTCTGGCATCGTGGCGATCACTGATGGGCCGCGCGGCGTTAAGGTTTCTGATGGCCAAAATATTTATACCGCCGGAATTTTTCCGGAACGGCAGCTAGCGGATCGTACTGGCGCGGGGGATTCCTTCGGAAGCGGGTTTGTGGCGGGATTGATCCATGGTGAGCGTTTAGCGGATAGCGTTAAGAGTAATAATCAACTAAATGCTAAACCCTATACCCTAGACGCTATCAAATACGCGATTCGGTTAGCGACGGCGAATGCTACTTCTGTGGTAGAAAAGATTGGCGCCACAGAAGGAATTTTGACCAGAGAAGAGTTTGAGAATGATTCAAGATGGAAAGAGCTGGATATACGAGTGGAAAATTTATAAAAATGAATTCATACCAAGATAAAATTGCTAGAATTTTAAGAACCGACAAGCATATTATTGGTAATCTGGAGGCGGATTTACAAAAAGCAACTGGTAAAATCGGCGTTCTGGAAAAAATTTTGGAAGAGAATGACAAATTATTATCGGATCGGCTCTCTTTGTTAGGAGTTCGCAGAAATTCTAGCGCAACCGAAATATTTGACGCTTTAATCAGCAAAATAGAATCCGACGACGTTCAAATTTTGAAATATTTAGGCATCATTTCCAGCCATGGTTCGGAATCGGCAAAAACCGTCGTTAATTTTATTAAAACTATCTATAAGCCTCCTACCGGATATTTTTTAAAGAAAGAAAAAGCTAGACAGCTTTTAATTGCCGAACCGCCGAAAAACATTTTGGCAGCCATGGGTTATAAATATGTTGAGGAAATGCTGCAAAAAGAAGATTTACTGGAGATTTACAGCGCATTGAGATTTTTGGAAGACCCCGAGTGGCAAAATAAAGTATTTTTTAAGCAATACGAAACTTTGCATCCGGATGATTTTGAAGAGCGAGAGATAGAAATCCGCGCCCTTAACCCAAGATGGGCAAAGGCAGCAGAAAAGTTTGTGGAGAAAAAATATCACAATGTCAGCCACCTGAAAGAACTGGGCGTCATTTTTGTGATCCCGCTTTTTCTGGGAATTTCTGGAGAAACCCTGCGATTGATCAGTTTATTACTGCATTACTTGTACGAAGTGCAGTTTTACTCCGTCCTTTTTAAAAAATTAAGCACAGAGAAGAATCATTTCGCGGCTAAACTTATTTCTTTATTGAGGGGCGATGTGATTGAGATGCGGCTGCCGACGCTACCGGTAGAAGCGCGTCGGCCCAGGTTTTTGGTGATTCAGAGGTATCTCGCAAAAGATGACGAGAACGATTGGCGGTTAGCCGAACCGCACATTAATCCAGAGGCGCTTCACTGGCAAAGAGCGGAAGCGAAAATCGTAAGTCTGGGGAACACAATTCCTAATTTCCAAAATGGTTTAGAGTTTTGGAAGGATCTGGGCGCGATTGGGGATTTCTTTACAACCGAAACCGGCGTTCCGGTGCTGGTTAGTTTTAATATAGTGGATACGGTGATGGCTTTAGTGCAAAGAAAAGAACTGATTAAATATCTTTATCATCATCAGGAAGCGATGTGGAATAAGATTTTTGAAAGCTATTTCGGCTCTGATAAACTGGAAGAATACAGCAAAGAGTATATTTTAAAAGGGTGGTTTGAGGTATAAAAAATTCAGCTACTAAATACTAAAATAGTACGAATATACAAAATTTTTGTATATTAGTAAGATTCCGTATTTTGTAGCTAATGCCATGAATCTTAGAAATATTATAGAAAAGGCAGAAAAACAAAAAGTAGCGGTGGGGCATTTTAATATCTCCGCATTGGAGATGCTTAAAGCGATTTCTCACGCGGCGGAAAAATTGAACGTGCCAGTAATCATCGGTGTTTCGGAGGGCGAGCGGAAATATTTAGGAGTTCATCATGTGGCAGATTTAATCACCAGCTATAACAAGGAGCATGCTAAAAACAACGGTTATCAGTTATTTTTAAACGCCGATCATACCCAAACGTTGGAAGGAGTAGAAGAAGCGGCAGGTTTGGGATTTGACGCAGTGCTATTTGACGGAAGCAAGCTGTCTTTTGAAGAAAATATTGTTCAGACCAAAAAAGCGGTGGCGATTGCCAAAGAAATAAATCCCGATATTTTAGTTGAGGGCGAAATTGGCAATATCGGCAGTGGCTCTACTATAAGACAAGAACTTCCAGAAGGTGTGGCTATAAAACCAGAAGATCTTACCAAGCCGGAAGAAGCGGCGCGGTTTATTAAAGAAACTGGCGTTGATTTACTAGCGCCGGCTGTTGGGAATATCCATGGTATGTTCGCTAATGCGCCGGAACCTGCTCTAGACATTTCTCGCATTAAAGCGATTAAAGAAGCGATTGGCATACCATTAGTGCTTCATGGCGGTTCCGGCAATACTGACGAAGATTTTCTTGCCGCTATTAATGCGGGCGTGAGCATTATTCATATCAGCACCGAACTCCGCGTCGCCTGGAGAAAGGGATTGGAAAAAGGCCTTCAGGAGAATCCGGAGGAAATCGCGCCGTATAAAATTATGCCAGACGCCATTGCGGAGATGAAGAAAGTGATTTATAATAGGTTGAAATTATTTAACCATCTATAGTTATGGAACTTGCGGTTCAATTTCGCAATAAAATCGGTAAAGCCGTAAAAGCGCTTCGTAAAGAAGGTTTGGTTCCGGCTGAACTTTATGGCCGCGGAGTGGAAAATCAGCATATTTCCGTACCGGTTAAGGATTTAAAGAAGGCCATTAAGATCGCCGGCACCAACACCATCGTGACGGTTGTTTTGGATTCCCAAAAATACCCGACGCTTCTGAACGATATCCAATATGATCCGTTGACCGATGAAATTTTGAACGCCGATTTTTACCAGGTTCGGCTGGATGAGAAAATTAGAGTTAGAGTGCCGGTTGAATTTTTCGGCAGCTCACCGGCAGTTAAGGATTTGGGAGGAATTTTAGTTAAAACGATGCAGGAAATTGAAGTAGAAGTTTTGCCGACGAACTTGCCGCATTCGCTTAACGCGGATTTAAATAGTCTTAAAGAAATCGGTCAAAGCTTGCACGTTAAAGATATTCAAGTGCCGGCTGACGTTAAAGTATTGGTCGGTCCGGAAACCGTTATTGCCACGGTGACAGTTAAAATTACGGAAGAAAAGGAGGCGCCGCAGGCGGCGACAGTTGATGTAAGCGCCATTAAATCCGAGACAGAAGAAAAGAAAGCCGAACGTGAAGCGAAGAAGATTGTTGAAGGAGCGCAAGCTCCTGCCGCCGAGCCTACGGCGGGTAAGCCAACAGTAGAAAAGAAATAAACTCGGAT
>CAYJVO010000016.1:8648-15230 GCA_964373675.1 uncultured Candidatus Saccharibacteria bacterium
AAATTTAGAATTTCGGATTTATAATTTATATATGCGCTCCATAAGCGTATTTTTTATCATCGCAGCCTTATCCTCCATCTTCTATCCTCTACTTTCCTTTAATCCGGTTTTCGCTCAAGCCACTAATGAAGAACGGGCTTTGTTAGAGCGCCAGCTGGCGGAATTGGAATCCCAAATTGCCCAGCACGAGGCGACTATTACTGAATACCAAAAGCAGGGAAAAACCCTGCAGGGGGAGATCGGCAATTTAAATGCAAAAATTAATAAGCTGAACCTGCAAATTAAAGCCGTTACTCTTTCTTTGGTGAAATTAGATAAAGAGATTTCCGAAACGAAAAGCCAGATAAAGACGACAGAGGAGAAAATTGATTTAAATAAAGAAGCTTTGCGCCGAGCCATCTGGGCTGTTTATGAGAGCGACCGCCAAGGACTGATGGCCGTTCTTTTAAACAGCCGGACGCTTTCCGATTTTGTTGGTGATGTCAACAATTTGGTGAAATTGCAGAAAACTCTTACAGTAACAGTAAACACCATAACTGATTTGCGAAATCAGCTGGTCAAAGAAAAAGAGAATCTGGAAGAAAAACGAGATGACGCCGCGGCGCTGAAATCAATTCAAGATAACCAGCGTTTGTCCCTGCAGTCGGTAAGAACCGATAAAAATCAATTACTGGCGGTCACTAAAGGGCGGGAATCAAAGTTTCAGGCGACATTGAAAGAAACAAAAAAGACGGCCGCGGAAATTAGGAGAAGAATCTTCCAGTTTTTTGGCGGCGGCGAAATGAGTTTTGAAGAAGCGTATCAATTAGCGAAACTCGCTTCGCAAGCGACCGGTGTGCGAACCGCCTTTATACTGGCAATTTTGGATAAAGAGTCGGCTTTGGGACAAAATGTTGGTCGCTGTTCGTACGAAAAGGCAATGCATCCCATTCGTGATTTACCGCTCTTTCTTGCTTTGATTGTGAAATTAAAAGAAGCTGGGACTGCGCCGCCGGAGCCGATTATGGTTTCTTGCCCTAACCGTGACGGCGCTTATGGGGGCGCAATGGGGCCGGCACAGTTTATTCCTTCAACTTGGAATTTGTATGGAGCTCGCGTTTCCGAATTAACCGGCCATAATCCAGCCTCTCCTTGGAATAACGGAGACGCGATTATGGGAACAGCGGTTTATATGAAAGATCTTTTGAATACTTGTGCTAACACCGACGGTTTAAGCGGGCTTGCCCAAGAGCGTTGTGCTGCCGGTCGCTACTATGCTGGGCGTCGCTGGAGGACTTACCAGTGGACATACGGTGACCGTGCAGTGACAAAAGCCCAGCAGTTCCAGCAGGATATAGACATCTTGAATTCCTAGCATAATTTTTGGGTGGGGTATCGCTATTTTTGCGATCGCTCCTATGTGATACCTCTAGGTATTAACTTACCAAAAGAGCTTGACAGAAGGCAAATTGTAGTATATAATTTAAGCAATCTTGGATTAGTCAGGCCCGATCGCCTGTAAGTGGCGTAAGACCAAATCCGAGGGTTGCGTAAGCTCTTTAATTTAATGGGGTTGTCCGATGAGAAATTGTCGGCTGACACGGTTTGAAATCGGTCTGCGCGGTTGGTTGCTAGTGTTTTTGGTAGCGATGGCTGGATGTGCCCTGGCTGTTTCCAAGACAGAAACAAAAGCCAAGGTCACGGTCATTGTTATTGAGCCAGAGCCGGTAGCGGCACCGGCAGTCGTTCCCAAGAGAACCGACATAACCAACAACGGGGTTGTCCAAAAATATCTGGCGAAGCTTACTCCCCAAGTACGGGAGCGGGTTTCTAAGGTATTTTCGGTGGAGAAGGAGCATCTGGCGGGGCTCTATAAAACCAGCAAAGGCGGCCTCTGGCCTGTGGCAGGGCACTGCCACAGCGATCAGGGGATTATTTGCTTGGCGCCGGACGTGATGGATAAATACCCCAGCGTTCTTTGGCATGAGGGAGCTCATGCTTACCATAGCTATCTTCGCAAGAAGGGCGATTTCGACGCTGGGTGGAAACCCGGCGACGAAATCACAGAGTACGCTCAAGATGCGACCAAAACCACCGGCGATTTCATAGAAGATGTCGCCGAGTGGGTCGGCGAGATCACAAAGGCGGTCAACGGGGAGAACTCGGTCTTTGATAGCAAGTTTGATTGGACCGAACTGCGCCGAAGCCGCCCCCAGCATCTTGTCAGGTACCGGTTCATCAGCCAGGATGACTTGAAAAAGTTCCTGGCTAAGTATCCGAAAGCCAAACCCTGACAAACGCACCCCCAAACCAAAAGGTTTGGGGGATTTAATTTTCCAAATTATTACAAATCGCGGCGCTAGCGCCTTTTTTGCTTCGCGTTATTATTTAGTTAGACAATTCATTACTTCGGGAGTGAGTGACGGATTTGGAATTAAAGAAAAAATTGGCTAGGTTTTCATTAGATTTTTTACGTTCAGAAAATATCACGACTAAATTGATTTCGCATTTGATCATTTACTCGCGATGTCAACTCGCCCTTTCTCATCCCTTAAATGGTAAAAGCATGAAATCCGAGGTAGAGGACTGCCCGTCTTTCAAAGCGACCAACTGGTCGCTTTTTCATCTTACTGCTATCTCGTGTAATAGTAGTCTAACGCGTTAGACTACTATTACGCGTAATAGTGGTGTTTTGACGCGTCAAAACGATAAGCCCGCCGCGACTTAAAATGATTTAATGAGATTTAAGATTTTCCGATTTTTTTCAAAAGGACATCCAAGTCGCCGTCTAGTATTTTTTCTATGCCGTGGACTTTTACGTTGAATCGGTGGTCGGTGATGCGGTCGTCGGGGAAATTGTAGGTACGGATTTTTTCAGAGCGATCGGCGGTGCCGACCTGTTCACGGCGGGCAGCAGTGATGTTGCCAACCTCTTTTGATTTTTGCATTTCGTAAAGTTTAGCACGGAGAACCTCCATAGCCCGCTCGCGGTTAGCATGCTGAGATCTTTCCTCCCGCGAAGAAACCATAATGCCGGTGGGTTTATGCAAAATCCGGACGGCGGATTCAATTTTATTGACATTCTGGCCGCCCGGGCCGCCGGCGCGGGAAAAACTAACCTCAAGATCGCCTTGATTTATATTAACTTCTTTCGGTTCCACAACCGGCAAAATCGCCACGGTGGCGGTGGAAGTGTGGACACGGCCGGCTTTTTCGGTTTTGGGAATGCGTTGGATGCGATGGACCCCGGATTCTTGCTTGAGAGCGTCGTAAGCTCCTTCTCCGGTAATACGGCTGATGAAAGTTTTGTATCCGCCGATGGTACCGGGAGAAGAGTCAGAGACAGCAAAAACCCAGCCGCGTTTAGCGGCGTATTTTTGATACATCCGTACAAGATCGCCGGCAAAAATTGAGGCTTCGTCGCCACCGGTTCCGGCTCTAACTTCTAAGACGATCTTATTAGTCATAGTTCCATCAATTTATCAAAACTTGACTTTTTAGTAAAGTTTTAGTATATTTAAGAAGGTTAAAAAATATCAACAAGAAAAAAAGTGACCGCAAGAGGTTTAATCATTAGCTTTTTCCACGACTCAACAAAGAGTCGTTTTTTATATACCTGAACTTCCGAACGAAAACCACGGCCGGCCTACTCCGCCGTAGTAGCCTACGGCTACGAAGGCTGGATAAGGCCGTGGAAGTGTGGGTATATCCGCTGTCATTATGTCATTGCGAACCCCGACACTTCGGTCGGGGTGAGGCAATCTTACATTTTATAGCGCTTCGCTATTACGCGTCATAGTGCTATGACGCGTAATAGCGGGAGGGATAAAAATAAAAAAACGTTATCCGAAAAGTTTTCTATACGAATCTCCCCAGTTTTACTTCTTATTTTTCTTCGCGCGGACTTTTTTAGTCTTTTTCGGTACTTCGGCGGCTTTTGCTCGACGCGCTTTGAATTTCTCAACTTTGCCGGCAGTATCAATAAGTTTTTCCTTGCCAGTATAAAAAGGATGGCAATGGTAGCAAATTTCAACCTGAAGCCCCGGCTTGGTTGAGCCGATAGTAAATTTATTGCCGCAGGCGCAGGAAACCTTGGCGGCAGGGAAATATTTAGGGTGGATGTTTTGTTTCATATAAATATAATTCGGATGATGTTTATCATAGTTGACTTAATACTTTTTATCAATACAATTTAATATTAGAACCTTGAAGGGGTATTAAGTGATCAAATATAGGATACTGACAGTTTTTTTAACGGGAGCGGTTTTGTGCAGTTGTACTGTTACCCAGACAGACATTAATAAAACCGGAATGTTTGATGATGACATTAATAAGCTGCTGGTGGCTTACGATAAAATCCGACCAGGTCAGAAAGGTAGTGAGATCCAGGCCCTGGGTTTCAATTTTGAAGCTAAGAACGTGAAACAGATGCCCGGTCCCAAGGCGATGGTAGCCCTTTTCGGCCCGAATGTCTTTCAAAGCGCTTTAATGGATCACAGCAGGCTGGACAAATTACTGGAAGAGCTGAATCATTATAAATTGGTACAGATTCCGTTTCGCGACATCGTCAGCATTAAAGACCGTTTTTATTTCAGTCGCAAAGAATCTACGCGAGCCGGTCAGGATTTGGTGATTCGGTTGGTTTTTAGGGATGATGCGTTGGTGTACCGCGACAAGGAATATCATAAAATTGACGAAAAGCTTTCGGACTATGCCTTTGCCGAAGGATTTCTAGAGATAATGCAGAAGTTGGAGAGTGTGGGTAGCGCTGCTTCAGGAATTAAAGATTTGATAGATACTTTTAAGAAATAAAAGGGGTGGCCACCCCTTTTTATTTTACCGGGGGCGGGGGTTGACCCCGTTAGAGCCAAGCCGCCCCTAGGCGGCTGTAGCCGTGCCTGCGGCAGGGCGGGTCTCTAACGGGGCGTACAGTTAACCTTATGAGGTGACATTCTTGATGCGACGGGGCGACAAAGGTTAACTAAAGGGTTGACAGCGCAAGCTGGCTGAATATAATAATTTAGTAAACCCCAGTGTGTGCAAGAGCGGGGTAAAGGCAATACAGTAAATTAAACAATTGAATAATTTTTTGAACATCCGCCCGGTATTCAGTTGATGAGTTACGGCCTTCGGCCTGCAGTTGGTGAGTTCAACTCATTCACTCAAGCGAAGCCAAGTCTGACTTGGCGAAGCGTAACTGATTAACTGGGCACGGGGCGGGTGTTTTATATCTTAAAGCGCCCGGATTCTTTGAAAAGTTAAAAATGGAAAGCTCGCCGTCGCTGAAGCTATGGCGAGCGAAGTCAAACCCCGCACATTTTCTTGGTCGCTTGGCTATGATACACAGTTTTATGATGATGCATCGCCTAGCGGCTTTGTTTTCTTCTAGTGCAAAATATTTCGTGGAAAATATACGGGGTTCTGAATTTTCTAGATAAATTTTCTGCGTCCATTCGGACTGGAAAATTTAGAGAAAATTCGAAAATTTTGTAGTTGTCCCAATTTATTCGGCTACTAAATACGAAACAATTACGAATATACGAAATTTCGTATTTTCGTATGTTTTCGTATTTCGTAGCTTTTTATTGAGGATTTGATCCTGGTCCAGGATGAACGCTGGCGGCGTGGATAAGGCATGCAAGTCGTACGCTCCAGTGCTTCGCACTGGCTTACGATGACTAATGACGATGACTATGACAAAAAATGCAGCGGCGAAGCCGCATTCAAAATTTGTCATCGTTATAGTTATGGTCATGGTATTCCAATGCGGAGCATTGGGGAGTGGCGAACGGGTTAGTAACACCTTGGTACATACCCTGAAGTTGGGGATAGCTGGTTGAAAGATCAGGTAATACCCAATGGTCTGGTAGTTGAACTTTGCTTACAAAGCATTCAAATTCCTAATTATTAATTGACCTAATTTCTAATAAATTTCTAATGCCTAAATGTCTAATGTCTAAAATTATTTTAGTCATTGGTCATTTAGTCATTGGGATTTGTTTACCCTTCGATGTTACTCAGGGTAACCCTGAGCTTGTTGAATGGGTTAGAAATTAGAAATTAGAAATTCCTGAAGCGCCTTGCGGGCAGTGTTCAATTACCAGTAAAGCAGTAATGCGCTTCAGGATTGGCCTAGGTCCGATCAGCTAGTTGGTAGGGTAATGGCCTACCAAGGCGATGACCGGTAGGGGGGCTGAGAGGCTGTTCCCCAACGAGGAAACTGAGACACGGTTCCTACTCCTACGGGAGGCAGCAGTCGAGAATATTCGACAATGGGCGAAAGCCTGATCGAGCGACGCCGCGTGCAGGAAGAAGGTCTTCGGACTGTAAACTGCTTTTATACTTTAGAAAGTGGCCGTTCCACGGTATATTGCATCGTAACTTGACGGAGCGAATTTTAGGCAGATTCGCGAAGCGAGGAGCGAAGCGTAGTTATGTACTACGCGAGTGACGAGCGACAAAGAAGCTGATTAAAATTCGCCCGCCCTTCGGGAAGCGAATTATAAGCTGATTGCTTTGTTGCTTCTCCTCGGCGTACATTTGTACGCCTTCGTCGTCGCGTCGTGCACTCAATCTTATAATTCGCTTTCAGGTAGCGATGGA
>CAYJVO010000017.1:0-14926 GCA_964373675.1 uncultured Candidatus Saccharibacteria bacterium
CCCATCACGCTTAGGAGTTCGCTCTTTTTGCGAGCCATAGATTTCCTTTCCAATAGGCTTGTCTCTTATCCGGTTACAGCCGGACCTAAGACCTGCCTGATTTTTAATGTGCGCTTAGATTGTATATTATATAATACTTTCTGTCAAGTAATCCCTTAAATCTATAAATCTATTAATTACCTATATCCGCGATCGCGGATATAGGTAATTAACTAAATAAAACCAAACTCAAAATAAATCGGTCTAAAATCAAATTAAAGTAAGATAATGTTATCTTTTTAAAATTCGGTCAAAAATATCGCGCAGATGCAAATCATTATCAATAAAATCAACGACTGCGTATCTAACAAAGGGCCGAATATCGTAAAGCTCTACTAAAAACTCAATCTCGTCTCTGCAATCATAAGGAAAAACAAAAATGCTCTTTTGGAGTTTATAAAAACCCAAATACTTAAGTTGGAATCGTAAAATATCCCTTGCCTTGTTAAGATTTTTAGGAATATCAAAAACCACCAACCGCCATTTTTTATCCCATTTCTTTGGAATGCTAATTTTCATTTCATCAACTTTGTAGGTTAGGGCTTTTTTCTTTCCGTCCTCGCTTACAACTATTTGAACAACGCCGTTTTTGGTCTCCCTATAATCAATCAACTTGCTCTGATAAAGCTTTTCAATGGAACGTCTTAAAGCTGCTTGGTTTATTTTTTCAAATTCCCTCCCTAATTCACGCCATACCCTCCGGCGCTGTCCGGACGTGTAAGCAAAAGCCAATGACACACCGGCCACCAGAAGCAACAAAATTTTCTTTTGGTTATATCCTAGTCCTTTTGCCATATATTTTAATTAACTTATTTTAGGAAATATATTCTTAAAACATTATTTCTCTTAATTACTCTTATACGCGATCGCGTATAAGAGTAATTAAGAATTATTATATAAATGATAAGTAGCCGATGATGATGATGCGGAACTGATGCAAATTAGTATAAATTACATATAAATTAGGGCAAACTAGTACAGATTTATTCTGTTAAAAAATCATTGCCCCAGGCGCAGTATTCGCACTCGCTGTGGATTTCCGGCATCGGACCCTTTATTAAGGCCACAGCATCGCGGAAAACTTTGAGCGCCTCATCGGGTTTAATTTCCACCTTCTTGGGCACCACGTCAAAACGAACTGCGCCGCGTTCGCTAACTTCTTTGGGAATATAGTAAAGAAGATAAGCGAACCCGGCCGGTTTCATTCCGTTTTCCCACAAAAGCAATCCGTAGCAATTAAGCTGATTTTTATAAAAATCCTCCCCGCCCGGCTTTACGTCAAAACCGCGGGTTTTATAATCCAGCGGGACAAAAAGCGGGTTTTCAAAAAGACCCTTGCCGGATTTTAAAACGCCGAGGTCGTCCAGCATGCCGCTTAAAATCGCGCCGGTTTCTGAATCTTCATATGCAAGAGCTGATCGCCAATTGCGCCATTTGTTCAACAATTCCTGATCGGCAAACAATTCCACACCATCAATTTTCCCATCCAATTCCGGTGGAACTTTGCCTACGTTCCGGTACTTATCAAAATAGTCCTTTATTAAAAGATCCATGCCGCCGGGCAGTGAAGGAAAAATCCCCCGCGGCCGATGAATACCTTTCGCTTGCTCCAGCCAAAAACACTTCGGGCATTCCAGAAAAACATTGAGCGTTGAAGGCGACAAACGAAGTTTTCCATCCTTTGATTTCATTACGCTTTAGTATACTAGTGGCTAGTCCCTAGTGGCTAGTCCCTAGTGGCTAACAAAAAAGCCGATTGAAATCGGCTATTACTTATCCTCTTCCGGATCATTCAAAAAGCGAATGTTGTAAACATTCGTAATCTTTGCCCTGTACAATCGCAAGGATCGGTTTTCATCAATAATTCTTACGCGCAGAATTGCTCTGTAAGTTTCTTTCTTTGACAATAAATAACCTTTAAGTTTGCTGTAAGGATCGTCAAGAACAAACATTGTTCCATCATCTTGAACTAAATGCCAGGCCAAACCGTCAACCGCATCCGCCACTGCGTATTTTTGCCAATTCATTACTCCTTCAATTTTCTTGTCTTCTAAAGCAACTAATCCTGGAACTGTAAGAGCAACAATGATAGCAAGGATCGCAATAACTATCAGTACCTTAATCAAGGTAAAACCATGCTTCATGATCGCATCGATTATCAAATTTCCGGTTTTAAGATTACCACGCCTTTAATATATAATCAAGTCATGAGCGGGGCGTTATCAGAAAACCGAAAAGCTTATTTCAATTATGAAATCCTGGAGACATTTGAAGCAGGTATTGAACTGAAAGGTTTTGAAGTAAAAGCCATAAAATCCGGCAAGGCCAGCTTGACCGGCGCTTTCGCGCTGATCCGCGGAGGCGAAGCGTGGATTACCAATATGGATATCCCGCCATATCAGCCAAAAAATACCCCTGCCGATTACGAACCGGACCGAACCCGTCGCCTGCTTTTGAATAAAAAAGAAATCGGCTATTTAACCGGAAAAATGGAATCGGATAGATTGACATTAGTGCCATTAAAGTTGTATACTAAAGGCCGTCGAGTTAAAATACTTTTAGGCCTTGCCCGCGGCAAACGCAAATATGAAAAACGCGAAAAAATTCAAAAACGGGAAACCGCAAAAGAAATTCGGCGCACGTTAAAAACTAGATAATGGGAGTGATCAGCTTCGACAAAATAACTTCTTATGCATTGCAGGCCGAGTTGCTGAATCTCGCTAAACTCCAGCAAACTAATAATTGCTAACTCTAAATTAGCATTCGCCTACGCTTAAACGCCTAGACGACATCGGCGGCCTGACGCCTTATAAGGCCATCACTGATGTTATAAATAGGGATCGGAACATCAACCGTACGAATTCCGGCGTGAAGTTCTTAAACCAACGAATTCGCTTTTAAGCTTGTAGATGGTGTATAAGAAATGTTTTGGACGTGGGTGCAATTCCCACCACTTCCACAAAACAAAAACCGGTCCGATGACCCTCGGACCGGTTTTTGTTTTGTAATTGCTATCCCGCGGGATAGCAATGTCTGACGCGTCAGACCTCTATCAGTCCAATTATTGTTAATTTTTGCGACGGTCGTTCGCTTTTAAAATTGCTTTTCGTAACCGGATGTTCTTCGGCGTTACTTCCACTAACTCATCGTCAGCAATAAACTCCAAAGCCTCCTCCAAAGAAAGCGTCCGCGGCATTTCCAAACCCTCCTGAACGCCAAAATTTTTCGTGCGGTAATTGGTCAGCTCTTTGGCCTTGCAGATATTGACTGATATATCGCCCTCTTTAGAATTTTCGCCGACAATCATTCCTTCATACACTGGCACGCCGGGACCAATAAAAAGTTGGCCGCGGCTCTGCGCGTTAATCAAACCATAACTGTTGGACTCTCCCGCTTCGTGAGCAATCAACGATCCGCGATTTCTTCCAGGCAATTCGCCTTTAAAATCCTGATAGCTTAAAAACAAAGCGTTAATAATCCCTTCGCCTTTAGTGGCGGTAAGAAATTCATTGCGAAAACCAATCAATCCCCGCGTGGGAATTTCAAAATCCATGCGAGCAACGCTGTTGTCTACCCGCATATCTTTCATCACGCCCAACCGCTTGCCCATCATTTCAATTACTGTCCCGGTAAATTCTTCCGGCACTTCCATCGAAGCCAGCTCCACGGGCTCCTGCTTCTTACCGTCAACTTCTTTAAAAATTACCTGCGGCCGCGAAACTTGAAACTCGTATCCTTCGCGCCGCATTTTTTCAATCAATATCGCCAAGTGTAATTCACCACGGCCGGAAATAATCCACTGATCAGGATTAATCTGTTGAATCCGTAAAGCGACGTCGGTTTCAATTTCTTTTTCCAATCGCTCCTTTAAATTTCTGGAGGTGCAATACTGTCCTTCCTTGCCGGCAAACGGAGAAGTGTTCACGCTAAAAGTCATTTTTACCGTCGGCTCTTCAATAGCGATCGGCGGCAAAGCTATCGGATTTTCCGGATCGGAAATGGTCTCACCGATGGAAATGTCCGGAATGCCCGCAATCGCCACGATATCGCCCGCCTCCGCTGAATCCACATCAATCCGACTTAACCCTTCAAAAAGCATTACCGAGGTCAGTTGGATTTTTTTGATTTTTCCGTCGCGGGCAATATGCGCCACCCAGGCGCCCTTTTTCAAAATGCCGGAATACAGCCGCCCGATGGCAATTTTTCCTTTGTAGTTATCGTAGGTCAGGTTTACCGTCAGCATTTGTAAGGATTTGCCGGCTTCCGCCTTAGGAGTAGGAATATATTTCACAATTGCTTCAAAAAGCGGCTGAATATTATCCATTTTAGAAAGATCCGAATCCAGTCCCGCCTTGCCTAAAGCGCCGGCGGCATAAACCACCGGATAATTCGCCTGTTCATCCGTCGCGCCAAGTTCAATAAAAAGATCAAAAATGGCGTTTAACGTCCAATCCGGCCGAGCGCTCGGCTTATCAATTTTATTAATTACCACGATCACCTTGTGTTCCGCCTGCAAAGCTTTACGTAAAACAAATTTTGTCTGCGGCATCGGCCCTTCTTTGGCATCAACTAAAAGCAAAACTCCGTCCACTATGTTCATAATGCGCTCCACCTCCCCGCCAAAATCAGCGTGTCCGGGAGTGTCCACAATATTGATTTTTGTGTCGCCATACATCACCGCGGCATTTTTAGAAAAAATCGTAATCCCGCGCTCTCGCTCCAACTCATTAAAATCCATGATTAAATTCTTTTGTGCATCGGCCTTCAACCAAAAATTCTTTGATTGTTTAAGCAACGCGTCCACAAGCGTTGTCTTTCCATGATCAACATGGGCAATAATGGCTACATTCCGTATATTCATGCTAAGCTTAAAATAATACCATAAAATTTGTTGTTTGACAAATACTTGCTGGGTACATTCAACTCTGAAGCGCAACACCCGTTAACTCGCAAAATGCCCGATAAGGCACTTTGACGCGTCAAAGTGCCTTGATTTTACTATTGTGCCCCATTATCCCGCCATGGCTGGATAATGAAGTATTGTATCGAAGTGTTGCACTTACTTGTTGAACTTAGCCTGGCAACCTCTAATTTTATTTGCGCTCTCTTGATAATTTTGCTATCTTTATTTCTATCAATAAATTAAAAACCAACAACCAAATAACGGCTCCGGAACTGATGATGCTTGATAGCGAAGGCAAAAGTTTGGGCATTATGACAAAAGAGGCCGCTTTAAAATTGGCGCAGGAACAAGGACTAGATCTGATTGAAATTGCTCCCAGCGCTAAACCGCCGGTTGCCAGAATAATAAGCTTTGATAAATACCGCTATTTACAGGAAAAAAAGATTAAACAACAGCGAGCCCAACAAAAAGTCCAGGAGATGAAGCAAGTTCAAGTCAGTGTGCGCGAGGCGCCGCACGATATGCAAATTAAGGCTGAACGAGCGAATAAATTTTTGGCCGAAGGCAACATCGTGGAAATTATTTTAGTGATGCGCGGCCGCGAAAAAGCCAATAAAGATTTTGCCAGGGAAAAACTGGCCGAATTTTTAAAAATGATTTCCCCGGAAAACAAAGTACTGATGGAGCCACGACTAGGATTTAAAGGATTCGTTATGCAGATTGCCAAAAAATAAAGCGACGCTAATTTACGAATTACACACTAATGACCCGAATAAAAGTAATGAGGTCGGATCTTTTGTTATCCAGAATTATCTTATAAAATAGCTGGTCTTTGTTTTCAAACACGCAACGAATTGGGACGATTCTGTAGAGAAAAACAATATGACGACAAACTAGAAATACTATTTAAGGTTCATGAAATGAAACTCCGCGGCCTTATCCAGCCTTCGTAGCTGAAGCTACTTCGGCGGAGTAGGCCGCCCGGGGTTTTCAGCGAAGGAGAATAAAATATTCGCGAGAGCGCAATCTCAACACTATAAACAAAAAAATAAACGGAAATATCGTGGACTTTTTAGTAGAAGATACGATACTTCTTAATCTAAAAGCCAAACGTTTTATTACAAAAGAAGATTAATACCAAATGTTACGGTACCTTAAAAGCTCTGGACTTAAATTAGGAATTATAGTAAACTTTAGAAATACTTACTTAAAACCCAAACGAATAATTAATAATTCGTAAATTCGGGTGTCATTCGTAATTAGAGTCGCTATTATGAAAAACAGCGTGGTAAGCAGAATAAAAGTTACTAAAACTGGGAAATTAATCCGCCGCAAAATGGGGTTAGATCACTTTCGCGCCAAAAAAAGCGGCAAACAAATGGGACGAAAGATCGGACTAGTATCTCTCGCCAAAAACGAAGCCAAGATATTTATTAAAAAATACGGTCTATAGGCTACCAAATACGAAAATAGTACCTGTCTGCATCGCCTTCGCGTAGCGCTTCGGCGGAGCAAGGCCGGTAGGCAGGCGAATATACAAAACCGTTTCGTATATTAGTAAGATTTCGTATTTCGTAATGAAAATTCATGACTAGAGTCAAACGAGGAGTACTCAATGTAAAAAAGCGGAAGAAAATCCTTAAATACACCAAAGGTTTTCGCTGGGATCGCAAAACGAAGGAACGCGCCGCGCGCGAAGCACTCCTTCACGCCTGGACGCATGCTTTTCGCGGCCGCAAGCAAAAAAAGCGCGATTTCCGCCAGCTGTGGAATATAAAAATAAACGCTGCCAGCCGCGCTAGCGGCTTAAAATACAGCCGATTGATCGCCGGTTTAAAAAAAGCTAACATCAAACTAGACCGCAAAATCCTGGCAGACCTTGCCCAAAACGAAGCAAAAGTCTTCCAAAAAGTCATTGAAGTTATTAAGTAGAACCTACGCCTTCTTTTTTAAGAAGGCGTAGTTTTTTCTTAATCCCCCACCGGTAGCCGCCGATTTTGCCATCGGAATGAATTACCCGATGGCAGGGAATTTTAAATTTTTTGACATCGTAAGCATTCAAAATATTCCCGACTGCGCGGTAAGCCCGCGGCTTGCCGGCCAGCTTCGCTACCTCTTTGTAACTAAGAACCCGACCGCTGGGTATTTTTTTAACTATTTTTAATACTTTTTCGGAGAACTTGTCCTGAGCTCCGTCTAAGGAAATCATGAGCAGTAGTAAGAATCCTGATATTTTCCGGATATTTAGAAAGCACCCTCCTGGCTTCAGCATAGGTGAACCAACCGTAGCCCTCATGCTCCCAAGAAACGGTAATCCGCGATTGCTTGGTTTCCGCCAAATACAAAATCACGATTTTAAAAACTCGGTTGGCGCCCCGCCCGAAAGTAAACCGTTCATAGGCCTTAAAATTTTCTATAAACCGCAGCTCGTTGGGTTTAAGCCCGGTTTCCTCACGAACTTCCCGTAGGGCCGTCTGCCAGCTTCGTTCCTCCGCTTCCAGCTTGCCCTTAGGGAAATTCCAATAATTCCGGCCGTGATACAAAAGAAGAAACTTCAGCCCTTCGCGGCCGCGCCGGAAAATAATGATGCCAGCGGATATAACCTTGCGCATATTAAAATCTTACTTCTTTTTTGACTTCCAGAAAATCACTCCGGCGATAACTAAAATCACTGCGATCAGTAAAAGCCACTGGTATCCCCAGACAAAATCAGCTACCTTCTGCCATTGCCTACCAAGAAAATGACCTAGGATTACGTATCCGCCGCTCCATAATGCCGCAGAAACCAGTACTGTCGGCACAAATACTTTGTAGGGTAAATTCAAAACGCCGGCGGCCACCGATACATAGCCGCGCAAATAAGGAGTAAGCCGACCGACAAAAATGCCCCATCTTCCTTTTCTAAGAATCATCTCCTTAAAACGATCCAGCTTCTCATTGATTGGCAGCCATTTGGGCAATCGTTCCATTATAAAATGCTCAAAAAAGTAAAAAATAGAGAAAAGCAAGGTTGTTCCAATTACGTCAGCGACGATCGCGATAAAAAGAGTCAACCAAAAATTCAAACCGCCTATTGAGGTCAACGCTCCCGCAAACAACAAAACCAACTCGTTCGGCACAGGATTGGGAACGCCAATTTCCTGCAGAAATACTAAAATAAAAACCGCCCAATAACCGTAATCATTGACGAACTGCAACAGATTCTCCATTGCTATTTCAGCATCTTCAACATCTTCTCAACCGGCCAGGCATTAATGATATCTTTCTTTTCCGCCCACCCTCTCCGCGCTTGGGAAATGCCGAATTCCGAAAAATTAAAATGGGCCGTTGAATGAGCGTCAGAATCAATAGCCATTTTCACGCCGGCTTCTACGCACATCCGAATAAACTGATCTTTTATATCTAAGCGATCTGGTGAAGAATTAATCTCCAAAACCATACCGGTCTCTTTGGCAGTTTTGATAATTTCTTCCATGTCCACCTCGTAGGGCGCTCGCCGCTGGATCAACCTTCCTGTAGGATGAAAGATAATATCCACATGCGGATTGTTCATTGCTCGTTTAATCCGTTCAGTCTGTTCTTTCTGGGAAAGGTTAAAATTGGAATGGACTGATGCCCCCACCACATCCAACTGTTTTAATATCTCGTCTGGCAGATCAAGCCGTCCGTCTTTTAAAATATCGCACTCCGTCCCCTTCAAAATCTTGAATCTTGCCTGTCCGCCGAAGCCTTGGCGAAGGCGGGAATCTTGAATCTTGAATCTTGAATTTAATTTGTCTATTTCTTTCATCTGCTGTACGATCCGCCGTTCATCTAAACCATGCGTCATAGCCAATCGCTTAGTGTGATCTGTAATCGCAATGTACTCTAAACCCTTAGCCATTGCCGCTCGCGCCATTTCTTCAATCGTATTTGAGCCATCAGTCCATTTTGTCTGAATCTGCAAATCACCTTTAAGTTCTCCGTAATTGATCAGTTGTGGTAAATTACCTTTCTGTGAAACCTCAATTTCTCCGGTCATTTCCCTAAGCTCTGGTTCAATGTATGTCAAACCCAGCGTTTTATAAATCTCTTCTTCTGTCCGGCCGGCCACCATTCTGCCTTTTTTAACAGCCGTTCCCCGAAAAAGACCGTATTCATTTAAGGTAAGGCCCCTTTTAATAGCAATCTCGCGTAAAGCCACATTATGATCTTTTGAGCCAGTGAAATATGCCAAGGCGGCGCCGTATGATTCCTCCGGCACTACCCGCACATCTACATCCAAACCGTTTTTTAACTTCACTGCGGATTTAGTCTCACCGTGTGCCAGCACTCGCATTACTTCCGGCATAGACACAAAATAATCCATCACTGGCCTGGGGCTATCAGAAATTACTAAAATGTCGGCATCGCCAATAGTTTCTTTGCGCCGCCGCACTGATCCGGCAACCTCTGCCCGCTTTACCCATTTTAGACTGCGGAGACGATCCTCTATTTCACGGATGCTTGACAAAATAGATCCCATCATAAACCGGCCGCCCGTAGTTTTTAAAAATTCTATACCTACTAATATGTTCTCTTCGCTTTTTGGGCCAAAACCAGCCAATTTCCTTATTTTCCCCGCTTTGGCTGCCTTCTCTAAATCGGCAGCATTCTTAATGCCCAGTTTCTGATAAAGGACTTTAATTTTTCTCGGTCCTAAACCTTCAATTGCCGAGAGTTCCGATAAATCTACCGGCACTCTCTTCTTTAACTGTTCATAGTATTGGCAACGGCCTGTCTTAATCAGCTCTTCAATTTTCTCCGCGATAGAAACTCCTACGCCGGGAATTTCTTCCAGAGATTTTAAGCCGCCTTTTTTATAGATCTCCGCCGCCTCCTGCTGAAGCGACTCAATGGTTTGAGCGGCTTTTTCATAAGCGCGGGGCTTAAAAGCCACGCCTTGCATATCTAAATACTCCCCAATTTCATAGAGCATCCGCGCGATCTCGCTGTTGGGAACCCTACGCATTTTAAAAATTTTGCTTGCTACGCTCTGGAAAAACTCGCTCCCGATGATCTCGGGTCGTCACCTCTTTAATCAAAACCAGTAGACCAAGGGATGCCAAAAAGGTAACGATGCCGGAAATCAAAAACAGGATTTGAAAACCGAATTTGTCAGCCACATATCCTCCAATGGCCGCGGCGGCGGCGGTGGCAATTCCGACAGAAAACACGCTTTCCAAACTCCACTCAAAACTGATCCGCCATTTATCAACATGCCGCGTGAAAATTGAATACCAACCCGGCACTGCCCAAGCCATACAAAAACCCAAAAAACCTTGAATGATATAAATATGCCACGGCTCGCGGGCGAAAATATAAGCGATCGGCACAAAACTACTCATAAAGTAGCCAAAAAAGAGCGCCCAAAAATCGTCCTTCTCGCCGTCGGTCTTATCCAAAAAACGCGCTATTGGCAACTGACAAATGGATTTGACGATCCAATAAATAGAAACGGCAAAACCAACTACCCTGGCTGATCCGCCGGAAATCTGCCCAATGATGAAAATAGCAAAAACCGGCGCAAAAAGACCAAAGGCGGAATTATAAAAAAAATCCACTACCACAAAAGTACGCACAACTTTATTAATGGATTTCAACATTGCTGAAAGAAAATTCACCGTTCTCAAAAGCGACTTTTATTTTTTGGCCGCGGACAAACTCCCCTCTTAAAATCTTTTCCGCAAGCACTCCCTTTATTTTATCAGAAATAACGCCGCGAAGCGGGCGGGCACCAAATACCGGATCGTAACCTAACTCTGCTACTTTCTGAATTGCCGATTCATCAAAATATAATTCTAGAGACTGATTTTCTCTCAACTGATCGGCCAAATTCAATAATTGGATGCCGGCAATTGCTTGAATATCTGCCGGCGACAAATTTTTAAAAACGGTGATGCCCGAGAAACGATTCAACAATTCCGGCCGGAAATATTCCGTCAATTTTTTCTTCAGATCATCGGAAATTTCCTTCATTCCCCGTCCAGCTTCAATGGCGGATTTAATAAAATTAGAATGAGCATTGCTGGTGGCAATAATAATCGTATTCTGAAAATCCACTGTTCGGCCGAGCAAATCAGTTAAACGCCCGTCGTCAAAAACCTGCAGGAAAAGATTCAAAATGTCCGGATGCGCCTTTTCAAATTCATCAAGCAGAATCAGACTGTATGGCTTTTCTCTGATTGCTGCCGTCACATTTTCCAGCAATCTGTTCACCGTAGACTTGTCTTGATACTCTGACATATCAAACCGCACCATTGCTTCGCTGGAACCAAATTGAATCTTCGCCAGAATTTTGGAAAGTTCAGTTTTACCGACGCCCGTAGGGCCAACAAACAAAAACGCGGCAATTGGCCCACCCTTTCTCGCTAGTCCGCTGCGATATTCCCGTAAAGCCTGCGCTACTAATTTCACCGCCTCATCTTGATCAATCAGCCGTTGATGAATTAAGTTTTCTAAATTCAAAAGCTGTTTTGCTTCCTCCTTGCCGGCTTTGTGAATAGGCACATTAACTTTGCGTTCGGCAATAGCAATGACATCTTCTGGGTTCAAAATCTTATCCCCTTTGCCGGCCATATCAGCCAAAACTTCTTTTAGCAAATCTTCGGCGCTGGCCGGTAGAAGTTTCTGCCGGAAATATTTATGAGCTAACCTCACTGCTTCCTTCACTGCTTTAAAAGTTATCAGAATCTTATACTGTCGCTCCAGAAAAATGCTGACGTAAACCAAAAACCGCACTGCTTCCGGCTCGCTTAATTCCTGAACGCGAATTACTTCAAAAGCGCTGGCAAATTCCGTGTTGGGTTCAATCAATTCTCTAAATTCCCGCGGGTAGCTCGTCCCGATAACTGAGAAGGCGCTGCTTTTAATCGCCGGCAAAAGTGTATCGGCGGCGCTGAGCCGAAGTTCTCCGGAAGTTTTCGCCAAATTATGAATCTCCGGAATATACAAAATAACATTTCCGGCTAAGGCAATCTCGTCAATAATTTTTTTAATGCGGTTCTGCAGTTCGCCTTCGGCGGCGCCGGCCACCAAGCGACCGATATCCAACTTCACCAATCGTTTATCAAAAAGCGGCGGTGACACCCGATCTTTGGTGACTTGATAAGCCAAATGAGCAATAATCGTTTCCTTGCCGGCTCCGGGATCACCGACCAAAAGAGCGTTGGGATTTCCCGGGCGAGACAAAACATCCTCCAAACGATCGTATTCCTGCTGATGGCCGACTAAAAATCCGACTTTTGCCAGACGCGCCAAATCGGTAAGATCTTCTCCAAAAGCATCCAAATTCGGAGTGGGACGGGCTGTCCAAGCCCGATTCATTACCCGATGGCGAACTTTATAAGGCCGGCCAATAAAACCTGTAAATGAGGGGACGCCCTTAAAAACGCCGAAAATCAACGCGCTTTCCAAATCGCCCTCAACAATATCAAATAATTTCAACAAGGAAGTAATCTTTTCGTCTGTAACGCCGCCGATGGCTGAAAACAAATCCTTTGGATGAACAAAATCACTTTTAGCAATCAGCGCCTTTTTAAACGCTTCTGCCGCTAGACCCTCTGCTGACTCCAGCAGCAATTTTCTATCGTTTTTTATTGACAAAGATGCCTCTAGGCCCGATTCAATTTTTTTCAAAAAATCTTCTAGTGGCACATCCATCCGAATCAATGCCTCGCGAATTTCTCTGCGATCAGCCAATTTTTTCAAGAGATGCAGATAAAAATTTCCGCCCACCAAAAAAACCCGCTCAAAAGCCCATTCTAAAGCAAGGAGGGTTTGAGGCGATAAATAAAGAGCGATATTGATGCTGCCAAAGCGAGGCAAATGCGCCAATGACCGCTCGGCTTTTCCTAAATGTGCAACTCTATCAGCCAAAAATAGTGCCAACAGCCAGCCGGCAGACTGAAGCCATTTTACATCCGAAAAAGAAAAGGTAATGGCGGCAGCAACTAAAATGCCGTAACCAGAATAAGAGACAAACCGAACCAAAAATCGGCCCAGACTGCCCATTTTCAATCTCGGTTCGTCAAAAAATAAAATAATATTTTTTCCGGCTACTGCCATATTCTAAAAACAATAAGAACTGGAATAAAAGCCCAGACCAGATAGACTCCTATCGCAGCAATAAAAATAAAAAAATAGATTGTCCCCCCAGCCAAAACTCGCGCCGATCTTAAGACAAATCCCAGAAGGTAGCCGGGAATAGTATAGTCTTGATAAAGCGGCCGAAATAAAAGCTTTAAATTAATTTTCAGAGCAAAAATTCTGTCTAACCGTTCCAAAATGTTTAAAGCCGCGCGGTTGATCAAATAAAAACTGTCATAATACCAATGCCGAAAAAATATAGCGACGCGATATAAAGACCGGTTGGCCAAATAAACTAAAGCAGAAAACATCAATTTAATTATATCCTAGAACCCATCTCAAAAATATCTCCGCTCGCGATATGAGGTATTTTTAAGATGGGTTCTAGAACAAAGAATTCTGGCTGTTGATTTTTTTTCTATCCTCATCATTAAAAATTTTGACTTCTCCGTATTCGCCGTCATAGCCGGGACGAATTTTTAATTTTCCGGCTCGCATCCGTTCTATGCCTTCAACGATTGCCGGCTTGGTTACCACGGCAAGATCTCGTGGAGCAATATTTAATAAAACATTTAGCTCTGAGTTAAATGTTTTTATCAACACGTCGTACTCTTTTTTCACTGCTTTGGTTTGCGGGCCCAAATTCAGCGCTTCACCAATGACTTGATCCAGCATTACCAAATTGACGAATGGTACTCGCCGGCCGTCTTTAAATCCGACCGGACGATCCGCCAGCTGATCCACGCGACTCATCACTCCAACCGTAACCGATTTTTTGCAAACCGAACAAAGACCGCTGTTTTTCTTGGTCTCCATCGGTTCCCAAACTATGCCGCAAACGCGGTGCCCGTCATAATGATATTTTCCTTCCTCGGGAAAAAACTCAATAGTCATAGCGAATTTTTCCGGATTATTGCTTTTAATTGCCTCAATGATTCCGCGATAAGAAAGTTCGGCCTCAAAAACATTTGCTTCCCGTCCAATCCTCCCCAAACTGTGAGAGTCGGAATTGGAAATAAGAGAAATGTTGTCCAGCTTGGAAAGTCGCCAATTCATTGCCGGATCCGAAGATAAACCGGTTTCAATCGCAAAAATATGTTTGGCATTATCGCCAAAGCATTCTTCCAAAGAGTCAAAGCCGGACATAGAACCAAAAACGCTAAACCAAGGTGTCCAACAATTATGAACGGTGGCAAATTCAGCAACATAAGAATTATCTTCTTCAACTTCTAAATTATAGACTTCGCCTCGGTAATCCTTAATTTGGATATCATAGATTGGTAGATACACATACTGGTCGTCCATCCAACCGTATTTTGCGCCACAATTATATTGCGCTACTTTGAAAAATTCGGGTTCGTTCAATAATCCGAATTTATCTTCAAAAAATGTCAATCGATTCAAAGAATAAAGTCCGTGATTGGCAATGATTTTCCGTTTTTTAATGAAATGGCTTGTCCGGGCATTGTATTTTTCGGGACTATCAAAATATATTGAAGGCACAATGCCTAATCTCAAAAAAATAATTTTCATCTGATTCATCAGTAGTCGTGAAGTAGTATAGCCGGCATCGCCTCTCCACCACCCCCTCACTATTTCCGCTTGTAAATCTTCAGCCAAACCCAACGCCCAATCGGGAAGAGTTTTATTATTCGCATGCGGAATTTTTCCGGGAGCATAAAAGAGTCGACGAAAAGTCTCGCACAGAATTTTTGAGTAAAATAAAATTTCAACTCCGCCGCTTTTATCAATTCTTAATTTCGGTTCCTTATCAAATCCAAAAACGATCTTCACCATTCGAATTACTTCCTCAATATATTTACTTTCTTTTTTATTAATAGCATTAACTATTTTATCACGACTTTTGGTTTATCCTTT
>CAYJVO010000018.1:0-12928 GCA_964373675.1 uncultured Candidatus Saccharibacteria bacterium
CGACTGGGACTCCAACGATCGGATCCTGCGTCTTCGCAAGTAGCTTCGCGCTTGAATCCTTGAACTCTTGAATCCTTGGCCCTCGTGCGGCTTGTCCGCACGAGGGCTTTTAATTTATGACTATCTCTTCTGTAAAGATTCTTGTAAAATTAGAAATACTGATGATTGAAGAAATCAAAGAAATAATTAAAAAAGCCGCTGGCGTAGCGGGGGATTTCTCGGTATTTTTTTCAGAACAATCCGATAAATTCGGCAATTATTGTAGCAACGCGCCGTTTTTGTTGGCAAAAAAATTAAAAAAGCCGCCGTTGGAAATCGCTAAAGAAATAGCGGAAAAAATTAAGACGGCTGATAAAGGAAAACTATTTTTAAAAGTTGAAGCGGCGGCGCCAGGTTATGTCAATTTTTGGCTTTCGTCAGAAGCACTAGTCAAAGAATTAGAGAAAATTTTAAAATCCAAAAAACTCCTCAACTCCTCAACTCCTCAACTCATTAATTTAGAATTTATATCCGCTAATCCCACTGGGCCGCTGACGATGGCGAACGGGCGCGGTGGATTTTTGGGGGATGTGCTGGCCAACATTTTGGAAGCGGTCGGCCATAAAGTTACCCGCGAATACTTTATTAATGATGCCGGTAATCAAATACAAATTTTGGGGGAAAGTATATTGGCGGCTTTAGGCAGGGCGCCATCCAAAGAGGAACATTACAAAGGCGACTATATAAAAAAAAGAGCTCAAGAAATAGCTAAAAAAATGGCGGGCGAAAAGAATCTTGAAGAAATTGGATGGCAGGCAGCAATAAAATTCATCAAAAACATTAAAAATTCAGTTCAGGAAGCGGACATTAAATTTGACGTGTGGTATTCCGAATTTGACAATCTCCGAGGTAAAAAGGGTTTGATAAATAAACTTTTAAAACTTTTGGAGAAAAAGAATCTTATCGCAGAAAAGGAAGGCGCCAAATGGTTAAAGTCATCGGAAATTTCCGACGAAAAAGATCGGGTGCTGGTGAAATCCAATGGTCAGCCGACTTATTTTTTAGCTGATCTTGCTTATCATTATGATAAATTTGTTAAAAGAAAATTTGATTTGGCGATTGATATTTGGGGAGCGGATCATCATGGCTATGTGGCACGACTGAAAAGCGGCGTGAAAGCTTTAGGGATTGATCCGGAACGGCTTAAAATAATTATCACCCAGCTGGTTCGGCTGGTTGAAGGCGGAAAGGAAGTAAAAATGTCTAAACGGAAAGGCGAGTTCGTGACTTTGGACGAGCTTGTAAAAGAAGTCGGCAATAAGGATGCCGTGCGATTTTTCTTTTTGACTCACGTACCGGAAACGCACATGGATTTTGATTTGGCGTTGGCGAAAGAGAGGTCGCAGAAGAATCCGGTTTACTACATACAATATGCTTATGTGAGAGCGTTGCATATTTTACAAAAAACAAAAGGTATCAAGTATCAAGTATCAAGTATCAAGAACTTAAAGAATGAAAGCGAAACTAATTTATTAAGCGGATTAGTGAAACTGCCGTATATGATTCGGCAGACGGCGGAGGATTATAACGTCAGCCGGCTGGCGCGGTACGCAATGGAGCTGGCGCGGGCGTTTCATAATTTTTACGAAAAGGAACGGGTCATTGATGAAAAAGGCAAGATTGACGAAGGGCGGTTGGCGTTAGTAGCGGCGGTGAAAAATATTTTTGAGCGCTTGTTTAAAATTCTTGGCATTGACACTCCTAAAAAAATGTAGTAATAATATTAATGGAAGTTTAAAAAGGTGCAATGTGGTCCTTATTTTGGCTTTAGGGGCAGTATGGTTCGGATCGGGATTTTTGGCCAGCTGTTTGCTGAGAGGCGCGATGCGTGAAGTATTTCCTAAAACCGGAGAGAAATACGGCTTTGTTAACTATAAGCAATGCAATACATTTTTCTGGCTGGGAATTTTTGGACTTTTCTTGGTCCGGAAGGTTTATCAGGAATTGAATCAGCGATTGGCCAATATGGGCGTGAATTTGCGCCGGCCTTATTTTTGCCTAAAAATGCCAAAAGAGCTTTATGATACGGGTCGTTGAATGACGACCCTTTTTTATTTAAAATTACGGAATAATGCTGAAAAACCTGAAACAGTTTAATTTGCCGGAAATTGAGGAAAAGGTCCTGCGATTTTGGCGGGATAATAAGATTTTTGAGAAGTCGGTAGCCCTTCGACAGGCTCAGGGCGAAAAAGCGAAATTTTTTCGCTTTTTCGAGGGGCCACCAACAGCTAATGGTAGACCGGGTATTCATCATGTTGAGAGCCGTTCTTTTAAAGACATCATTCTGCGCTATAAGACAATGCGGGGTTATTATGTGCTGCGTCGTGCTGGCTGGGATACGCATGGACTGCCGGTAGAGATTGAGGTAGAGAAAGAATTGGGTATTAAAAATAAACAGGAGATAGAAAAATTTGGCATCGCCGAATTCAATGCCAAGGCGAAGGCATCAGTTTGGAAATATAAAAGCGAATGGGAAAGATTAACTGAACGGATAGGTTTTTGGCTGGATTTGGAAAATCCTTATATTACTTATGAAAACAAATATATTGAGAGTTTGTGGTGGGTGCTGGCCCAAATCGCCAAGAAGGGGTTTTTAAAAAATTTATACAAAGTCGTCCCGTGGTGTCCTCGCTGCCAGACATCATTGTCCAGTCACGAATTGGGTCAGCCGGGAGCGTATCAGAAGACGAAGGATCCGTCGCTATACGTTAAGTTTAAATTGAAGCCCTCCTTCGCTAAAGCTTCGGAGGGCAAACAAGCAAAAAACACCTTTTTGCTTGTTTGGACTACTACGCCGTGGACTTTACCGGCTAATGTGGCGGTGGCAATTAATCAGAAATTGACCTATACAAAATATAAAGTCGGGGAAGAATTTTTGTGGTCTGCTAATCCGGTGCCGAAATTGGAAGGCAAGGAGATTGAGGTAGTGGAAAAGATTTCGGGAAGAAAACTTGTTGGGTTGGAGTATGAACCGCTCTATAAAGTTTCAAGTTTCAAGATTCAAGATTCAAGTTATCGGGTGATCGCGGGCGATTTCGTTTCTACCGAAGAAGGCACGGGGTTGGTCCATATCGCGCCGGCGTTTGGAGAGGACGACCTGCGGGTTTTTGAAGAGAATAGAGAAAAGAGGATAGAGGATAGAGACGATGTTTTCCCCGTAACGATTGATGATCGGGGCATTGTTAACAAGGGCTTGCCGGGGGCAGGGAAGTTTATTAAAGAAGCGGATAAGAATATCGTGGCTGACTTAAATAAACGAGGTTTAGTTTATAAGATTGATGCGATTGAACACGATTATCCTTTCTGCTGGCGTTGTTCCACGCCATTAATTTATTTTGCCCGCTCTTCTTGGTTTATTGAGATGAGTCGCTTAAGAGAAAAACTTCTTTCAGCAAACAAAACAATCAATTGGATACCGCAACATATTAAAGAAGGGCGTTTCGGAGAGTGGCTTAGGGACATTAAAGACTGGAATGTTTCCCGCGCGAGGTACTGGGGGACACCACTTCCAATTTGGAGTCATAGCTCCAAATTGGAAAATTCCTGCCTACCGGACAGGCAGGCAAAATCCAAAGTTCAAAGTTCAAAAAATGAATGTGGTGAGCATTTAGTGATAGGAAGTTTGGAGGATTTAAACAAGTATGCTTACAACAAAAACAATTTCTTTTTAATTCGTCATACTGAATCCGATCATAATGTAAAAAATATTTTTGCTTTTGGCCCAGAACGAAATAATAATGTATCCCGTTTGACAAAAAAGGGCATTGAGCAGGCAAAGCATATCGCTTCAGAGTTAAAAAAGGCAAAAGTCAGCGTTATCTTTACTTCCTCATACAAGCGGACGCGGCAGGTTGCCGATATTATCGCCAAGACAACTGGCGCAAAAGTATTTATTGATCGGCGTCTCGGTGAACTAGATCCCGGTGTTTTTAGCGGAAGGCCGGTAGCGGAGTACCATAGGTTTTTCAAAGATCCTTTAGAGCGATTTTATAAAGCGCCTCCGGGAGGCGAGAATTTAACTAATGCAAAAAAGCGGATGATGACGGCAATCAAAGACATTAACCGCAGATTTCAAAATAAAAATATTGCTATCGTCAGTCATGGCGATCCGTTGTGGGCTTTGGAGGCGGCAATAAAGTGTGTGCCCCCCGATCAGATGGATAAAGTGCCGTATATTGATGTTGGAGAATATCACAATATTAGTTTTGATAATTGGCCTTATAACAGCGATGGCGAATTAGATCTTCATCGGCCTTTCGTTGACGAAATCTATTTGAATTGCGATAAATGCGGCGGCACATTGAGTCGCGTTAAGGAAGTTGCCGATGTTTGGTTTGATTCGGGAGCGATGCCTTTTGCGCAGTGGCATTATCCTTTTGAGAACCAAGCTTTGATTAATAGGGGCAAACAGTATCCGGCCGATTACATTACTGAAGGCATTGATCAAACCCGCGGTTGGTTTTATACGCTGTTAGCAGTAGCAGTTGCGTTGGGCGAAAAAGCTCCGTATCACAATGTTGTTTCCTTGGGCTTAGTATTGGATAAGAATGGCCAAAAGATGTCTAAATCTAAAGGCAATGTGGTAGATCCCTGGCAGATGGTTCAAAAATACGGAGCCGATGTGGTGCGTTGGTATTTTTACACTATCAATCCCCCGGGCGAGCCAAAAAAATTTGACGAGGCAGATTTACGCAAGATGTTTAATAAGTTATTCTTGATTCTTTATAACTCTTATGTGTTCTATGCGAATTATGGAAATGATAAGGCAACGCCGATAAAGGCATTGGACAATTGGGTGCTGGCTAGATTGAACGAAGCTTTTAAAAATGCCGGATCTTATTTAGAACAGTACGATATTGGAGCGGCTGCCAGAACTCTGGAATCTTTTGTGGATGATTTATCGCGGTGGTATATCCGACGCTCGCGGAGAAATTTTTCTCCGAAAGTTGTAAATTATGTTTTGTTGGAATTAAGCAAGGCGTTAGCGCCATTTGCGCCGTTTTTCAGTGAGGCTTTGTATCAAAGCCTCCGCGGAACTCGCGGACTAAACGCGGACCAGCGCGGAAATAGTCAGCGTGGGTCTGTCTCCGTTCACTTAGAAAATTGGCCGTCCGCTGTCCAAAAAGCGGCAGATCAGGCACTTCTTAAAAAAATGCAGGAAGCGAGGACTTTGTGCGGTTTAGCGTTAGCCGAACGAGAAAAATTAGTTATTAGAGTTCGTCAACCGTTAAGCGAGTTGAAAATCAAAAGCAAAACAATAAAGAAAACCGACAAGGATGTTTTGCGGTTAATTGCGGATGAAGTGAATGTTAAAAAAGTGATTATTGATACCAAGATAAAAACCGCGGTGGTGCTAGACGCGACAATCACCCCAGAATTGCGTAATGAGGGGTTATTGCGCGAATTGACCCGTTTAGTGCAGGGTTTACGGCATGACGCGGGCTATACCCCAGCGCATTCAACTATTCTTTATTTGGAAGCGCCGAGGGAATTGACGGATATTGTGGAAGCCAATGCCGCGCAGTTTAAAAAAGATGTAAAAGCAAAGACCATTATATTTAAAAAAGCGCAAAAATTTGACGCGGAATTAAATACTAAAATTAAGGATTGGGAAGTTTGGATCGGAGTGAAAAAACCGGCCTAGATAAGGCCGATTTTTTGTTTTACTTCCAGTATTTTTTTATCAGCGATTTTACGGGCTTGTCCCGAACCGTGCTGAAGGATTTTTTGAAGAGCGGCAGGTTTTTTCAGAAGCACCGCTTTTTTCTGACGGAAAACGGCAAAGTGATCGCTTGCGATTTTTGCGAGCGCTTTTTTGAAGCTTAGATAAGTTTGGCCTTTAAGCTGTTTTTCCAGTTCTTTAACCGGCGTTCCGGAAAGTTCGCCGTAAATCAGAAGCAGATTGGAAATCGCCGGCTTTTTTAGGAAATCATATCTTATTTCATTGCCGGAATCGGTTACTGCGGAACGGAATTTGCCTTCAATCATTTCTGGTTCGTCGTCAATAAAAATACAGCCAGCCGGACGGGACTTAGACATTTTTTTGGTTGGGTCATTCAGTGACATAAGACGAGGAATGCTGGCCAAAATTTCTTTCGGTTCAAAAAAAGTCTGGCCAAATTTTTTGTTGAATTTTCTGGCAAGGGTTCTAGTGAGTTCTAAATGTTGACGTTGATCCTCGCCGACGGGAACGAACTGAGTGTCATAAAGCAAAACATCGGCCGCCATTAAGACGGGATATGTAAATAAACCAGCATTAACGCCTTCTTTTTCACCTTCTGATTTTTCTTTAAATTGAGTCATTCGGTGCAATTCACCAAAAGGCGCATAAGTTTCTAATATCCGCGCTAATTCCGAATGTGCCGGAACCTGCGATTGCTGAAAAATTACCGATTTTTTGGGATCCAGGCCGGCAGCCAAAAAATCGGCCGTGAGATTCACGATATTCTTACTCAAGTCCTTTGCGGTTGGATTTTCGGTCAAAGCGTGTAGATCGGCAATAAAAAAATAACACTCGTATTTTTCCGAGTTTTGCAGTTCAATAAAGTTTTTGAGCGCGCCAAAATAATTACCGAGATGTAATCGGCCTGTTGGCTGGATGCCTGATATAAGGATTGGCTTGGACATTACGCGTCGTGTGTCATGTGCCATGTGTCATGTATACTATTTTTTAATCTTGATACCTGACACCTGATACTTGACACTATTAAACCTCAATAATTACTGGAAGAATCATCGGTCGCCTTTGGGTTTTATTATACAGAAATTGTCCAATCTGGTCTCTCATTAAAGTTTTAACATAATCCATATCAACTTCGTGACGGTTGGGAATGCGGTAAATGATGCTTTTTATCTTTTGACGAACGCCATCTAGCAGTTCCTTATTTTCTTTAAGATAAATAAAGCCGCGAGAGATAATATCGGGATTTTTAAGGATTTTGCCGTTGTGGCGATCAATAGTAGTAATCACGACCACCATTCCTTCTTTAGCTAGCGCCAGGCGATCACGAAGCACCACTTCGCCGACATCACCGACGCCGAGGCCGTCAACCATTACATAGGAAGCATCAACGAAATTATCGGTAATTTTAAAACTATCTTTAGTAATTTCGCAAATTTGTCCATTATCAACAAGAATGACATTTTCCGAAGGTATGCCGACAGATTCAGCGGTTTTTCGCGTTTGGGTGCGCATGAAGTAATAAGCGTGCACCGGCACTACAAATTTCGGTTTAGTGAGTTTGATGACCAAACGGATATCTTCACGCGGACCATGTCCGCTGGTATGAATGTCCAGGAGTTTGGAGTTATAAACTTCATCCACTTGACGGGCAATATTGTCTTGAAGGGCCTGGACGCTGCGTTCATTGCCGGGAACGACTGAAGAGGAAAAAATGACCGTATCGGTTCGTTTTAAACTAATTAATCGGTGTTCGCCATTGACAATGCGCATTAATCCCGCATTAGGTTCTCCTTGTGCGCCGGTGGTAAGAATAAGGATTTTGTCATCTTTATGCTGATGCACTTCTTCCAGTGGAGTGATGAAATCCTTTTTCACTTTTATATAGCCGAGGTTCTGGGCAATCTGAATATTATCTTTCATGGAGCGGCCGTTGATAGCCACTCGCCGCCCAAGTTTTTCAGCGATTTTTAATATTTCCGTGATCCGTGTTAGAAGCGAAGCAAAGGTGGCGATGATCACCCGTCCTTTGGCGTTCTTTATCAATTCTTCCAGGTTTTTTTCCACGATTTTTTCGGAAAGCGCGTGGCCATCTTCATGGGCGTTAGTGCTGTCAATAAAGATGGCATGCACTCCCAGTTCGCCGATTCTTTTGAAGATTTCCAGATTTTCCGGCGTGCCTTCTTTGTCTACATCCAGGCGGAAGTCGCCGAAATGAACCAGTTTGCCTACCGGAGTTTCTAAAATCAATCCGGCAGCGTCGGGAATAGTATGTCCGACATCAAAAAATTCCGCATGAAAGCTTTCCGATATCCTCACACGGTCGCCGGCTTTAACCAGTTCAATTTTCAGCTTCGGCAGATTGGGAAATTCCTGGACGCGTTTTTCCACCAGCGCTTTAGTGAATTGGGTAGCATAAATAATCGGATTGCCCAGTTTTGCAATTAAATAAGGGATTGCGTGAATATGATCGTAATGGCCATGAGTGAGGATGATGGCTTTGATATTTTCCCGTTTTGGAACAAGCGAAGAGATATTAGGAATGATGTAGTCAATTCCCGGAGTCTCTTCTTCAGGGAATTGAATGCCCATATCAATAATGACAATTTCATCGCCGTATTCAAAAAAAGAACAGTTGCGGCCTATTTCTTCCAATCCGCCTAAGGCGGCGAATTTAAGAACGCCCTTTGAAGAAGGGGGTGGCATTTTTGATTTAGTTAGACGAATCATTTTTATTTATGTGCGGCCAAGAGGATTTGAACCTCTATGGGGTTGCCCCCGTACGCCCCTGAAGCGTATGCGTCTGCCAATTCCGCCATGACCGCAGGGCAAGTAACAAATGCTGTATAAGAAATTAACCTTATAGAAATAATAGCATGCCAAGAGTCCAAATGTCAAATGTTATTTTAACTTTCGGGTAGTCTTTAAATGCCACTCGGGTATATTTTCAAAGCGATCGGAATGGCTGTTGAGGAATTGAGCTGAGAACCCTCCTAAATTTTCTGCGGTTACATAAAGGTAAAGCGGGGAAAAAAGAAAGATTGCCGGCCGGTCCTGATTAATGATTTCCTGAACTTTAGCGATGGCAGCAAGCCTGGTGTTTGAATCCAGACTGTTTTTTATTGACTCCAGCAGGCCGTCAACGGTTTTATTGGCGTAAAGGGAAAGGTTTCCTCCCGGATAAAATCTTTCAGAAGAATGCCAGAAAGAAAAAATGTCAGGATTATTTCTTAGGATCGTTCCAAAAATCAGCATTTGATAGTTGCGGGTTTTAATAATATCGCCGGTGATTTCCGATGGCCGCAGGACTACAGGATTCAATCGGACGCCGATTTTTTCCCAATCGGTCTTAAGAATCTCTACCGTCTTGATCAGGAATTCAACCTGAGGAACGATGATTTCAAACTCCAGACGAACATCTTTGCGATCAATAATTTTGGAGCGGATGCCATCGGTTCCCCTTCGCCAGCCCTTATTTTCCAATAAGGCGGAGGCGGCATCTAAAGAAAAAGTTTCATTTTTATAAACATCCGGCCGGTATCCTTCCATTGTCAGCGTAATTGGGTTGTGAATAATCAAGGCCTGGCTGTCAAAGACTTCTTTTGCGACCCCGCTTTTATTGGTTGCGAGCGTCAGCGCTAGCCGGATGTCCTTGTCTTTCAATTGAGCATTCAATGCCGGGTTGAAAAAAACTGCATAATAGCTTGGGATAACAATCTTATGAACGCGCCGGCCGATGCGAAGCTTCCCCAGGTCTTTTGATTCTATGCCGCCAAAGCCATCTATCTCTTTTTGACTGAAGGCCGAAATTAATTCCTCTTTATGGGAGAAAAATCGGAATTCAAATTTATCAAGGAAGGGTTTTTCGCCGGCAAACGATTCATTGCGGATCATTGAGTAACGAGTGATGAAGCCGTCTCTTCTTTTTTCAAAGCCGGCAAATTTAAATGGGCCATTGCCAACCGGCTCCAAATTATAGCTGGAAAGCCGAAGGTTGGCGGGCGGAATGTTTTCAAAGATATGCCGCGGGACAATTCTAAGAGTTTTTAGATTATCGGCAAAGAATGCGTAAGGCGTTTTAAGAGACAGGCGAAATTGACGCTCGCTGAGCCGTTCGGCTTCTACGCCTTGCCAAGTGGCAAAGAGCGGCGAACGCGCATCAGGGTCTTTGATCAATTCCAAAGTAAAGATTACATCATCGGAGGTGATCGGTTCGCCGTCACTCCACCCCAAGTTTTCTTTTAAAGAAAATGTCCAAGTTTTTTGGTCTTCGCTGACATCTAATTTTTCCTTAAGTTGAAGCAGGTCGGAAAAAATCAATTGAATTAAATCGCGATCAGTGTCATTGGCGGCAATTACCGGATTTACCGCCACCGGTTGGCCAATAATTCCTTCTGAATAAATGCCTCCAAAAGTAGGTTTGGGAAGCGTATTTTTAGAAAAAACGCGAACGGTCCAAAAAGCGCCGGAAACCAAAAAAATTAAAAAAACCGCCAACAGAATTTCCCGCTCGGTTTTTGAAAGAGATTTGATAAGACGGATCACGAATTTTATTAAATCAGAAGATTTAGCAACGCTAAAGCGGCAAAGGCAATGATTAAGGCAATAGTGAGTCCAAAAGCGAATTTTTCCAAACCGCGGCGGGTCTGATAAAAACCGCCTTCGCTGCCGGAGCCAAAAATACCGCCGGCGCCGGAAGAGCGTTCTTGAAGGAGGATCAAGGTAATAACGGCTATAGAGACAACAATTTGAAGGATAATTAACATACTTAATCTTTCTTAAATGCCTTTGCTCCTAGGGCAAAGAAAGCGTTGACTATGCCGATGATGACAGTGGCGTAAAGCAAGGGCAATAATCCATTTATTGTAATTCCGTCAGAAATAAAGTCAATCGCGTAAATTAGAGCGCCATTGAGAACTAACGGGAAAAGTCCGAAAGTCAGCCAAGAAAGCGGTTTAAAAATTACCCTTAGCATCGGCAGGAAAAAGGAATTGGCAATGGTAAATAAGATTACAACGACCGCAAAGCCAGCCAGATCGCCCGTTACTTTAAATCCGTTTATGAAAAATTCCGCCGCCCAAATAGCAACCACATTTGATAAAAGAGCGATGATAAGTTTTAGCATGTTGTTATTATAGCACGAACTTTTGCTATCTCGGCAGGAAAGTTTTATTCCTTACTGAACGGTGATATCTAATAACAAAGTTGTGGGTTTGATAAATGGCTTGTTCCACAAGTTTTTGGAGTTCCGGAGAGGGCTTATTAAGCCCGATTATTTTTTGCTGAGGTTTGGCGAAAGACACGACTTTGATTTTCTCGGCTAGAGGATTTTCGGATACGGCCTTTCGAGCGGCTCTATACTGCGTTATTCCTCCGTCAATAATAATCAGGTCGGGATACGGCCACTCGGTATGTTGGAGTCGACGCGAAACGATCTCATAAATCATTTTCGGATCATCGCGAGTTGGCGCCGATTTTATTTTAAATTTCCGCCACTGGCTTTTATCCGGAACAAATTCTATTTTCTGATTTCTATTTTCTATTTTCTTAAGCACCGTCATCGCGCCGACCGCTTCTTTTCCGGCAAGGTGGGAATTGTCGTAGCATTCCACACGACGAAGAGAAGAGAGAATAGAGGATAGAGGATAGCTTTTTATTTTTTCGTTTTCTAGATCCGTTCTCTTCTCCCTATCCTCTAAGTACTTAAGGTATGGCTTGTGTTCAAAAATTTTTTCCAGCGCCGCCTTTTCTTTTTCATCAGTAAGCGTTTTGAGCAGCTTCTTACTTTGGCTGCTCAGAATAGCTTTGATCATTTTGATATTGCGAGAATATTCCGTAGTGTGTTGACGCGTCAGTACACTTTTTTTGTCTCCCTTTGGGAGATCTCCCGTAGGAAGACAACAAAATCCCAGACATTTTCCGATTTGGGCGTTTATGCAGTCGCGTAAATGAGGTCTCATGCAAGTGCAATAAGGAAAAGTACGATGGAGCAGTTTCATTACCAAGCGAAGTGCGTTGCCATCAGTAAACGGCCCGATCAAGACAGGGTTTAGGGTATAGCGTTTAGAGTTTAGGGTTTTATGGGTGATAAAGATTTTAGGATAACTCTGACGCGTCAGAGCTACGTAAAGATAAGATTTGTCATCGCGCCAGATAGTGTTGTATTTCGGTTTCAATTTTTGAATCAGCCGCGATTCTTCAATTAGGGCTTCAATTTCGGAGCGCAGCGGCAATATTTTCAAACTCGTCGCTTCATTGTGCAGAGATTCGGTCTTGATATCAGTAATTTTTAAATAGGATTTTAACCGATTGCGCAAATTCGCCGCCTTCCCTATATATAGTAGGTTTCTATTTTGATAAAAAAGATAAACCCCGGGTACTTTCGGGGCAGATTTAATTTTCTTTGTTAAACTTGTTTTCATGAGCGGCATCATTATAATATATTTATTCAGTTTTGAGGAGGTGTTTTGACGGCACGAAAGATATACTGCGTTTTGAAGGATGGGAAAATTATCCAAAGCGTAATGCCAGGTAAATATGCCGGTTGGCGGCCTGGTAAGGTTTTCGGGAGGTTAGATTGTAAATCGGGGATGCGTATGAAAAAAGAAAACCGGGTTTTCTTTCTCTCTTGGATGGACGCAATTGCCGCTGGTTATCGGCCATGCAAGAAGTGCGTACCGACCCCAAAAGATGGATATGAATATAAAAAAGCGCGCGGAAAATAACCGCGCCTTTAATTTTTTACTGGTCGGATATATAATCTTAATAGTTTGGAGGTGTGGCTGAGTGGCCGAAAGCGGCTCCGTGCTAAGGAGTTAAGGGCTTAAAAACCCTTCGGAGGTTCGAATCCTCCCACCTCCGCAAATTTCTTCCGATATACCATGCGGTGGTATTGCGGAAGAAATCTTATGAAGGGGCGGAGGATTCGAATCGAGCCGCACCCCGTGCCAGGAAGATCGCCGCGAAGCGGCGGTAAGAAACCGAAGGTGTCTTAAGCGGGGGTCGGGGTGCGGCGAAATGGTTCGGTGAGTTTTTGGGCCATCCGGCCAAAAACGAAACTTTGAATCCTCCCACCTCCGCCAAGAATCACATTTCGAAAAATCAAGGTTGGAAGCCTCGGCGCAAAGCGCCTCGGCATGGTATTTTTCCGCTATAATCCAAGCATTTTTGAGGGGGAACGAAAGCGTCCGCTCGGCAATGCGGAAGTTC
>CAYJVO010000019.1:0-12181 GCA_964373675.1 uncultured Candidatus Saccharibacteria bacterium
GTAGCTTTTACATCCACCGTGTCATCGCCAATTTCCAAAACTGAAACAGCAAAAGTTCCTCCGCCGAAGTCGTAAACCACGATTTGCTCGTTTTTCTTTCTATTAAAACCGTACGCGAGCGCGGCGGCCGTCGGTTCATTAATAATCCGTTTTACTTTCAAACCGGCGATTTCGCCGGCGTTTTTCGTGGCTTGCCGCTGGCTGTCGTCAAAATAGGCCGGCACGGTAATCACCGCTTCCTCAATTTTTTCTCCCAGTCGCGCTTCAGCGTCCGCCTTAAGTTTTGCCAGCACCATCGCTGAAATTTCCTCCGGTGAATACCACTTATCAGACATTTTGATTTCCACGCCGCCGGAAGTAGAAGACCGAATTTCATACGGCAACCATTTCAGGTCATGCTGAACTTCCGCATCGGTGAATTTTCGGCCGATCAGCCGCTTTACGGAAAAAATCGTATTTTTCGGATTGGCAATGGCTTGACGTTTAGCCAAAAGGCCCGCCAGCCGTTCCCCGGCTTTGCTAATAGCGACTACTGACGGCGTGGTGCGGTTGCCTTCAGCATTTTCTAAAACCTTGGGCTGGCCGCCTTCAACAATCGCTGCCGCGGAATTAGTTGTGCCTAAATCTATACCTAAAATTTTACTCATATTGTTAAATGTTTAATGCGACAAGCGACATGCGAAACGTTAAAAACTTTTTCCGTTTAACCTGTCGCGTTTTACATTTTACTGTTTACTCTTTGCGACTTTAACCTTTGCCGGCCTGATGACTCGGCCGTTTAATAAATAACCTTTAACGATTTCCTCAAGAATGGTTCCTCCGGGCTGATCCGATTCCGTCTCGCCGACGATTTCATGGAAAACAGGGTTGGCTTGCTGCGCCATGCCGCCGGAACCGATGAGCTGAATCAGAATCTGCTCCACGCCCTGCCGCTTCAAAATCTCTTCCAATTGCTGGCGGATCAGGAGAGCGCCTTTGGACAAATCGCTCGCTAAATCAAAACTGTCCAAAACTCCGATCAACTCTTTAATCATTTCCGAGCTGCTGAATTTAGCAAACTCTTCAAACCGCTTCGCTTCATCCTTTTGATAATTAGTGAAGTCGGCCTTTGACCTTTTCCAGCCGTTCAAATATTCATCTCGCTCCGATTCGCATTTTTTTAAAGTCTCTTCATCCATAAAAGTTACCGGTTTAAATTTTTAAAAAGTTTAATCACTTTTTCATAATTCATCCTTTTTGGACCAATGACCATTAATAAAAACTCATCCTGGCCATCATTGAATTTATCCGCTACCACCGAAAGTTGTCGGCTGTCGGTCACGGGGCTTTTGCCAATAAAAACTTTAGGCGCGTCCCCGGTCAAAGCCGGCCGCATCTCCCGCATACGCTCATCCAGCATTTCAATATCTCGCACCACCTCTAGAAGATCTCCACGGCTGGCAAATACAAGTTGCTCAAAGAGCCCACCAAGGCCGCTCTTGTATACTTCGTTTTCCGACGACTCATAGCCGACGCTTAAAAGACGCAACTCATCAGAAAGTGAGCTTATAATATTGTGGATTTCCCGATCCACGAGACGGCGCACCGCTAAGCCGCGGCGTAAACCCTCAAGATGTTCGTCCAGCATCTTGTCAACTAAAAATTGATAACCTCTGTCAGTCGGTACGCGCCCGCCGGAAGTATGCGGCTGTTCCAAAAAACCGGCTTTAGTCAACTGATTAAGTTCGGAACGAATCATTGCCGGTTTAATTCCGAAATGATTATTTTTATACAACTCGGCGGAACTAACCGGTTTTCCGGTACGAATATATTCTTTTATGGCCACTTCTAATATAGATAGCGTTCTAGAATGCATAGGAGTAATTTTAGAGAATTAGCACTCCCTCGTCAAGAGTGCTAAAAGTACTCCATCCCCAAATACTGTAACTGCGTAGGAGAAACTTAGCCCCCGCTATTGGCGGGGCCTTTTTATGTTAGAATAAAATAAATGAGGGTAGTCAAGGGAAAAATAAGCTGGATTGATATCCTAAATCCAAATCGCGGCGATTTGGAGTATCTTAAAAAGCTGCACAAGTTCCATCCGATTATCTTGGATGAACTGCTCCATCTTTCCATTCGCTCCCGTGTAGAATTTTATAAAACTTATCTTTATCTCACTTACCATTTTCCGGTTTATGATAAAAAACTCCGCACCTCGCGGCGTATGGAGATTGATTTTCTAATTACCAAGGACGCGGTCATTACTATTCATTATGATGAAGAGGCGGAACCGATAGAAAATTTATACCGTTCTTTAAGTAATAATCCCCATTTTAAGGAACGGGCTTTGGGAGAGAGCAGCGCCCGACTCGCTTACTATTTAATTCAAGAGATTATTAACTTTTCCATGCGACAAGCGAAATATGTGGAAGAAAACATCAGCTACATCACGCAGGAAATTTTTAAAAATAGGGAGGCCGAGATGCTAGAAAAAATATCTTATGTGAAGCGCGACATTTTGGACTACAGCATCATCAGTCATCCGCAGGAAATTCTGCTGAATTCTTTTTTAGAAGTTGGTGTGAAATTTTGGGGAGAAGAAGTAAAAATTTATCTTAATGACTTGGTTGGCGATTATTACAAAGTCACTCAACTTTTAGAAAATTATCACCAAGTTATTGCGTCTTTAGAATCCACTAACGGACAATTATTGAATGCGAAAACTAATGCGGTGATGCAGCGCTTCACGATTATGGCCTTTCTGACCTTTCCCATCTTCCTTTTTACTTCTCTGGTTTCTATAGACTTCGTTGGAAAATACATTTTAGAAAGCCCGCTCCGATTTTGGCTCTCTTTTTTAGGCATCGGTGCGATAGTAACTACTTTAGTGCTGATTTTTAAAAAGAAGGGTTGGCTCTAAGCGAATTTCTAATTGCTCTAATTTCTAATTGATCTAAACAAATCCCAATGATTAAAATTTTCGAAATTGGTGCTTGGTCATTGTTTAGAAATTAAATCAATTAGGTTAATTAGAAATTTTATGCTGATCTACAACACTCTCTCCGGCCAAAAAGAGGATCTAAACAAAGTCCTAAACGGCAAAAAGAAAATTAGGCTGTTTGTCTGCGGGCCGACGGTTTATGACGAACCGCATTTAGGGCACGCGCGCATCGCGGTTTTTTTTGATTTTGTAAAACGATATTTGGAACATCTTGGTTATAAAGTAAAATACCTCCAAAATATTACGGATGTGGATGATAAAATTATTGACCGGGCCGGACATGAGAAAAAAACCCCCGAAGAAATTGCCAAACTTTATGAAAAAGAGTATTTGGACGCGATGAAATTGCTTGGCATAAAAAGCGTGGATAAATACCCACGTGCCAGCGCTCATATTAAGCAAATAATTTCCCAGATTAAAACTCTGTGGGATAAAGGATTCGCGTATAAAACTGCCTCCGGGGTTTACTTTGAAGTCAGAAAATTTCCAGAGTATGGCAAGCTTTCCAAACAAAATTTGGAAGAATTGCGCCCCGGCTGGCGGATTGAACCAGATTCGGAGAAAAAAGATCCGCTGGACTTCGCGCTTTGGAAATCCAACCCCGACGCTAAAGGATCGGGGCTCCGACCAGAGCGTCGGAGAAAACACGAATATGAACCGTCATGGAAGTCCCCCTGGGGCAAGGGACGGCCGGGTTGGCATATTGAGGATACCGCCATTACCGGAAAATATTTTGGGCCGCAATACGACCTTCATGGCGGCGGCATGGATTTAAAATTTCCTCACCATGAATCGGAAATCGCCCAACAAGAAGCGGCTTCTGGAAAAAAGCCGTTTGTTAAACTTTGGATGCACGTCGGCTTTGTAAACATCGGCGGAGAAAAAATGTCTAAAAGCTTGAAAAATTTTATTACTATTCAGGATTTTCTAAAAGATCATTCAGCAAATCTTCTACGTTTTATCACACTTAGTCATGACTATCGCTCTCCTCTGAACTACACAAGTAATTTGGTTAACCAATCGCAAGCGGCGCTGGACGGGATAGCGCAGTTTTTAGGTAAGCTTTCTATGACTGGAAAAGTAAACAATAGTCTATCAAATCTTGGTCTTACACCTAAATTTAAGGAATGTGAACGCTGGTTTTGGGGCGCACTCAAAGATGACTTCACTACCCCCGAAGCCTTGGCTGGGATTTTTGAATTAATTGCCTATATTAATCCAAAAATTTGGGAACTTAATAAAAAATCGGCCAAATCTGTCAAGAAATGGCTTATCGAAAAACTCAATCTCTTCGGTATTGAACTAAAAATGCCCAAAATTCCTTTAAAAATTAAGTTTTTCGCACGCAAGCGGGAGTTATCCAGACGTTCTAAACAATATGCTAAATCAGACGCCTTGCGCAAAGAAATAGAAACGTTAGGATACACCGTAGAAGATACGCCTCGCGGCCCGTTTGTCTGGCCGCGGGAATAATCAATTCCTAATTACTAATATCTAATGACAATTAGAAATTAAAAATTAGAAATTAGAAATTTATATGGCTAAAAAGCCGTTAAAGTTGCCTCCTCACAACCCCGATGCCGAACAATCTGTCTTGGGCGCTTTAATGTTGGATAAAGAAGCGATTATCCAGGTCGCCGATCTTCTGCAACCAGGAGATTTTTATCATCCTGCTCATTCTAAAATTTATGAAGCGGTGCTGGGACTTTTTTCAAAACACCAACCGATTGATTTTCTAAGCGTCAGTTCCAAGCTGAAGGAATCTGACGCTCTTTCCGAAATCGGCGGCTCCACTTACTTAACCGAGCTTATAGAATCGGTGCCCACGGCTTCTCATATCAATTACTACGCCAAAATCGTTAAAGAAAAAAAAGTTTTGCGCGATCTGATCGCCGCCTCCACGGAAATTGCGGAAACCGCCTACAATCCTGAAGGGGATATTGAAGAATTTTTGGACGGCGTAGAGCAAAAAATATTTTCGGTCTCGCAAAAATCTCTGCACCAATCTTTTACCCACATTAAAGAAGAACTGGATAGCGCTTATGAAAGAATTGAGAAGCTGGCCAGAGGAGAAAAACCGCTGCGCGGTCTAAGCACTGGGTTTCCTGAATTAGATAATATTTTATCCGGCCTTCAAAACACTAATTTAATCATCGTGGGCGCGCGACCGTCGCTGGGAAAAACTACCCTCGCATTGGACATTGCCCGCCATGTCGCCGTTAAAGAACAAAAACCGGTCGGCATTTTCTCCTTGGAAATGTCCCGCGAAGAAATTATTGACCGCTTGATTGCCGCTGAATCACAAGTGCCGCTTTGGCGAATAAGAACCGGGCGAATTGCCGATGATACTGACTTTGAATTGATTCAGGCGGGACTAGACAGTCTTTCTCGGGCACCAATTTTTATTCATGATGTTCCAACCTCCAACATTATGCAGATCAGGGCAATGGCCCGTCGCCTGCAGGCCCAACATGGCCTATCAACGCTTTTTGTTGATTATCTTCAGTTAATTCAGCCGCGCACCAACACTGATAATTTGGTTCAACAAGTCACTGAAATTTCCCGCGGTCTAAAAGCGCTGGCTCGGGAACTGGCTATTCCGGTAGTTGCTATTTCCCAGCTTTCTCGCAGCGTTGACCAAAGAGAAATTAAAATTCCCCGCCTCTACGACTTGCGTGATTCCGGCAGTATTGAACAAGACAGCGATGTGGTGCTTTTCTTATACAGAAAAGACCGGGACAAAGTTAATCCGGATCCAACAGAACAAAACTTAACCGAGCTCATCATTGCTAAACACCGCAATGGCCCGCTCGGCAGTATCAAACTGAAGTTTGATCCGGAAAAGGTAAGTTTTAGGCCGTTGGACACAAGACATATTGAGTCCTAAATCCTAAATTCTACAGCATGTTGCCTGATCCCATCAAAAAATTCGTAGAGCTTTTCTCCGGACTGCCCGGCATCGGGCCGCGCCAAGCAACGCGCCTTGCTTTTTATATCAAAAGTCTCGGACAAGCCCAGATCAATGAAATTGCCAAAACGGTCTTTGGATTGAGCGACATTCAAACCTGCAGCCAATGCTTTTTCACCTACCTATCCAACGGCAAAAATTTATGCAGTATCTGCGGAAATCCGCAGCGGCGCAAAGACCTGATCGCTGTCGTAGAAAAAGAAACCGACCTTATTTCCATTGAAAATACCAAAAAGTTTAACGGCCGTTACTTGGTGTTGGGCGACCTTAAAAAAAACGGCGTGCTAGATTCAATACAGAAATTGCGGCTAGCAAGTTTAAAAAAATGGATTGCGACTTGTACTGAGCCATGCCTACCGGCAGGCAAGCTTGCCGAAGAAAAAGCTGCGGAAATAATTTTAGCCATCAATCCAACTACTTACGGCGACATCAATGCTGATTTAATCGCCGCTGAACTTAAAGATTCGGCTCACAAGGTAACCCGTCTCGGCCGCGGCATTCCCACCGGCGGCGAAATTGAATTCGCTGATGAGGATACTTTGAGCGGAGCGCTTGATAATAGAAGGTAATTGAGTTAATATCGTTCTCAGTTCTTTTAGTTGGTAAATTATGGAAGCTTTCCTATTTTTTACAGGGTTGATCCTTTTTGTTTCGGGGATTATCATTATTGGCTCTGAAGCTAAATGCAAAGAGTGCGAACACCGCAAAAACTGCAAATATGCTGATCCTGATCCTGATCCGCAATGCCGCTGTTCCGCTTGCCAAAAGAATATGAATACTAGGGAGCCCTAAAATGATTATCGGCCTTCTGTTCGGCGTCATCTTTGCCCTATGTTTTTTAATGATTTTACTGAAGGGCGTTAAAGTCAAACCTTGTGCTTATTGCAAAAATTGCTGCGATTGTTGCAAAGACGGAGAACCCTGTACGCGTTGTCCATCCGAAAAATGTTGTCAGTACTGCAAATATGGTCAATCTTAAAATAGCCCAGCCATGGCGGGGCTATTTTTATTTAATACTTAAAACTTCTAATTCCGTGTATGGCTGGCGATGCCCTTTTTTCTTCCTATATCTTGTTTTAGAATGATAGCGAAAAACAATTACCTTATCGGCTCTGCCCTGCTTTAAAACTCTGGCTTCCACTCTGGCGCCGGAAACATACGGAGCACCGATATTAACAGTTTCGCCATCGGCCTTAAGCAACACTTTATCAAAAACTAAAATCTCGCCTTCTTTGGCTTCCAACTTTTCCACTTTTAATTTTTTGCCGGCAGAAATCTTGTATTGTTTCCCGCCAGTTTCGATAATTACAAACATTGTTGTATGATCGATCCCAATCTACGAATTTATCCGAAGCTAACGAAGAAAATCCTAACAATTTGTTCTTTTCGGATTATATTCGGTATCTTTGGATATAGTTCGGATTGTTCGGATCGGCCTTAATTAACAGAAATAATAACAGCGACTACAATTAAAATCAAACTCCAAAGCAGAATATTAAAGCTGGCGAAGAAATAGCTAAAAACCCTCAATCGTGACCGATGGTAAAAAAATTGAGAAAGTAGGAAGTTTAAAAAAGTTAGGGCAGTTGCCCATATGAATATTCTTAAAACATCGCTCTTAGCGCCTAAAAAATCTATACCCCGAAAACTGTCAAAATGGATCACCAGCAAATGACTGATGTTAATCAGATTCACATAAGCAACAATGGCGGTAATAACTGTCAGAGCGGCGGCTGATACATGAATAAGCAATAGCGATCTTGGCATAAATTACATTATGGCAGTGATTTTTAAAAATGAAACTCCCCAGGCTTACCCACGGCCCCGCTGGAAGCGAAGCCGAGTCTGACTCGGCGGAGCCCCGCGCCTTTGGCGGGGCGTGGCGCCCGGGGTTTCTGATTGATCGAGCGACGCTCATCCGCCACTATTACGCGTAATAGTGGCGGATATGCCCGCACTTCCCACGGCCTAAAGGCCGTGGATTTAGTAAGGTATTTCGGCAAATGAAACTCCCCGAGCTTAGCCTCCTTCGCCGAAGTAGCCTTCGGCTACGAAGGCCGAGCGCTCAGGGTATTTCTTTGGATAAACAATAAAAAGTCCCGCCGTGGCGGGATTTAACCATCCAAATGGATAGAGTCGGTTGAAAAACGAAGATCTTCTGGAGATACCAGTTTACCATCAAGCCGCATTGATCTTGGGCTTACTTCTAGACACCGGCTGCCAAACCTCACCACCAACTTCCCGTTTCTGGTAATACTCACTCCGCCTTTACGTTTCAAGACCAACTCGCCCTTCTGAACCTTAAAATGTTCCTCCATCTTCCCCTTTCTTTAAAAATTCTTTAATATGTTATACTAATTAACAATTAAAAGCAAGGGTGTTATAATCTTTTAAGTTTTTTTTAAAAATAAAACAAAATGAGCATATCCTTCGTCATCCCCGCACTAAACGAAGAACAGTATATCGGCAAAACGATTGAAGCTATTCTGCGTCAACCGCCGGATTTAGTAAAAGAAATTATCGTTGCAGTCAGCAGTGCCACTACTGACAAAACGGCCGAGGTGGCAAAAGGTTACCCAAAAGTTAAAGTGGTAACGGTGCCGCGCGACGGCACCAATGCCGCCCGGCAGGCCGGTTTTGAACTAGCTACTGGTGATGTTACCGCCTTTGTTGATGCCGATACACTAGTAACACCGGGTTGGGGCGAAAAAGTCATTAAAACTTTAAGCAATTCGCAGGTTGCCGCTGTCAGTGGTCCTTATATCTACACTGATCAGGGGTGGCTTCGCCATATCCTTACTCTTTACGGCTTTCTGGTAATCGCCATTCCGATTGCCGTAATTTTTAATTACATTTTGCGCGTTGGCAGCGTCGTTCTTGGAGGTAATCTGGCGGCAAAAAGAGAAAAACTTCTGGGGGCCGGCGGATTCAATACCCAATTTAAATTTTATGGTGACGATGCCAACACCGGAAAGCGGCTGCGTAAAGTCGGTCTAGTAATATTTGACCCAAGCTTGCGCGTTATCAGTTCATCGCGACGTTTTCGTCAAAAGGGATTTCTTTCAACGACTTTTAAGTACTTCGTTAATTTCTTTTGGGCGATCTTTTTTGACCGACCATTCTCTAAAAATAAATAGCCCCGACATTGCGTCGGGGCCGAATTTTTGTCTCACTACTGTTGTCTTTGATAGCGGCCGCTTAATTCCGCTTTAGCTAAAACATGGCCATCCATCGCTTTTTCTAAATCGGTTTTATGCGCGCTTGAAGAAAGGTTAAAAACGGAGTCTAATGCGTACAACTTGAAAAAATAACGATGCTCTCCGGAACCGGGGCACGGACCGCCATAGCCATTACGTCCCCAAGTATTAATACCCTCCGCTGCTCTGGGCGGCAGCTCACCGGATTTAATAATTTTCGTATCCGCTGGAATATTCCAAACCACCCAATGATCCCAAACGCCGCTGGGCGAATCCGGGTCGTCCATAGCTAAAGCCAAACTTTCAGCTTCTTCTGGAACTCCGGAAATTTCCAAATCCGGCCAAACATCGCGGCCATCACAGGTGTATTCGCTGGGAATTTTTCCTCCGTTTTTAAAAGCTTTGGTTTTTATTTCCATTTTTCGTTGTATTGCCGAACAGCTTCCTCAAACGCCGCGCGATCCGCTTCATTTATCGGCTCTCCCGGCGGAATCTCCACTTTAAACGGATTTACGTACGCGCCGAACTTATGCATTTCATAATGAAGGTGCGGACCCGTGGCTTCGCCGGTGGATCCAACGTAGCCAACCACCTGGCCTTGTCTAACTTTTGCTCCGACTTGAATACCGCGGGCCAAACTCTGAAAATGGCCGTAGCGACTGCGGTAAGTATCATTATGTCTAATCATCACCGAAAGACCATAGGGACCGTTCCAACCGGCTTGAATCACCGTACCATCTCCAACCGAAACTGCTAGCGTGCCGTAATTAGCCGCATAATCAATGCCGCGGTGCGGCGCAATTTTTTTAGTAATCGGATTAATCCGGGCATAACTGTAGCCGGAGCTGATGTATTTATACTGCAATGGTGATTTTAAAAAAATCTTTTGCAGAGAATTCCCCTTTTCATCATAATATCCGGCTTTGGTGTTTGGTCCTCCAAAATAATAGCCGCGGGAAATTTCACCAGCGTTCATGAACTCGGCTGCCAGAATTTTCCCCGGCATTACGTACTGTCCGTCCAAATACCTTTCTTCATGCAAGACTTTAAAACTATCGCCTTTTTGGATGTCCGCGGCAAAATCAATCTGCCAAGCAAAGGTTTCCGCTAAAGCCAACGCCAGCCGCTCATCCAATCCCTGACTGACCATTGTTTCATAAAGTGAGTTTTCAATTACTCCGGAAGCAGTTCTTTCCCAAATTTCATAAGCAATAGTGGTGGTGCCGGCTTGCCAGCCGTTTTCCGTTGGCTCGGCGACAAATTCCGACTCGGAATCTATTTCATAAACCAACCTTTCTAAAACACTGCTGGTGGCGTTGTAAAACAACGCCAATTCCCTGCCCTCCACGATCCGCGAAAAATCGTAGGCCTTCTTGGAACTTTCCAAAATCGCCACTGCCGTATCCGTAGCTACCCCCAAACTCGTCATCAACTGGCTGAAAGTGGTCCCTTTGGGCACTTCCAATTTAACGATTCTTTGTCTCGGAATCGACTCTGCCAGCCTAGTAATTTTTTGCAAATTAAAAATCAAAAGGGTTCCGATTAAAATAAATAAAAAAACAAATAAAAATTTTCTCATGGTCATCGGTCATTTACTATCAGTCATAAGTATAAACCGGTACGGTTTATCAGCCCAAACCGGTCCGGCGTAGTCAACGCCGATGCGGGGAGTTTTTACAATCCTTAATCCTTGATCTTTAATCTTTAACCCATTATCAGCAATCCACAATCCGGTTTTTCGGCTTGACAGCCGGTTATTGAATCTCTTATCAATTTTGAAAAATTTTGTCAGTCGAGCAGGCCCGCTGATGCCCTTTACACCCCTAACTAAAACTGCCGCCGGATAATTTTTTGGGCCGGTAGTAATGTTCAGCATCCAATGCATTCCGTAAGTAAAATAAACGTACCAATAGCCAGCCGGACCGAACATCGGAAAATTCCGCTTGGTGAGGCCTCGCGACGCATGCGACGCTTTGTCTTTAAACCCATCGTAGGCCTCCACTTCGGTAATTACTGCTTTAATTAATTTGCCTCGGTACCGTCTTACTAAAATCTTACCTAATAGATTTTGGGTAACTGCCAACGTCGGCCGATTGAAAAATTTCAAATTTAAAACTTTGGTCATTTGGATTTTGTCATTTATAATCTCTATATGTTTCGTCTTCTTTTTGGCCTTATCTCTATAATTGTCGCTGCTGTCGCCTTTTGGTTTTTTTCTCCTCCGGAATGGAAAGAAAAAGGCGTTGAATTCCTCACTGAAAATGAACTCGTGCCGGAACCTATCCGCGAAGCCGCGCAAAACGTTTTTCATACGCCGGCGGAACAACGAGCTAAACTGATCGCTGAGCTGGAGAAACAACTGACGGAATTAAAAAATGATACTGCCGCTGGGAGCATTGAACCGGCAAAAATTCAGTCTTTCATTGAGGAATCCGAAAAGCTAGTAGGAAAATTAAAAAACAAAAATGAAGACGGTTCAACTCTATTAAAAACCGCAACGAATAAAATTGCTGCGGAAATAAAAGAGTTAGGCGGTGTTCAGGAATCTCAAAACGACTGCCCGCAACCAAAATGAAAAGCTTATTGCACAATAATTCGACCGGTGGCCTTAAGAACATTGCTGGCTGGCCAATAGCTTCGGTACTCAAAAGTTTGATCCGCAGTAAAAGTGACGGTTTTCTGACCGTCGGGAGCTATTAAGCCAGTATTAAAATAAGGGTCGCCGCGAAAATCCAAACCGCCAAAATACGTTCCCTGAGATCGGACTTTAAAAGTAATTTCCGCTGGTGACCCCTTTTTAATTTTAATTTCTGCCGGATAAAGACCGCTATCATCACCTTCAATTACAAATGTTTCTTTAGCCGGTGTCTTGGGAGCGGCCGGCATTTCCACTGGCTTTTCTTCGCCAAATTTTAATTGATCCTCAATTTTCAAAAATTCTTTTAGCTCCTGTTCCAGCTCCGAAGCCTCTAAACGAATTGCTTCGGCGATTTTAATTTGTTTCTCTTCACTCCAGTAATTATTGCCGTCAATGAT
>CAYJVO010000020.1:0-11732 GCA_964373675.1 uncultured Candidatus Saccharibacteria bacterium
ATCGTGGTTTACGATTTTGGCGGCGGCACTTTTGATGTTTCAGTTTTGGAAATTGGCGATGACACGGTGGAAGTAAAAGCTACCGGAGGCGATACCCATCTGGGCGGCGATGATTTTGATAAAAGAATCAATGAATATTTAGTTAATGAATACAAAAAACAGGAAGGGATAGATATTTCTAAAGATCCTTTAGCTCTTCAGCGGCTCAAGGAAGCGGCTGAGCGTGCCAAGCACGAACTTTCCACTGCTTTAGAAACCGAAATCAACCTTCCTTATATTAGTTCGGACTCCTCCGGTCCCAAGCATTTCGTGATGAAATTCTCCCGCGCCAAGCTGGAGAATTTGGTGGCTGACTATATTGCGACATCAATTGAATTAACCAAAAAAACCATAGCTGAAACCGGATTTAAGATTGAAGATATTGATGAGGTAATTTTGGTGGGCGGTCAGACCCGAATGCCGGCCATGCAGGAAGCGGTCAGAAAAATGTTTAGCAAAGAGCCCCATTTAGGAGTAAATCCCGACGAGGTAGTGGCGATAGGAGCCGCCGTGCAGGCGGGAGTATTTCAAGGAGATGTAAAGGATGTTTTACTGTTGGATGTAACGCCTCTCTCGCTCGGCATTGAAACGCTGGGAGGAGTTTTCACTAAATTAATTGAAAAAAATACTACTGTTCCAACTGCAAAGACTCAAGTTTTTTCTACTGCCAGCGATAACCAGACTTCTGTGGAAATTCACGTCCTTCAGGGAGAGCGGGAAATGGCGGCAGATAATAAAACGCTGGCCCGGTTTATTTTAGACGGCATTCCGCCGACTTCGCGCGGCATCCCTCAGATTGAGGTGACTTTTGACATTGACGCTAACGGTATTTTGAATGTTTCCGCAAAAGATAAAGCCACCAGCCGCAGCCAGTCGGTGCGGATTGAAGCCAGCACTAATTTGTCCAAAGACGAAGTGGAGCGTTTAAAGCAGGAAGCGGCCAAGCACGCGGAAGAAGATCACAAGAAAAAAGAATTCGCCGAAACTAAAAATCTGGCCGATAATTTAATCTATGTGGCGGAAAAGGCGTTAAAAGATGCCGGCGATAAAATTGGGGCCGACCTTAAAGATTCAATGAATAAAAAAATTGAAGCGCTGAAATCAGTCAAAGACGGCTCTGACCAAGAAGCGATTAAGCGGGCGATGAACGAGCTCTCTGCCGAAATGCAAAAAATCGGGCCAACGATGCAGCAAGGTAACAGCGGTAAATAATGTCAAAAACTCTTTCATTATTATTGGTTTCAGCGGCTTTGGCTGCGGCATTTGGTTATTTTGCGAGCGCAAAAAGCATTGTGCCGGCAGTTTTGGCCGGCGTTCTTTGGGCGGCAGTTTTGGCAGTTGCTACATTTTTAATTTCCGATCGGCGAGTGATTTGGATCTCGGCTGTCCTGCAGGCGGCGGCCGCGGTTTTTTTCTTGTTTCAATTTGTTAATTGGCCGATTGTTATGGTTGGTGGTGCTAGTATTGTTATTTTATTAGTTTTGGCCCACCAAGCCGGCCAAAACGGAATAAAAAATTCATTTAAAATCCAATTTTTCTCTTTAGGCAAGCACGGAGCAGCTCATATTATGACGGCGGCCGCCATTATTATCACTATTGCGTCTTTATCTTCTTTAAGTTTGGATGCGCCAAAATTGGCTAGGCAATTTTTTGACAAAACCATTGTCAGTGCCGAAGCGCTTTTGCCGGTCGAGCTTCGGCAATTGCCGGTTTCTGTTCGCGCCCAGCTTTATGAACAAATTTTTACAGCGATCTTCGGCTGGATTGCCGGTTTAACTCCGGCGGCGCAGCAAGGTATAATTATAGGTATATGGGCATTAGTTTTTTTGAGTATTAAAGGTGCCCTGGTTTTGGGAAATTGGGTCGTTTTAGGGGTCGGATTTCTGATTTATGAAGTGCTTCGTTCTGCCCAGTTTTTCACGATTACTTTAGAAAGTCGGAGCAAGGAAGTAATAGTTTTGAAATGACAAATGTTAAAGCTTAAATGCCAAAAGTTTTGACATTTGCCTGCCTGCTCGCCTCGCCCGCCTAGACTCGGCGAGGCTGGCTGAAAGCTTTGGCGAAGCGGGCTGGTAGGTATGGGATTTTAAAATTTGAATTTAAACAATGAAGGATTATTACAAAATTCTCGGCATTGAAAAAAATGCTTCCGAGGAAGACATAAAAAAGGCCTATCGGAAGTTGGCCCATCAGCACCATCCGGATAAATCTGGAGGCAGTGCAGAAAAGTTTAAAGAAGTTAACGAGGCCTATCAGGTTTTGTCTAATAAAGAAAAACGAACCCAGTACGATCGCTTTGGGCGGACCTTTGAGGAATTTGGAGGGTTTTCCGCCGGAGGCGGACCAGCCCCCGGCTGGGATTTTCGCGGTTTTAGCGATGGTTTTGAATTTGGTTTTGACCCGCGTAACTTTGAGGACTTCGGAAATTTAAGCGAGATTTTTGATGCCTTTTTTGAGGGAGTTGGGATGAAGCGGCGCAAGACCTATCGGCGCGGTGCGGATTTGGAATTTGTTCAAGAAATCACTTTGGACGAAGCCTTTAGAGGAGCAACAAAAACAATTCAATTGCGGACTTTCCTTAAGTGCATGGATTGCGGTGGGCAGGGTTTTGATGAGCAGGCCGGATTTGATAAATGCGCAGTTTGCGACGGCCGTGGCGAGATTCGGGAAAACCGAAATACATTCTTTGGCAGTTTTTCTCAAGTCCGATCCTGTGCCAAGTGTTTTGGTAGTGGCCAGATTCCAAAAAAAATTTGTTCTGCCTGTAGCGGTTTAGGTAAAGCAAAATCCCAGAAAGAAATAAAATTCAACATTTTGCCGGGCGTTGCCCATGGCCAGATTATTAAAATAACCGGTGGGGGAGAAGCGGGCGAGCGGGGAGCGACTGAAGGAGATCTTTATATAAAAATCAGCATTAAACCCCATCCCGTGTTTGAGCGCCACGGCGACGATCTTTATGTTAAAAAGGAAATCAGCGTGCTAGATATTTTAATTGGCAAAAAATTGGAAATCTTCGCTATTGGTGGCGGAAAAGTTGCGGTTGAAATTCCACCTGGATTTGATTTAAAAAAAGAGATTCGTGTCCGGGGTGAGGGAATGCCTCATTTTGGCGCCCGCGGCCGAGGCGATCTAGTAGTCGGTTTTGATGTTAAGACGCCAAAACGATTAAGCGCCAAAGCCAAAAAACTTTTAGAAGATTTAGAAGGAGAAGTGTAAAAACCGCCATATGTGTGTGCACATTACCTAAAACTATTGACATTTTATAAAAACCTGATATAATGGACAGCAGTTCTAAAATCCCGTTTTATTGAAGCTAAAACGGTTTCAAGCGGGGTTGAAATATTTTGGAGAGGAAATCCGTGAATACGACAAAGACGTTGCGGGGAAAGAAAGGCCTGAAAGACAGGATCACGCTGTGGTCTTTGCGGCATGGGCCGCAACTGCGGATTTACAATGCCGCGGTAATGACTTTGCTTCTTGCCTTCATTCTCGCGATCACGCTTGGCGGTTGCGCCGGCGCCAGATCACAGCCGGCAGGTGAGGAAAAACTGCCTGCTCCCGCCGGATCCTTCTTGGACTTCAAAGAGGTGGCCGTCGGGGTTTACGACAGGGCTGAATATCAGCCGCAGTACACCCTTTTTGAAAAAAAGAAGGAGGGTGGCGAAAAGGAACAGGGGATTAAGGGGACGTCATGCACGATAGTGCACTTTAGTGACGGAAGAGCACAGCCTCTTTATGGCTACATTACGATGCCATACCCCAAGGGAACAAAGATCAGAATCCTTCAAAACGGTATCTTTGCCTTCAAGATTATGAAGGTAGAGGTCACCAAGTGATCTTTCGCCCCCGCTCGTAAGAGCGGGGTTTTTATTTCACACATAACTTTGAGCAGGTGGGATTTATTGAAAAATAAATAAATTAGGCATATATTATTAGTAATTATAAATTTTAATACTGGCCCCCATAGCTTAGTGGCAAAGCAGCTGCCTTTTAAGCAGTTGATCTAGGTTCGATTCCTAGTGGGGGCACCAAAATTTGTGCTATGAATATGAATCGGAAACCAGTTGGATTAATGATTTTAATATTGGTTTTGGCGGCAGTTGCCGGATTTTTTATTTACCCGCCGCTGTTAGGGAACAAGATTGTGCCTTGGAAACTGGGATTGGATTTAGTCGGAGGGGCTCAACTGGTTTACGAGGTGGACATGAACGGCGTCTTGCCCGCTGACCGCGATTCGGTTTTAAGCGGCCTTCGTGATGTAATGGAGCGACGGGTGAATGTTTTTGGCGTCAGCGAACCGCATGTGGTTAGCTCCAAAAGCGGCAACTCTTACCGGATTTTGGTTGAATTAGCCGGCATTCGCGATCCGAAAGAAGCGATTAATCAAATTGGCCGGACCGCCCTTTTGGAATTTCGCGAGGTAGCAGAAAAAGAGAGCGGTCAGTTTGATCTTCTACCGGCGGAACTAACCGGTAGGTTTTTGCAGAGAGCGGCTACGGCCATTGATCCCACTACCACCCAGATTCAAATCCAAATTACTTTTAATTCCGAAGGGGCTAAGATTTTTGAAGATTTAACCGAAAAAAATGTTGGAAAACCCATGGCCATTGTTTTAGATGGCCAGATAATTTCCGCGCCGATAGTTAGAGAAAAAATTACCGGCGGTCAGGCAATAATCAGCGGGGAGTTTAGCGTTACAGAAGCAAGAGATTTGACCAGTTTGCTGAATGCCGGTGCTTTGCCCGCTCCGGTAAATCTTGTCAGCCAGCAAACAGTTGGCGCTTCGCTTGGACTTAACTCTTTAGATCGGACGATTTTTGCCGGCATCATCGGGACTTTAGCGGTAATACTGTTTATGATCGTTTATTATCGTTCTTTTGGATTTTTTGCCGCCGTTGCTTTATTACTTTACATAGTTTTCACTCTGGCCGTTTTTAAATCAGTATCTATGACCATGACTTTAGCCGGCATTGCCGGTTTTATTTTAACTATCGGCATGGCAGTGGATGCCAATATTTTGATATTTGAGCGAAGCAAAGAAGAAATACGCAAAGGGATTTCCAGAGAAACTGCTATTCAAGAGGGATTCCGCCGCGCCTGGCCGTCCATTCGGGATTCCAACATTTCCACTATTCTCACGGCGCTAATTTTGTATTATTTCACCACTAGTTTCGTTAAGGGATTCGCTTTAGCTTTATTGATTGGAGTGCTGGTGAGTATGTTTAGCGCCATTACTGTTACGAGGACTCTTTTAAAAGTTTTTATTCAATGAATATCATCGGCAAAAAACACATTTTCTTGATTTTTTCTGGATTGTTAGTCGCGGCCAGCGTCATTTGTTTAGTTTGGTTTGGTTTGAAGCCGGGGATTGATTTTAGCGGCGGCACTTTGTGGCAGATTCAAAGCGTCAACTTGGACATTCAAAAAATTCAGGAGGTTTTGCCGGCCTCCGTTGTCTCCCCGGTAGAGACAGGTAGCTATTCTATAAGAATGCAGACAATTTCAGAAGCCGAACATCAAGCGTTATTAGCAAAACTTAATCAGGCCGCTGGCGCCGTCTCGCCAAAGGCGGGAGAGCGGATCTCTAATGGCGTAGAGGAGCTTCGTTTTGAAACCATCGGGCCGGCTATTGGACAAGAGTTAAAAAACAAAGCTGTTTGGGCATTTATGTTCGTGCTTTTGGGGATTTCTTTGTATATCGCTTTTGCTTTCCGAAAAGTTTCTCAGCCGGTAAGTTCTTGGAAGTACGGAGTTATTACTTTAATTACATTGTTTCATGACGCCATTATTCCGGCCGGCTTGATGGCGCTTTTAGGGAAACTGACCAACGTTGAAATTGACACTAATTTTATTGTCGCAATTTTGGTAGTTATGGGTTTTTCGGTGCATGATACGATCGTGGTATTTGACCGCATTAGGGAAAATTTGCGGCTAGCCGGGGGCAAGATTGATGATTTCAGCAACTTAGTCAATAAAAGCATCAACGAAACTCTGGCCCGTTCGGTAAACACCTCTTTGACTCTGATTTTAGCGCTCTTGGCAATGTTATTTTTAGGTGCGCCAACGCTCTTTTACTTTATTTTAGTAATTTTGATCGGTGTTGTATTTGGAACTTATTCTTCTATTTTTATCGCTAGCCCCTTACTAACTCTAATAAAATAAAAAATCAACTGGAGCGAATATAATTTGTCCGAACGAAAACTTTAGGCAAGGAGAATGGGGCACCGAGTCAAACTCGGGTCAAGTTGTCACCGATGTACCCATCTAGTACAGCTTATTGACGCTCATTTAATAATATGATACAATACTTTTAATTAAATCCCACACATAAAATTTATGTATTGGGCAAGAACCAATGAAAGTTTCGGTTAATCAAATTATTCAACAGCTGTTATCCAATTTGCCTGAACGCCAGCGGGAAATTTTAGATTTGCGTTACGGTTTGTCCGGAACAAAAGCCGCAACCTTGGCGGAAATTGGGGAGAAGTACGGCGTTACCAGAGAGCGCATCCGCCAGCTGGAAAGCGCGGCCCTAAAAGAAGTTCATAACAATAGTCAAAAGACCGACCTGCCTAAATTTATTGGTATAGTTGCTAGCCGATTAAAGGAATTGGGCGGCGTTACTCAAGAAGAGAGTTTGGTAAATTATTTAGCGTCTCTGGTTGGCGGCAATAGTAACGCAATTCGTTTTGTTTTGGAAATTTCCGGTTCGGTTTTTGAGCATAAAGAAGATGACAGCTTTCATACTTTTTGGTATCTCAATGATGACAGTCATAAAAAAGCCCTGGAATTTATTGACAAACTGCATCAGAATTTAAGCGAAAAAAGAATGCCGATCTCGCCGATAAAAGATCGTTTGTCACTTAATTTTGTTTCTGTATCAAAAAAATTTGCCGTTAATCCTTATGGCGAATTTGGTTTAGCAGAGTGGTCTTATATCATTCCGAAAAATGCCCGAGATTGGGGTTATTTGGTATTAAAGAAAACTAATCGGCCAATGCATTTTGGCGAAATTGCCGAAGCGATTACGAAACTGCGCAGCAAAAAGACCAATCCGCAAACTGTGCATAACGAATTGATTAAATACGATGAATTTGTCTTAGTCGGCAAGGGCACTTACGCTTTACGGGAGCACGGCTATGTTCCCGGAATCGCCAAAGAAGTAATTGAGCGCCTTATCCATCAGAACGGTCCGCTAACTTCTAAAGCAATTGTTAAACTGGTTTTACAGGAACGGCTGTTTAAAGAAAATACCGTATTAATAAACCTGCAGAACAAAAAGCGCTTTAGGCGGTTGCCTGACGGCCGATACGCCACCCTCGCTTAGATAGGTTCTAGTGATATAATTAAATAGTCGTGATTTTAGACATTCTCCAGGGGATTCTTCAAAGCACCCTTTCGGTTTTATCGGTAAGCTGGTGGATTTTACTTCCGCTGGCTTTGGCGTTCATTTTTTGGGATTTTTGGAAGCTCTATGTTTATGTAAGCTACCTTCGCAGTCTTAAATGGGTTTTGCTGGAAATCAAAATTCCGGCTGTAACTGAAAAGACTCCCAAGGCCATGGAACAAGTTTTTGCGGCCATCTATAGCATGTACTCTTATGGTTATAACTTTATGCAAAAATACTGGGAGGGCCATTTAGTGGAGGATTTCGCCTCGTTTGAATTAGTGGGAAGCGGCGGGGGCATCCATTTTTATATTCGCATCCCGGAACAGTATCGCAACATTATAGAATCAGCCATTTATTCCCAATATCCCGATGCCGAAATTCATCAAGCCGAAGATTATACCAACCTAATGCCTAGGACCTTGCCTAATAAGATTTATGACCTGATGGGCTTTGACTATCATTTAGCTAAAGAAGATCCCTATCCGATCCGCACCTATGAATATTTTGAATCGCCTCAAGAGGAGAAGCGGTTGGATCCGGTATCCGCCATTACCGAAGTAATGTCTAAACTTAAAGATGACGAGGCGCTTTGGATTCAGATCTTTGTTCGTCCGACCGGAGATGCTTGGAAGAAAAAAGGGGAGGAACTCAGGGATAAGTTGGCCGGCCGCTCTAAGCCGACGGCATCGCTGTCTTTTCCGCAAAATATTTGGCATTTTTTAAAAAATTTATTAATTGCCGCCATAGAACATCCGGTTTGGCCGGAAGAAAAAAAACAGGAAAAAGCTGATCGGCTTCTTATGTTGACTTCGGGAGAGCGCGACATTATTGAAGAGATTGAGCGTAAAATAAGCAAGATCGGATTTGAGGTTAGCATCCGTTTTATTTATATTGATAAACGCGAAAGCTTTACTCGATTGAATGTGGCGGCCGCCATGAGCACTTTCAATCAATTTAACACTCTTAATTTGAACGGCTTGCGGCCCAATATTGACACCATGACCGTTATTCGCGGAAACATCAAATGGTTTAAAAAATCCCGTCTTTGGGCGCGCAAGCGCAGAATGCACGACAACTATAGAAGGATGCGCTGGCCTCGCAAGCGGTCAATTTTAAACACCGAAGAGCTGGCAACCCTATACCATGTCCCAACTTTTGTAGTGGAAGCGCCTTTACTGCGTCGTTTGGGCGCTAAAAAAGGCGAGCCCCCAGCTGGACTACCAGTTGAATAAGTATCAAGTATGTTGAATAAGTATCAAGTATCAGGTATCAAGTAAACGAATCCGCGAATCCTGACACCTGACACATGACACACAATGAGTGACATTAATTTTTTCGGTGAAGTAAATTTCCGGGGCCAAAGCAAAAAATTTGGCATTAAAACTGACGATCGGCGGCGGCATGTTTATGTTATCGGCAAGACCGGTATGGGTAAAACTACCTTGCTGGAAAATATGGCGGTTCATGATATTTTGGCCGGCAATGGCGTCGGCATTGTGGATCCGCACGGCGAATTTGCCGAAAAAATGCTTAGTTTTATTCCCAGAGAGCGGCTTAAAGACGTTGTTTATTTTAATCCGGCGGATACCAGTTTTCCAATCGCTTTTAACCCGATTGAAAATATTGGGGCGGAACATCGTCACTTAGTCGCTTCTGGTTTGATGGGCGTATTTAAAAAAATCTGGCCGGATGTTTGGTCTGCCCGCATGGAATATATTTTAAACAACGCTTTGTTAACCCTTTTAGAGTACCCGGATTCCACTCTTTTAGGAATCATGCGCTTACTTTCCGATAAGGATTACCGGAAACAATTGGTGGACGGCTTAAAAGACCCGGTGATTAAAAATTTCTGGGTGAGTGAGTTTGCCCGTTACGCTCAAAAATTTGAGACCGAAGCCACGGCCGCTATTCAAAACAAGGTTGGCAAGCTGGTTTCTAATCCCTTAATTCGTCATATTCTTGGCCAGCCGAGATCGGCTTTGGATTTCCGAAAGGCGATGGATGACAAAAAAATCATGATCTTTAACCTTTCTAAAGGAAGAATTGGCGAAGACAATTCCGCGCTTATTGGTTCTATGATTATCACCAAGCTGCAGCTCGCGTCAATGTCCCGGGTGGATATTCCGGAAGAACAGCGCAACGACTTTTATCTTTACGTTGATGAATTTCAGAACTTTGTGACGGACTCTTTTGCGAATATTTTATCCGAAGCCCGCAAATACCGGTTGTGTCTGACTTTAGCGCACCAATATATCGGTCAATTAATACACGATCTAAATACAAAAGTGCGGGACGCGGTTTTTGGCAACGTGGGCACCATGATTGTTTTTCGGGTGGGCGCCGAAGACGCCGAATTTTTGGAAAAGGAATTTGAACCGGATTTTATGGCTAATGATTTAGTTAATCTCCCCAAAGCCAATTGTTATCTTAAACTGATGATTGATGGCGTCGCTTCCAGGCCATTTTCCGCTCGCGGTATCGGACCAGTTCAAAAACCCGCCGAATCCTATGTTCAGGAAATTATTGAATACACCCGCGCGGCCTATGCGACGCCCCTTCAAACCGTGGAGGAAAAAATCGCCAGCATTTGGGCGCCGAGCAAGGAAGACGAAGAAGCGCACCATCGCGAGGAAAGACCAAGAATGACAACTCGCAGGCCGGTAATGAGGGATTTTTTGGGGCCTGCAAGGCCGCGCGGAATGAATCGGCCAGCTTCGCCCGCAGTTGAAAATACGGAAGCTTCATCTACACCGTTGTCTCTGCACGATCTTAAACCGCGTGAAGCGCCGCCAGCCCCGTCGGTTCAACGACGTACGAAACCGACCGTTAACGTGGATGAGTTAAAAAAAGCTTTAGAAAGCTCGCTTAAAACTAAACAAGCAACGCAAGCAGAAGAAGATGGTTCGACTGGCTCACCACAAGACGACTATGACGAAGAAACTTTAGAAAAAGACCACTAATTATTTGCCTTTTTCCACTCGCTCAACATAAGTACCCATCTCGGTATTTACACGCACGATATCGCCGGCGTTTACAAATAGAGGAACGTCAATTTCCGCGCCGGTTTCCAGAACGGCTTTTTTGGTGCCGCTTTTAGCGCTGTCGCCGGCAATATTCGGCGGCGCTTCTTTGATTTTTAAATCCATTTTTATCGGCACCTGGACGCTGATAATCTGATCATTAAATTTTATGGCCGTTACCAAGGTAGTGGGTTTTAAAAACTTGGCGGCAAGGCCGAGATTTTCTTCTTTAAGAGCGAATCGTTGCGCCGGATTGTTTTTAGCTGAAAACCAAAATTCACCGCGGTTGTTATAAAGGTACTTAATGTCTTCTTTCGGTAGCTCGGCTTCTTTAAAAGATTCGCTTTGATGGAAATTTCGCTCCACGATTTTACCGTTGATCAGGTTTTTGATTTTGCATTTGGCTACCGGTTTTCTTTGCTGCATCCGTAAAAATTCGTATTCCAAAACCTGCCACGGCTCGCCCTCCAGAACAAAAACCATCCCTTTTTTCAGTTCGTTATAAGATAGCATAGGAGTTTATACTAATAGGCGAATTTTAAACAAATATACTAATTTTTGCAAACACTTGATTTTTTAGATTATTCAACTAAGCTATAAATAGCTCTTTAGAGATCTGTATGGAATGGTACTGGTTGGTATTGATTGTTTTAGGTTATCTTACTGGCGGCACGATAATTATTATGATTTCTGGTGCTATGGATGACGTTGATGGACTTGGTGATGTATTAGGTGTCACAGTACTTTTTTGGATATGGCCGCTAATAGTTCTTGTTGCCATTATAGCGTTTCCCATCACGATTCGATTTATTTTAGATTTAATTGAGGAATCAAAATCATATAAAATCAAACCTTAGAGGCCGGCTAGTTAACGCCGGTTTTTGCTTATATAAGAATTTTATTGTATAATATTTCCAATGTTAAAGAAAAAACCTAAAGTATTCGTAGCAATGTATACGAAAGAAGGTTTAAAGTTTGAGATGGTTTTGGGTCCCCTGAAGTTTGAGCCACGACACAGAGGAAGACCCCGAGTCATGGTATAAACCCTCCACACCAATCGAGCGCAGTTGGAATTTCGCGTAAAGCGCAACGCTCGATTGGTGTGGGGGTAAAGGCATAAATGCTTGTTGCGTACAAAACCCGCCGAAAGGCGGTTTTGTGTTAAGAAAAACATTTCTGACTCATTTCCACCGCCGAGGCATTAAATCTGAACAGCGCTTAAAGTTATCTTCAGGAACGAGATCGCGATGGTTGCGCATAATGTAGGGGAGATTTCTGATGCG
>CAYJVO010000021.1:0-11529 GCA_964373675.1 uncultured Candidatus Saccharibacteria bacterium
GTCAATGATGGCATGGGCGCGAAGATATAATACCCCCGCCTTTTCCGGAGTAATTTTAGCGGTAAAGTTGCCCGGAACTTTAGATTCTTTTTTAGCAAACTCTGAGGTTAATTTCGGATAACCCGATTGAGCCGGCCCGATATCCTCTCCAAAATCGCCCGAATGAGAAATGTAATCATAATGAACGGCAGTATGGGTAACCACTGGTTCTTTATCCGCTTCCACTTTCCAGACAACGGTAAAATCCTGATCTTGACGCCCGCCTTTTGGCAAATTCACGAATTCCACTTCAATTTCGTCTTCTAGCTTCTCTAATACCTTTGAGGAATTTTCAATAGCGTTTTCCAAACCATTTCTGGCGGCTTCCGGGGCTTTTTCTAAAACTTCCTCCAAGATATCCAGGTGCTTGGCAATGCTCGCTTGAATCTCTTTTTCAATTTCTTTCGCCCCGTCTTTTTCTTCTGATTTAACTTTTGCCAAACGCTCTTCTGCTTTTTGGGTCAATTTTTGATATTTCTCTAAAGCCCTTTCCGCAAGATCAACCTTGCCTTTGCCAAACAAAGCGTGCGCCTCCAACAGCTTTTCTTCAGCGATTGCCAAGTCATTCCTTAACTTAGCTTCATCGCCGAATGCAAAAAAACTGCCAATGCCGCGAATAACTACTTTAATAAAATAAAAAGGCGAATCCGGCAAAATAGCCGGTACCGGCAAACTTTCTTCATGAGCCAACACTGCGCCGCAGCTCGCACCGATTAAAGTTAAAATAATGAATATGTGCGTAAGACGCATTTTTATTTATTATAGCATAATTAAAAAGCCCCGAGGTATCGGGGCTAATATCCATACGGTATCCAGATATTTTTAACTTGCGTTGCTTCCCGTAAAAATCGGCGCGACTGCCCTTGTCTTCCAAACCAGTCAAAATTATCATCCCAATTCGTCCAAACCCGTTTCATATTACCTACCGAAGCTCGCTCTACTTCAACGCAGGCCTCTTGTTGGCTGAAACACCAAACCGAATCCCCATCTTCATGCTCCGCCAAAATCTTGGCGATTTCATCCGGATTTTCCGCCGTTAATATATTCACCACACCAGCCGGAATATCCGAATTCTGAATCGTCTGCACCAACTCCATAATTGGCAAAGGATTTTTACCAGCCACCAAAACGATTGTATTTCCCATCGCGATTGCCGGAGCTAAAAGCGAAATAGCGCCCAAAAGAGGAAACTGGTCTGACGCTCTCATTCCGATAACACCTACTGGCTCTTTGGCCGCTATAACGGTCATTCTTCCGGGGACCGGCTGAACTCTCCCTTCGTACTTATCGGCCATCGCTGCGTAATAAAAAATCCTTTCTATCGATTTTTCAACTTCGGCCATCGCCTCCCAATAACGTCCCTCAATATAACTGCCGGAAACGGAACGGATAAACTTATATTTCTGGGCGCTTAAGTTTTCCGCCCAGAAATATAGGATCTGCGCCCGCAAATGAGGATTAGAACCGTATTCCCATCCCGAAGCGGCTTTGCGCGCCGCCTCCACGGCATTACGGACATCCTTACGATTAGCGTTGCCAACAACGCCGCGAAATTCGCCCAGTTCTGTCTTAACAGAAAAGCTATATCCTTCATCCGGCCGCACCAACTGGCCGCCGATCAAAAACCGGTAAGTCCGATCCACGCCTTCGCGCTCAATGCCAATTGCTTGAGCAAGAACGCCCGCCTCGGCATAACAATTGCGCCAACGGTCTTTGTGATCTTCCAGAGGAAAAACCTCTTTCACAACTTCTTCCATTCCTTCTCTTCCGCCTTCCCGGCCATAACCGCTTTCCCGGTATCCGCCAAATCCGGAGACAGCGTCAAAAAGATTGGTACTGTTAATCCAAACAGTGCCTGCTTTAATCTGTCGAGCAGCATCCAATGCCATGGAAACATCCTGCGTCCAAACCGACGCCGCAAGGCCGTAACGAGTATTGTTGGCAAGCTCAATCGCTTCCTGTGGTGTCCGGAAACTCATACAAACCAGAACCGGTCCGAAAATTTCCACCTGCGCGATCGTACTGGACGGTTGAACCTTGGTGAAAATCGTCGGCGGGAAAAAGTATCCGTTTGTTGGACAAACACATTCTGGTTGCCAGATTGTTGCCCCTTCGTCTTTTCCTGCTTGCACCAATTTTTTAATTCTGTTGAGTTGCGCTTGGGAATTAATTGCTCCAATATCTACCGCCTTATCTAGCGGATCGCCGATTCGCAACTTGTTCATCCGGCGCTTCAATTTAGCAATAAATTCTTCGTAAATGTTTTCCTGAATAAGAAGACGCGATCCAGCGCAACAAACGTGTCCCTGGTTAAAGAAAATAGCATTAACGACGCCTTCAACCGCTGAATCTAAATCGGCACTTTCAAAAACAACAAACGGAGATTTACCACCTAATTCCATCGTCAAACGCTTTCCTGAACCGGCAGTGACTTGGCGGATTTTCCGTCCCACTTCGGTAGAACCAGTAAAAGCGATTTTCCAAGGAATCGGATGTTTCACTATCAATTCTCCGGTTTCAGCACCGCCATTAACGATATTCACTACTCCTTGTGGTAAATTTGCTTCTTTAAGAATTTCCGCAAACAACATTGCCGTTAACGGCGTAAATTCAGCCGGCTTGATCACTACCGTATTCCCAGCCGCAATCGCTGGAGCGATTTTCCAAGCCAACATAAGTAGCGGAAAATTCCACGGGATAATCTGACCGACAACGCCGCCCGGTTTATGATTTGGGAATTCTTCATCTCTCTCTATTGCCCAACCGGCATGATAGTAAAAGTGGCGAATCACCAGCGGGATATCTATATCCCTTGTCTCACGAATGGTTTTTCCGTTGTTCAGCGATTCTAACACCGCGAATTTGCGCGAATGTTTGGCGATGATTCTTGCAATGGCGTAAAGATATTTAGCTCTTTCAAATCCAGAAAGACTGTTCCATAACGGAAACGCTTTTTGCGCCGATTCCATTGCCGCGTTGACATCATCCGTCGTTCCTTCGGCAACATATGCCAAAATTTCTTTATTAGCCGGATTCAAAACCTGAAAGTAAGTTCCGTTCGCCGGTTTACGCCATTCTCCACCAATGAAGTGGTCAAAAGAATGATTGTGTTCGGTAAGCCATTCCCGTACTTTTTTATCTGATTCCGGTGCTGGACCATAATCCAACGTTTCCAGTAATTTCCGTATCTTTTCGCTGTCCATTTTTCTCCTCTCTTTCCTCTATCCTCTCTAACTAAGAGGGTGATGATGGCTGGCCGAGTACCGCCCGGTAGCCAAGTGGTAAAGCTGGCGTTCTAAATCAGTTAGAAGCGAGCTTGCGCCTATTCGGAAAAGCTCCGGCTTGGTCCATTCCTCGCCCAGCTCTTCCAGCATCAAAATCATCCAAAGCATCGCGTCTTTGGCAGTGCGAATCCCGCCAGCCGGCTTGAAACCAACTTTATCTTTGCCGCCGGAAAGTTCTAAGAACCTGCGGATTTGTCTAACCATCACTAATCCTGCTTCTAAAGTAGCGTTGGTCGGTTCAAAACCAGTAGAGGTTTTGATAAAATCCGCTCCGGCCATAATCGCCACCGCGGATGCCTTAGCAACATTATCTAAAGTTTTAAGATCGCCGACGCCAAGAATAGTTTTTAACTTGACCTTGTCACCGCAGCCCTCGCGATAAGCGCGAATTTCTGCCCAAAGGTCTTCCCATTTTCCCGTCAAAACTAACTGGCGACTAATCACGATATCAATTTCGTCAGCTCCACTACCCACCGAATCCCGCAGTTCCTGCCAACGGGCACGAATAGAACTTTGACCGGCAGGAAAACCAGTAGAAACAATTGCTACCGGAAGTCTTCCGCGCAAATATTCTTTCGCCGTTTTTAAAAACTCGTGATAAACACAAACCGCACCGACTGTGATTTTAATGTCGCTGATGCCAAGTATTCCTAGAGTTTCCGGCTCAACCGGACGTAGCGCTTTTGCGCACATTCTTTCTACTTTGCCGGGAGTATCGTCTCCGGAAAGCGTGGTCAGATCCATGCACTGAACTGCCCGCAAATAGGCTGTGACTTGAGCTTCTTTCTTGAAACTTCGGCGCGTGCCGAGCGTTGCCGCCCGCGCTTCCACCGCGCTCCTATTAATTCTTATAGACTCAATCAGCGAACGATCAAAATCCATAACTTCTCGCAATTTTTTACCTATCAAAAATCTGCCCATACTATAAAATAAAAAAACCCGCTTAACAAGCGGGCTGGTCGTAAAAGTTAGGTTCATCCCAACACTCCACCACAAAATTCTCTACTTGCACTGCTGTCACTAATAAAAACGGGTCGCCTTTCGGTCTTTGGTCACTAACAAAAAACTTGAGATCCGGAAAAACGGTTTCAATCTTCTTCACAGTTTCCAGTACCGAAAACGGTACTGCTTTGTGATAAGTGATGTGATTCGCAATTCCTCCTGTCCAATGCCCATTTTTACCACAATGTTCTAATCCAGAAAGGCCGCAATCTTTGGCACGTAGAGGAATCCAGCTCCAATTATCGAACTTCTTATCTAAATAATCCCTGACCTTTTCGTAGCTATATACTGGAATCTGATTTTCTTCAAGCCACTTTTTAAATTTTACCTCCAAAAGCTGACCTGGTTTAAATCCCAAAGATTCAGCTAATTCCGAATATTTTAACAACTCTTCATTAGAATAACGGCTTTTAACTTGTTCGGGCTTTAGTGTAAGGGTATCTGTTTGAACAACCGGTACAACTGCGGGCTCTGCCACATTGGCCACCTTTTTTCTCCAGAACATGATGCCTCCTTTCAAAGTTCCGGCGAGCTACCTGCCCGCCTGAGGATTGTTTACTTACAGTTCAACAACGCCAAAAGAATAGCAAAAAATTTATTATCTGTCAATAAGAACGTAATGGGTCAATGGCTTTACACACCCCTGCCTACCGGCAGGCAGGCTAGGTGGTGCCAAGCTATTGAACTCTATTCGTAGGAATTAAAGGTCATTTGTTTTATACTCAAGTAAGCTATTTTAAAGATTACATATGAAAGAACCGATAGTGGTGCCGCCGCGAAAGTGCCCCAACTGTGCCAAAGAAAAAATGCGAATTATTCTTGATCCAAAACATCCCTCTAAAAAGCCGCTTCTAGGCCAAGATTGGAATTGCCCCGACTGCGAAAAACCTTTTTGCAGTTCTTGTTTTAAAGTGGATTTTGACGGCCGTGGCGACACCATGTTCTGCCCGCACTGCAAAACCAAACTCTGTTTTCCATGAATGATGGAATTAGAAAATTGCTCCGCCCTAGCGGAGCTTTTTGTATATCATAATTTGCGCGACTGCGAAGCATAAAAATGAAATGGCGAAAGCGATTAGTTCCCGATTGCGCTGCGCTAAATGATGAAAATGAATCCCTAAAATCAAAAACGCGCCAGATACAAGCAACAGCAGACCGAATTTAAACAAATCGGCCTCGGAAAAAGCTAAAAATAAAATACTACTTATATCAGCTGATGGTCAACCCCGCACATAACTAGGACTGCAACAGCCTCGCTTCTCTGGAAAAAACGCCATCATTCACAATTTTTTATCAGCAAATCTTCGTAGCAATAGCAGTTTAACGCGTTAAACGCTTTGACGCGTCAAAGCACTATCCCATGGGATAGTGCTAGGAAATAACCCCACACAGCTTTGTCTCAGGCATTGAAGAAAGCGGAGTCCTAGTTATGTGCGGGATCAATAGTTAAACTTAACATTCTTTAAAAACAGGGCGTTGATCGCCACGATCACCGTGCTTAAAGACATAAAAACCGCGGCGAGCGCTGGCTGAAGAATGATCCCTTGTGCCGCCAAAACGCCGGCCGCCAGCGGCAAAGCCACTACATTATATCCAGTAGCCCAAAAAAGATTTTGCAACATTTTTGAATAGGTCCGGCGGGAAAGCTGAATAATCTTTACAATGTCCCGTGGATCGTTTCTCACCAAAATAATGCCGGCGGATTCAATAGCAACATTAGTACCGGCGCCAATGGCAATGCCCAAATCCGCCTGCATAAGGGCTGGCGCGTCATTAATGCCATCGCCGACCATCGCCACCTTCAAACCTTGACCTTGGAGTATTTTCACTTTTTCCGCTTTTTCCTGCGGAAGCACCCTTGCAAAATATTCGTCTACGCCGAGCTCACCGGCCACCCAGCGCGCGACACCATCGGAATCGCCAGTGACCATCGCCGTTTTTATACCTAGGCGCTTTAAGTTAGCAACCGCCTGGCGGGATTCTTCTCTTATAAGATCGGCAAGAACAATCGCGCCTAAGAGATGGCTATCTTTTAAAACATAAATTGCTGTCTTGCCAAGTCGGGCGTTTTCTTGAACGGCAGTTTGAAAATTGACGCCAACGACAATACCCTCCGTCAACACTGCCTCGCCGCCAGCCAAAATTTCTGAATCCTCAACTCGTCCAGAAACACCCTTACCCGGCAGGCGCCGAAAATCTTCAACTGCCGGCAAAACCAGTCCTCTACTTTTAGCCTCCCGGACAATCGCCTTTGCGGCAAAATGCTCTGACTTACTGTCCACCGCCGCTGCCAACTTCAAAAGTTCTTCAATTGGCATTTGGATTTTTCCGCCCTGGGCGGAGTCATTTAAAATTATCCTATCCACCCCGTATTCTCCTTTGGTAAGTGTTCCGGTTTTATCAAAAAGGATGGCATCAATCTTCCGCGCAAGCTCAAGAGCCAAACGCTGTCGCACCAAAAATCCGTTGCGTGCCGCAAGAGTAGTAGAAATTGAAGCTACTAGCGGCACAGCTAGGCCGAGTGCATGCGGACAAGCAATCACCAGCACTGCCACTAGCCGCTCTACTGCAAATACTGGTCCGGCTCCCAAAATCAGCCAGCCGAATAAAGTGACTAAACCAGTGATTACCGCGATTACAGTTAAATAAAACGCGGCGCGGTCAGAAAGAATCTGTAATCGGGACTTTGATGCCTGCGCTTCAGCTACTAAACGGATTACTCCAGCTAGAAAAGTATGCTCGCCGATCCGGGACACTCTGATTAAAAGTGTGCCGTCGCCGTTAATCGTGCCGGCGATCACCTCGCTCTCTACTGTTTTGGTCACTGGCCTGGACTCGCCGGTAATCATCGCCTCATTAACCTCTGATTGACCTTCTTTTACTAGCCCGTCAGCTGGTATTTTCCCGCCCGGCCGAACTAAAACTAGATCGCCGACTTTTAGGTCGGCCAGCGGCACCAATTTTGTTTCTTGACCGCTGGTAACCAATTCGGCTGTATCCGGCAAAAGTTTAGAAAGCTCTTTTAAAGCGCTTTGCGCTCCCCGCACTGCCTTCATCTCCAGCCAATGACCCAAAAGCATAACCGTGATTAGAGTGGTCAGTTCCCAAAAAAGGGTGCCCTTTTGGCTAATTAAAACCGCAAAAACGCTGTAGCCGTAAGCGGCGGTGATGGCTAGCGCAATAAGCGTCATCATTCCAGGCAAACGGCCTTTTAGCTCATGCCAAGCACCGACTAAAAAGACCCAGCCGCCGTAAAAGAAAACCACCGAACCCATAACTAATGACAAATAACTTGAGCCGGGGAAAGTTGGCGCTTCAAATCCCAAAAGATTTCTTGGTAGCTCGGAATACAAAACAACCGGAATTGTTAAAACTAAACTAATCCAAAACTTTCGCGCAAACATCGCCAAACTATGTCCCGCATGGCTATCGCGCTCTACCCTCTTTTCTCTGTCCCCTTTCCTCTCCTCTATGAGCCGCATGCCGCACTCGGAGCAAATCCCCGGCTGATACCGAACTGTATCGGAATGCATAGGACAAATATATCTTTGACTCATAAAGGGCTTATATTAACCGTTTAAATTCCTCTATCAGAGGAACTTTTTCCGGATTACTGCCGTATTCAGACGCCAAATAATAGGCGGCCCAGTCTGCAAGAAGAATGCCGCGGAAAAGTTTTTCCCAACCCTCACCCTTAAGATCAACCGATTCTGCTGGCCGATGCCGATCGCGAAACAGCTTCTCTGTCACTTCCATTCTTTTTAAAATGCGGGGGTGATCGGTTGGGTCTTTTAAAAATAAAAAGTAAAATCTATCTGCCAAGTGACGACTTCCCGGACTGCCTTCAAAACTTGCCATTTCGTTATGATTCACTTCTGGAAATACGTTATGAAAGGCCGGCGTCTTGCCGGTTTCGTGAAGACGCGCCTTCCAATTATAAGCAAGACCCTCATTTTTAACGGAAGCGTAAATTATAGGAATGAAATTCTTTAAATGCCGCGCAAGCGTCCGGCCGGCATTTTCTAAATCTGAAGCTCGCAGCTTTTCCCCCACTCTTGCCACTTCTTCAAATCCTGATTCGTGGCGCATTAATTTTAAAAGTCCCTTAACAAAGTAGCCAATCGCCGAACGCGGCGGAATTTTGGGATCTGGCAATTGAATATAGGGCACTTTTTCTTTTTTAGCCAAGGCGATCAATTTCCCTCCTGATCCGATTACCGCCCGCTTCAAATTTTTACGGCCCGCTGCATTAAAAGCATCAATTACTTCTTCGGTATTGCCTGAATGGGAGCTTAAAATCACCAAACTGGCTTTCAGATCGCTTTCCGGCAACTCCGAAAGGCCGTAGTTTTTATGAATAGACAGCGGGGTAGTCGGGTAACGGGATAAAAGGAGATCCGCAGCAAGGTGAGAACCGCCCATGCCCACCACCACGAAACGTTTAGTTTTAACTAAAGATTTGGCATTTTTAATCTCCGGATTATAGAGAAGTTGGCGATGAAAATTATGAATCACTTCACGCATTTTACTACTTAAGTCCTAAAATTTTTTTTAAGCCAGCTTCGTCAAAGCCAACAACAATCTGACCGTCAATTTCAATTACCGGTACGCCCAATTGCCCTGATTTTTCCACCATTTCTTCTCTGGCTTTTTGATCGGCTGACACATCTTTTTCTTCATAAACAACATTGTGTTTCTTAAAAAACTCCTTGGTCATTTTGCAATAAACACAAGTTGGGGTCGTATAAATTAAAACTTTTGGCATATAAATTATTATGAACCTATTTCAAAAATATCTCCAGCCGCGATAGGTTCATAACACTTTTTTAAAAGAATAAACCCGAAAGGCCTCTTCTCCTTTTTTATTATAAAGCGCTAGCGGAAAAATGCCTTGGCGCAAAAGCTCCTGCTCAAACAATCTTCCTGCTTCAGAGAGACCGCGTTTTCTTTTAGGAATTTTTTCTCCCAAAGCAATAAAATACTGTTTGACGCCGAGCTTTAAGAAATAATCCTGACCGAATTTCTGCAAGAATGTCTGATATTCCTCTGTCTTTAAAACCGGCCAGCCGTGATAAATCTGCAGCCGGTCCAAAAACCAAAGCTGGGGAGTATTTAAAATATTGCCGTCGTAAACAATAAGCGCCGGGAAACTACTAAGGCCGCGGCGGCGCGCCGCCTCCAGCTTATTTTCCTGAACTTTTTCCAAAAACTTGTATCTAGGGATAAAAGAAAAAGCGGGCGTTCTTCCGGTTAACTCTTGATTCAAAAACTTTCCCAGCTCATCGTATCCCCAATTATAATTTTCAAATCGCACTGCCGAAAAAAACCAAAATTCTTTTCCGAAAGGATAGTCTAAAATCTGACTGTTAACGGAATAAAAAACCTCCCAACCCAAAAGCACTGCCAGACCTATATAAGACCACCTGCGCTGCCGCAGAAACTCCAAAAAGTTAGCCGCGACTAACGCCAAAAATGGCGTCAGCACGGACAAAAAACGCAAAGTCGGGCCAACCAACAACAAAAATGCGGCCAGGTAAAATAAAACAATGATTAAAAACTTGTTTTTTCTGGCTGCATAAAAACCCAGCGCCGCCGAAAATAAAAAAATCCAGGAGTTGCCGCTTAAAAGGTTGGGAATAAAGTTTTTAAAACGGTCAAACAAAGAGCCAATTTCTTCTTTGCCGGGAGCAATTTTCCAAACATCCGGATTTTGACCGAAAAGATACGAAAACTGAAAATCAAAATGCCCCGCCGACAAATATAAACCGACATTATAAATGATCACCGGCGAAAAAACAGCTAAGGAAACCAAAACGCCCAGCCAGAAAAATTTATTTTTAAAAACCTCCCGCCGGAACAAGGCAAGATAAGTAAGAAAAATCGGCATTAAAATAAAAGCGCTGTATTTGGTTAAAAATCCTAAACCTAGCGCCACGCCAGTCCATAAAAAATTTTTACCCCCCCACCAAAAGAGTTCCGGGATTCTATAAAAACTCGTTTGGTGGGGGGGCTTACCACTTTGACGCGCCAAAGTGGTATCTAACGCCTTTAAAAAGAAGTTTGTCGCCAGCAGGATGAAAAAAATAACCGCCGATTCCTGCAGTCCAATGCGGGAAATAAAAACATGATTTACTGTTACGGCAGTTAGTGCCGCAGCCAATAAACCGATTGATTCAGAAAACATCCGGCGGCCGATCAAGTAAAGAAGGTAAACTGACAGGATTCCTAAAATTGCCGATGGCAGGCGAAAGCCCCAAACCGATTCTCCAAAAACAGCCATTGAAAGATTTTGCAACAAAAACACCAGCGGCGGGTGATCGTGAAAAGACAACCTTGTCCACCATGGTAAACCCGCGGACTTGCGCTGACTGAACGCAGACCCCGCAGACCCTTTGTCCGCGTTGGTCTGCGTCTCACTCCATTCTAAAGGCGTGGTTTGAAATTCCGCGTTGTCATAGTCCAGCATCCCGATTGCCCGGAATCCATACAAAACTTCGTCGCCAAGCGGATCTCCTGAAGATAAATTTATTAAGCGCAAAACCGTTGCGATGAACAAAATTAACAATAGCCATCTATTCGCGGCAGGCGCATACGTCCTCATTATGGGGCTAGAAATCATAGAATGATCTCGCCCGATCTTTGCTGTGCCAGCAAAGATTTAGGGCATTATTTTATTCTTAATAATAGGACCTTCCAAAACGCTTCCAGCATAATCCCTAAATTAAACTTGGAGACGCCGGTTTTTCTCTCGGTAAAAGTGATGGGAATTTCGCAAATTTTGTATCCTTTTTTGTACGCCCAGTAAGTGGTTTCAATCTGGAAATTGTAGCCGACGGAACTTAAAGAGTCTAACTCCATGCTTTCCACAACCTTTTTCCGCCAGCATTTAAAGCCGCCGGTTAAATCACGATAAGGCAGCCCCAAAACTAGCTGGGCGTACCAGTTGCCGAATCGACTTACTAGCCGCCGGAAAAAATCCCAATTTTCAATCCTTCCGCCTTTCATATATCGTGATCCAATCACAACATCACAACTGCGAGCCGCGGCCAGCATCTCTGGAATCACAGACGGATCATGGGACAAATCTGCGTCCATCTGAACCACAAACAGCGGCTCATCCTGAAACTGTCTAAGAATCTCCTTAAAAGCGTTGACATACGCCTTGCCTAATCCTTCTTTCATTTGTCTATGTAAAACAGCCATC
>CAYJVO010000022.1:0-10068 GCA_964373675.1 uncultured Candidatus Saccharibacteria bacterium
ATTTCCAACGAAACAGCAAGCTGAAGAATTTGAAAAATATCTTAAAACTGCTTCGGGTATTGCTTTCAAAAGAAAAAGATTGATTAGGTGAGTGGATTCTATATTTGTTAGTATGATTTTAGTGATATGAAATACAAATTCACCACCCTTGATCTGAAAAAAATCTGCCGCGTCGCGGCAGAGATTAATAGTGAAATAAGGGGGTTATGGCGGGTCTTTTGGAAACACCAGCTTTTGGGAAATATCTTTCTGGAACCGAAATTCTCCATCAACAAAACTAATGACGATTAAACATCCCGGCTGTATTTCTCCTCGGTTATAAAGACGGGATAATCCGACTATGATATCCCGGTCCAGCCGTTTTTCTATCATTCTGGCGCCAGTTTCCGGATAACGGATCGCCTCGTCAACAATTCTCTCCTTTGCCTCCTTAGTAAATTCTATCATCAATGGCATCCCGACTTTCCAAAGATGCTGCCTGAATTTTCTGACCTCTAAGTCAAAAATTTCCATCATCGTCTCGCGGCTCAGCGGTCTAAAAATAATAATTTTATCCATACGATTCAAAAATTCCGGTGGGAAAAATCTTTTAGCGGCTTCATTGGCCAGAAAATAAATCTGATCGTCAATATTCTTTAACTTTTCTGGAGATTCGGTCTGATGCTGGCCAGCAGTAAAACCAATAAAGCTGGCGCGCAATAAAGAAGACAGCTCATCGCTTCCTATGTTAGAGGTAAGAAATACAAAAGAATTGCGAAAAAAGGTTTTCTCCCCGCCAACGCTTAATTCTCCTTCATCTAGTAAACCAAGTAAAATATTATGAAACTTGCGATCGGCCTTCTCCACCTCGTCAAACAAAATCACCGACTGAAAGACATTGTTTTTCCTATGAAATTGGTAAAGCCCCAAAATCTGATCATCATCCAAGTCCTTGAACTTCTCCAAACTGGCCTGAGAGTAAGCCGCTTTGTCCTCAAGATAATCTTCTATGCCCGCAAGTTGTAGCCTTATCTTGTCTATAGCTTTTTTCCTGGTTTCGGGCGTGCCGGCCTTATTTTTTTCTAATTCCCCCAGCCGTTTTTGTAATGCCGCTTTTTCTGACAATGCTTTTCTCACCTCCGGATTGTCCCAAACCCTACTCTGCAACTGGCCAGTCATCAACTTGTGACGAAAGTCATATTTGTCAATGTTAAACTGCGAGAACTCAAGCTCTAATGGGTTATTGGTGAATCCTATATAGCCGGGCGGGGATCCCGTGAGCCAGGAAACTTCGTGCCCTTGCTCAAAAATTTCGCAATTTATTTTAGTAAGACCATTTTCGTCATTGAAAAGTTTATGGGCAACCTTTCGCGCAAGCAGGGTCTTGCCGGAACCAGAAGGCCCGAGCAGCAAGGTATTGAGGATTGGCTTTTTAGGATTGCGCAAACCAGCCCGATAAATCTCCCAAGCATCGGCAATATATTCCAAGGCCCTGTTCTGTCCCCTAACCTCGGTTTTCAAAAAACGCAGCATCTTCTCCGCTTCCTCGCTGGGGCTTTCGGATTTAAGTTCTATCAGTTGCTCTTTTTTATTTTCGGGAGAATCCCGACTGTTCATTTTCAGCTCCGTTTCAAAGAACATTAATTCTAAAAATAGTATAACCGCTTTTTTATAAATAAAAAGCCCCGACTCAAAATCGGGGCATACGAATTAAACAAAATCTTTTTCTTTAAGAAGGTGACTAAAATCGCGGTAGTCAGGAACCACCCGAGTAATTCGGCCGCTTTCATCTTTGGTCAATTCAACAATCCACATGCCCACCGCATTGGGCAAGCCTAACTTTTGATGGAACTCATCATGATTTTTCATAGAGGGCGCAAGAAATCCGTGAACGCCAGCATACAAAAGGTATAAAGCCTTGTGCCAGTTTCCGAAAAAGATCACATCTACCTTCGGTTCTTTGTTCCGAATCTGGCTCAAAATATGCTTTTGAATCTGATAGGACAACGCGTAGGCGCTGCCACCGCCGGGATGAAAAAGTTGAATTCTAAAACCGTTGATTTCAAAGTTGCAACGGGGATATTCTCCATATTCTAAATCAGTTCGGACACCGCAAAATTCCTTTACAATATCGCCGCCAAAACTTTCAAAGTCCCACCAATCGTGATTGCCCGGAATAATCTTAGTCTTCTTGCCAGTATTGCTCTTTGGATAATTCTTAATGAGATATTCAAGTTGATCCGTATAGCCGAAAATAAAAACGTCCTTACCATGAGATCGGTACCCCACGGCGCCGGCACCATCGCTTACATCTCCTGTGTGGATAAAAACATCAACCTTTTCTGCATCGCCCACTTGATATGCTTTTCTCAAAATTGAGATTTGCTGGTGATTGCTGCACAAATGGGTATCCGAAACACTCGCCAACTTAACCGACTTCACAAACATTTTTTTCATCACCTCATCTGCAAGCGGAATAAAGTCAGTCTTTAATTTCCGATCCCAGGTAACCTGTTTTGTATCCGATGGAATGCTGATCTCCAACTTTCGTTGATTCATCAGTCGATCCACAATCTTCAGAATCGTTTCTTTATTACGATCCAAACGACGGGAAATTTCGCCATAACTTTGAGGTCCTTCGGCAAGAATCTCTAAAACCGCTTTTTCATCTTCTGTAAATTTATCAAATCCCCTACCACTCGGATCCTCAAGATAATCTTGTTTCAATTGGTAATGCGTCCAGTCATACAAAGTAGGTTTCACATTCTCTAATTCTCCTTTTTGATTGAAAATAACTTCAATCACCCAAAAACCAGCAGTGGGCGCTATGCCTTTGCGTTTTTGACGTGGAGTCTGTGAGATAAATGACGGCAATAGAAAACCATCAATGTCCGAATAGGCTGGCAAAAGTCCTGGGGTATGATAGCCACCCGCCAAAACCATGTCTGGACGGCGACCCCCTTGGTTTGCTGCAGGAATCGTTTCTAACTTCGCCAAAATCTGCTCTAAAATCCTTTGAAACGTATAAGTCTTAGCATAAGGAACATTATCTGTGCTGGGATGAATCAATTCTTGTTCAAAAACTTGCCTGATTAAGAACTGCGCGGTTTCATCACCGCGGTAAATTAAATCTTCTCGCTCCTGACAAATCGCCCGTAAAATGTTGTAACTGCCTTTGGTTTTAAACGAAAGGTCGGTTTGCCCAGCAATAATATAAGTATGGAAATTTTTACTCTTCGGATAGTGCTGAACCGCGTAGTCCTTTTGATCTTCCGCATCTTCTAGAAATACTTCTTCTCGATGCCTTTTCGGTTGATAACCGGCAACCAAGTTGCCGCCGTGCAAAACAAAATCCACCCCAAGTTTCTCAATAAACTTATACACAGTGTGAAGAAGCGTTAATTGCTGATTTCTATGACCCAAGCGGGTTTCACAAATAACTGCAAAACGATAAATACCGACATTATCCTTCACATCAATGGGTAGCGGAGCCTGCGCCCCTCCAGATCTGACCAACTGCACCGACTTGGAAGCGCGATTATGCAGAATATCAAAACCTTTGCTTCGCAAACTGAATAAAATTTGGACAATTCCCAATTCGCTCTTGTCTAAAAGTTTGGCAATATCGGAAACTGTGACGGTGTCATGTTTGCTTAAATACTCTACTACCTGACGCTCTTCTTCGTTTAAATTGCTTGCGCCCGGTATGTTAACGGGTTTTTTGATCTTAGGCGCGTCCGGATGCCGATTCAGTTTTAATTCTGCCGCTTTCAGCCGAACAGAAGTCCAGCTCCGATCCGGGAATTCCTTTTCCAGTTCCTCGCGCGGTGATTTCGGAAAAAGCATTTTTAATTTTTCCAGTTCCTGAGCCGTCCAGATTTTATTTCGCTGCTTTCTTGTCATTCTCTAATCCCCTTTCTCTCATTTTTAAAAAGACTAACTTCATTCTACGCAAAATAACTGTAAAGTCAATAAAAAAACCGCCAAGTCTGCTGGCGGTTAACCTTTTGGCAACCCTTCCTCGTAACCGGCGCGGCTTCGACGGCGGAATTTCTTCTGATGCAATTCTTCAATCGTAAATGCATCCATATAGCTCATCGCCGACCGAAGCTTATTCATCAACGACTCCACCAAGGGCCCAACCTCTCCTTTATAATCCACTCGCCTCGGTTCCCCCTCGGGCGCTCTAATATGATCCAACGATCCTTCTTCCATTCTTTCCAATTGAAAATCCAACGACGCTGAACCGCGATAAATCTTGAATTGCCTTCCTTTATCGGCAAATACTGGCCCTGGAGTTTCTTTTGTACCGGCGAGATAGCCACCGAGCATGACCGCGCTAGCTCCGGCGACCAACGCCTTGGCTAACTTCTCTCCTTCGTCAATGCCGCCATCGGCAATAATCGGGATATCGTCGGCCACCGCCGCGCATTCAGCAATCGCGGTAAGTTGTGGCGCTCCAACTCCGGTTTCCACTTGCGTTTTACAAGCCGAACCGGGACCGATTCCGACTTTCACTGCGTCCGCTCCCGCATCAATTAATAAAAGCGAGCCTTCAATGTTATCTACATTGCCCACGACTAGCTGGGTTTTAGGAAAATGCTTCTTAATATTCTCCACCGCCGCCTTAACCGTCAACGCATTAGCTCGAGCCGTATCCAACAAAACTGTATCTGCTTCCGCTTCAAGCAAGCTTTCTAAGGATTTTAAATAATTCTCTGAAAGTCCTACCGAAGCGCCCACCAGTAATCTGCCTTTTTTATCCCGGGTCGCCAGAGGATACTGATACTTTTTAATGACATCTTTCGCAGTAATCAGGCCGGCCGGCCGGCCGCTAGAATCCACCAATGGCAGTTTTTCCACTTTATTCTTTGCCAGCAAAGTAATCGCATCGCCGATTTTAATATCCGGCGCCCCAGTAATCAACGGCATCTTGGTCATTGCTCCGGAAACTGGAATAGTTTTGAGATATTCTTCGCTTTCGTACTTTAAAAACCAAACATCCCGAGAGGTTAAAATACCTACCAGTTTCTCCGCCTCGTCAACTACCAAAACTCCTGTAGTTTTGTGATCGCGCATAAAATCTAACGCCTCTTTGAGTGAAATATTTTCGCGAATACTCCACGGATTTTCAATCACTTCATTGTCTGCCCGCTTTACTATCCTCACCTCCGCCACTCTTTTTTCAATCGGCATAAATTGGTGAATAAAGCCAAGTCCGCCCTCGCGAGCCAACGCAATAGCCATTGCGGATTCAGTAACATCTTTCATGTTCGCCGAAACAATCGGAGTGTTTAGCTTAATATTCTTAGTTAAATTCGTGCTTAAGCTTTTAATATCGCTGCGCTTATTGATTCGTGAAGTTCTATCAATAACATAAACATCCGCGAAAGTAACGGCCTCGTCTGCAGGAAGACCTTTGTGTTTCAAATAACGCCGAACGCGTTTAGTAATTTCTTTTTCATTCATCAATAACCCCTCCGCTGCCTCGCTCTTCCCAAGGAAAATAAATGTAAGTATCCGGTTCTTTTTCTCTCATCCAAATATTCGGCTCAACTTTGCTGTTAGGATTTTTGAATAAAGTAACAATAAAGTTTCTCTTATAGTATGGGGAAAGAGTATGGCCGCTATCGGCGATATCATCAACGATTAAAGTTCGTTCAGTAATTTCTTTTTTCGTTCGGATGATCGGCAAACCCAACCGATAGTGAAGACAAATTGCCAAAACCACGCCACCCATTTCAATTCCGTGAATTCCATCAAATTTTTGGTGGAGATTATTTCTATTATTACCGTTCTCTTGTAGAATAGTTTTTACAATTTTCTCTTTATCAGCCTCAAAATCTTCCCACAAATAGTAAATATCACGAACGCCATCTGGCTTTTGAAACATCTAGCACCGATTTATAAAAGAACGCTGAATTAAAATATCATTTTAAAAAATTAAATGCAACAATTTACCCCCACACCTAATGAGTTTCGCAAAAAAATCTCCGACATAGTCGGAGAAAAACTCATTAGGTGTGGGGGGTTACTCTCGGCTTTTAATCAAGGACTCTACTACTGACGGATCGGCCAAGGTGGTTACATCCCCTATTGAATCAAGCTCTCCGGCGGCAATCTTTCGCAAAATCCGGCGCATAATCTTTCCAGAACGGGTTTTGGGAAGAATGCTGGCAAATTGAATTTTGTCCGGCTTGGCAATCGGACCAATTTCTTTTTTTACCTGTTCTACCAATTCCTGTTTAAGAACGGCTGACGGCTCAAAACCTTGTTTAAGCGTTACAAAACAATAAATCCCCTGCCCTTTTATTTCATGCGGAAAGCCCACCACTGCCGACTCGGCAACGCTGTGGTGCGACACTAAAGCGCTCTCTATTTCCGCTGTTCCAAATCGGTGTCCGGAAACATTAATGACATCGTCTATTCTTCCCAGCAGCCAGTAAAAGCCGTCTTGATCTAATCGACAGCCGTCGCCAGTAAAATATTTTCCCGGAAAAGCGGAAAAATACACTTTTTTAATCAGCTCGTTCTTTTTGTCTCCCCAGACACCCCGAATCATTCCCGGCCAAGGCTTAGTAATAACCAAAGCGCCGCTTTCTTCTCCCTGAACCGGCAAGCCGTTTTCTTTTAAAATTTCCGGCACGACTCCGAAAAACGGCCTGGAAGCAGAGCCAGGCTTAGTTGGAAGAGCTCCCGGCAACGGTGTGATCATAATTCCTCCGGTTTCGGTCTGCCACCAAGTGTCCATAATCGGACAACGCTCTTTCCCAATCATTTTGTAATACCAAAGCCAGGCCTCGGGATTGATTGGCTCGCCGACGCTCGCCAAAATCCTCAAGCTGGAAAGGTCATGCTTTTCCGGCCATTCATTGCCCAACTTAATCAATGCCCGGATAGCCGTTGGCGCGGTATAAAAAACAGTTACCTGGCAATCTTCAATAATCTTCCAAAATCTGTCCGGAGCCGGATAAGTCGGTATGCCCTCAAACATCAAAGCTGTCGCGCCATTAGATAGCGGCCCATAAACCACATACGAATGTCCGGTAACCCAGCCAATGTCGGCAGTGCACCAAAAAATATCTTCATCTTTTACATCAAAAATCCACTTGTAAGTAAGGTGGGCTTGTAAAAGATAACCGGCAGTAGTATGCAGCACGCCTTTGGGTTTGCCAGTAGTTCCGCTGGTGTAAAGAATAAAAAGCGGGTCTTCAGCGTCCATTGCCTCCGGCTCGCAAATATTGCCAATGTCCGGCGCACTCATCTCTTCCTGCCACCAAAAATCCTGTCCCGGCTCCATTGCCGTTGGCTCATCGCTTCGTTTATAAACAATGACTGTTTTTACACTCTGGCAATCTTGTAAAGCCGCATCTGCCTTCTTTTTAAGTTCAATGACTTTGCCGCCATGAAATCCAATATTGGCAGTAATTAATACTTTGGAGTCGCAGTCCTGAATGCGATTTTTCAAGGACTCGGAAGAAAATGCGGAAAAAACAACTGAATGAATCGCGCCAATCCTGGCGCAAGCGAGCATGGCAATCGGCAGCTCCGGAATCATTGGCATAAAAATCGTCACGCGGTCGCCTTTCTCCACGCCGTGTTTTTTTAACACGTTGGCGAAACGGCAAACTTCCCGATGAAACTGATGATAAGTTAGCGTCCGTCTCTCCTCTTCCTTTTCGCCTTGCCAAATAATCGCTGCTTTGTTCTTACGCCAAGAACTTAAGTGCCGATCCAAACAATTATAAGCAACGTTCAGCTTTGCGCCGCTAAAAAACTGCGCATACGGTCCTTCAATTTCGCCGATTCTACTCCAATCGTATTCTAAAACTTTGTCCCACTTTTTAAACCAAGAAAGATTATCTTCCGCTTGCAACGCCCAAAATAATTCTGAATTATCTACAGACTCCCTGTACAAATACTCGTATTGTTTTTTACTTTTAATGTGGGCCTTCCTGCTTAACTCTTTTGGAGGATGGTACATAAATTTCTCTTTATGAAAAAGCTGTTGATAAATATAATAAACTTTCAAAAATTTATCAACAAAATGAAGCTCCGCGGGCTTACCCACGGCCCCGCTGTAAGCGGAGCCAAGTCTGACTCGGCGGAGCCCCACGCCTTTGGCGGGGCGTGGCGCTCGGGGGGTATCTGAGCGGAATTCTTCAAAGCTGACTATGGTAACCCTTCGACCACCGCCAAGGCGGGGCAGGCAAGCTCAGGGTATTCTCTTCGCCTTCACCCCGCGCATAAGTATTTATGCGCGGGGTTCATCCTACGGGCTAACGCCCGTAGGATTCGGCGAAAGAGAATAAATATTAAGAGGGAATCGTTGGTGCAACCAACGTATTCCGTTCCATTAATACATTTTAGAACATAGACGTAATGCATAATAACCATGGCGAATCTCTCCTTCGCTAAAGCTCTTTTTATTTTTAATTGGCGGGTTTTACCCGCCGAAGCTCGATGAAGCTTTAGCTTCGGCGAGCGAAGGCGGGCGGTGTCGGTCTAGAACCGACCCGATGCAAGCATTATACTCCTCCGCCAGAGGCTACGGAAGTACGCAGTAAAGCTTTTTTGGGTCTCGTTCCAGCTGTCCGTTTGAGGCGTCTTGGTCGGGGCATTACAGATGATGTTAACTATGCTCCTGCGTCTATTTACAATTTATGCAAACGCCCGCAATCTTTTTGGAAGTAAAATAAATTGAGAGGATAAGAAGGATCGCGATGGTGGCGACAAAATAAAATCTGTAGTTAAAAAGAAACAACGACCCGCTTGCCCCTATGCCCAAAAACCCAAGCAGTGTTGCCAGACAAGAAACGCAAGTAGCGGTTCCCGAACCAAGAAGAGAAGCAAAGGTCGCGGCAACGCCGCCAAGGCCAACCTTACCGGCGCCGCCAATCGCCTTTTTTGAAAAGCGCAGGCTGTAAATTTGCATGGTCATAAATAAGGCGGACAAAGCAGGTTCGTATCCAATAATTAATTAACTAATCAAGACCCGTTCAAGGTAAAACCTTGCGGGTCTTTTTATTTACCCCACTGGGCTGAATACTATTTCTGTCATGATGGTCATAAGCTATTGAACCAGTACACTGGGTTGCATTACTTTAGATTTCTTGCTATTGTATCGGTAGAACATTGAAAGGGGGTATGGCATGAAAAGATGCATCTTTATGGCAATGGCTATAGCAATTATTTTCGGACTGGCATTGACGGTTGTAGTTAGGGCACAATATACAGCTTCCCAGTCACAGCCACCAGAAACAGAAACTGGTGATTGCCATTACTTTATTCGGCCTGCGTTGTGGGAAAGCGAAGAGAACGCCCACATCGTCAAGAATAAATTACTTACCCAGTTTTGTAAGGAAGCAATAGTGGATTCAAGAGAATCGGCAGACGTAATTATTGTTGTGAGTACAAGTTACAGCACAATACCGGGTTCTATTTTTGTGGATTACCGGGACAGTGCCGCAAATTTGGCACAATATATTGTTTCGCATACCGTCGAAGCAATTTTGTGTCAAAAAGAAGAAGAGGTATTTGCTCCGCTGACAAAAACACTAGAAAGTAGGTTCGCAAAAAATGGGATTTTCTTAAGAAAAGCATTGTGGCTTTCAGAACGTGATTACTATAAATTTCTTTTGAGGCTGCGTAGTAATCCTAAAACCCAGAATCTCGTTAAGCAACTCGGCAGCTTATTAGTTATTGATTATAAATTTTCCTCTTATAGTGGTGTTTTACGAATTGCTTTCGATGAAAATTTTGAAACTATCAATAATTTTCTAACAGAGCTGCATTAATTTTTAAAAAAACACGGATTATTCCGTGTTTTTTATTTTTTTACCCCACCCTGCTACTCACTATATCTACATCTACTACAGGAAGAGGAGATTATCTCTCCTCTTCCTGTTCTTGTTGCCCTTGTTCGTTCTACCTCCTATATTCCTCCAACGGCTGCAGATCAATCAGTGATCCGGGCAGCAGCTTTCTCGCATCCAGCTTGCCGCCGTTGACCCCCACTCGGGGATGTTGCTAACGGGGTTCATATTTAGTCAAAATATTTTCTAGGGCGCTTTTTAAATCAGGAAATTT
>CAYJVO010000023.1:0-9517 GCA_964373675.1 uncultured Candidatus Saccharibacteria bacterium
AGATCGGCGGAGTCTACTTTAAGGCCCGTCTCCTCTTCTAATTCCCTGATTGCGCAATCTATATTTTCTTCGTTTTTTTCCTTATGTCCGGCAGGACAAGCCCATCCTAAAACGCCTTTGCGGCGATCCAATAAAAGAATTTCTTGATTTGGATTTATTAAAATAACGCCAACGCTATGACAAACATTCGGATCTTTAGATAATTGACAAAGCTGAATTTTATATTCTGACACAAACCAATCCCTAAAAAGAACTGCCTATATCATACCACATCACCCAACTCATAACTCAAAATTACCAATTGCATTATTAATGAAAGAGCGGCGGCGGTCGGCGATGTCTTCTTTTGTATTGCCCACTCCCTTATCCACTCAGAAATCTCCGGCGGCCAAACATTCTTCTTCACGGCATTTTCCACTATTTTCATTTCTTCCCGGAACTTTTTACTTTTCTGGGACATACTTCACACCACCAAAGAACTTTCTAAATATTATTTTAATTTCTCAATTTTGTCAATTCGGCGGCGGTGCCGTTCCGCTCCGGAAAACGCGGTGCGGAGCCAAACCTCGGTTATCTTTCGCGCTTGCCGTTTGGTCATAAAATCTGCCGGTATAGACAAAACATTAGTATCGTCATCCGTGCGCGACATGATTGCTTGCTTTACAGAAAACGCCAGCGCCGAACGCACCCCCTTAAAACGGTTAGCTACCACATCCACTCCCACACCGGAACCGCAAAGCACAATTCCGCGGCTGCCGGGATCAGCCGCCACTTTTTTCGCCGCCGCCAAAGCAAAATCCGGATAGTCATCCTCCGGATCATAAACATGATTCCCGACATCAACCACTTGATAATCCCTTTTTTCTAAAAACTTCTTTAATTCCTCTTTCAATTTAAACCCGCGGTGATCCGCTCCGATATAAATTACCATATTTATAGAGATTCTGCGGCCTTCAAAACATGCTGGACAAGCGTACCACATAACTTGTCGAGCTCTCCCGACCCCACGACTTAAGACACCATCGGTTTCTTACGTCGCTCATTTCATTCACTCCTATCTTCCTATGCGGGAGGGCGCTAACAAATGGGGCTATCGGTGATAATACAAAGTCCATTCTTCTTACAAAGACTCGGCCGCCTTTAATACATGTTGCACCAGAGTTACGACGTAGCCCCATTCGTTGTCATACCAAGAAAGCACTTTCACTAAATCGCCATCTACCACGCGGGTGTAAGTGAGATCAATAATCGCGCCGTAGGGCTCGCCAACAATATCGGAAGAAACAATCTGATCTTCCGTAACCTTAATCAAATTCTTCCAGCGAGGATCTTGGGCCGCTTTTCGGAAAATATTGTTAATTTCCTCAACGCTGGTTTTACGCTCCGCCACAAACGTGAAATCCCCGAGCGATCCTGTAACAATTGGTACCCGATAAGCCAAACCGTCAAATTTCCCTTCAAGGTTCGGCAAGGCGCGCGTTACAGAAATAGCCGCGCCGGTAAACGATGGCGATATGTTCGCCGCCGCCGCCCGGCCGCGCCTAAAATCCTTTCCCTTCGTCGGCCCATCCACTAAATTCTGCGTTGCCGTATAGCCGTGAACTGTCGCCAGTACCGCTTTTTTAACACCAACTGTTTCGGCCATAATCGCCGCTACCGGATGAGTAGCATTAGTAGTGCAGGAACCATTAGATGTTATTTTGCAGGCCTTAAATTGGTTTTCATTGACGCCCAGAAGCACTGTCTTTGCATCCGGCCGCTCCTCATCTTTTGCCGGTGCCGTAATAACTGCTCGTTTTGCTCCGGCAGTCAAATGAGCCGAAGCTTTTTCAAATGACTCAAAAGCGCCGGTGGATTCCACCGCAATATCAATTTTTAAATCTTTCCACGGAAGCTTTGCCGGATCTTTTTCCTGAACCACGATGATTTTCCGGCCGTCCACCTGCAATTCGCCGCCCACCCCGCTCGGATGACGGGTAAATTTCACCTCCTTATCATAGGTGTGGTAAACCGAATCGTATTTTAATAAATAAGCAAGGTTCTCAATATCGCCTAAGTCATTAATTGCCACCACCTCTAAATTCGGGTAGCCATAAGCTGCCCTAAAGAACAAACGGCCGATTCTCCCAAAACCGTTGATTGCAATCCTTGTACTCATAGTTTTAATTATACGACACTGGCATGGGTATTCAAATTAATACTCATTAGGATTAATAAGCCCGCAAACATCACCGCGATTCCGTAAGCAAAGGCTGCCCCCGAGTCAACAAAAGTCCACAACAATCCGCCGATAAGACCGGCTAATAAAGAGGAAATACCGACGGCTGAATTTAAAAATCCTTGACCGGTAGCTAGTTTTTCTCCGCCCACTAGTTTACTGGCCAAAGCTCGCTGGACTCCTTCGGTCATTGCTGAATAAAAACCGAGGATAATGAATCCCAAAATAACGCCGGGTAATCCCCCAATAACAGCAAAGAAAATATAAGCAAAGATTGCGGTCAAAAATCCAATCGCTATAACTTTCTTTTCTCCGATTCGGTCTGATAAATGTCCGAAAGGAATAGCAAAAATAACAAAAGAAAGACTGTAAATAAAATACATCAGTGGAATGGCGATGATATTAAAACCGACTTTTTGCGATTGCAAAAGCACCAACGAGATCGGCATAAAGCCCAGTCCAAAAATAAAAACAGCCAAGAGATAAAGTTTGAATTGCCCGCTGAATTGCTTCAGGGATAAATTAAATGGCGCTGGCTTGGCCGCTGGCGTATCTTTTGGCCGTTGAACGTCGCGAACAAAAACGAAAGTAATGATTGCCAAAATACCAAATAAGAAACCGATTAAAAATAGCCCGCGGTAGTTTCCTCCCAATAAACCGAGAAAGAAAACCGCGGCGAGCGGCCCCAGCGTCCCGCCGATAGTGTCCATTGCGCGATGATAACCAAAAGACTTCCCTACTTCGGATTTTTCCACCGATTCGGCTAGCAATGCGTCACGCGGCGAATCACGCAATCCCTTGCCAATACGATCTATTGCCCGCAAACCAAAAACCTGCCAAAAATTAGTAACAATAAAAAGAATGATTCTTGTGGCTATAGAGAGGGAATAACCGATGACGGCTAAAACCTTCCTCTGTCCGATGCGATCTGAAAACCAACCGGAAAAAATTTTCAAAAGACTAGACAGGGCGTCCGAAAATCCTTCCACAAAACCGACAAAAATAGGCGGAGCCCCAAGAACCACTGTTAAGAAAGCTGGCATCACCGAATAAACCATTTCCGAAGAAAAATCATTAAACAAACTAATCAACCCCAAAAAGAATACGTTTGGTATAAGACCAAAAATGCGCCTCATTTAGCCAAGTAAATTAAGTCCTGTTTTTTCATCTTTCCTCCTTTGCAATGGTTCCGTCGGCATCAAAAGGAGCTCCAAGGTCCCGCCCACCACGGCATCCATCAAATGCCCGCCGACGGTATGGAAATCCCGTTTCCCCAAAACCGCATGGCAGTGCACCGTCACGTCGCTTGCCACATTTCCCATTAAACTAACTACTTCGTACGGGCCGCTTTTCATTTTTCGCGTAATATACTTTTTCTTTTTGAGATCGTAATAAGCGAGCGTCGCCCTGTTGAACCCGCCTAAGCCGTAAAAAAAACCGCTTTTAATTTCCTTCTCCGCCAGCCGTTTTTTCAACGCTTCCAAAAAATTTTCTCCCTTTTTGAAAATTAAAACCATTAATTAATAATATCACCTATTTTTATTCCCAACTGCTGGGACAGACCGGCATTAATCTCCAAAACCTTATCCGCCGGCTCTGGTGAAGTATAAATAGTATATTCCGGCCCGCTCTCTGACTCTGCGTCAAGAACTATTCCAACCACGCGATCTTCGCTAATCCAAATAATATCGATCGGGAAACGCATGCCCTTCATCCAAAATTGACGGGTTTCCGCTTTGGGAAAAATAAAAAGCATTCCTGCGTCTTCCGCCAAACTGTTTCGGCCGGAAAGCCCGCGCAGTTGAAGCGCCGGCGTGTCGGCAATCTCCACTTTTAAAACTTTCTCTCCGATTTTCACTTCTACCATTTTATACTCCTCCGGCTTTTGTATAGTCGTATAAAAAATAACCGCTACCACCAAAAAAACGCTCGCTAGCGCAATCGTCAATAAAATTGTCCGCATTAATAGAACCTATCTAATATAATAACCCAAACACAACGCACGAACAGCGCGCCTCCACGCTCGTTAGACTCGCGCTTTGGCAACACGAATGCGCCCACCCGAATATGAAACTCCACGGCCTTATCCAGCCTTCGTAGCTGAAGCTACTTCGGCGGAGTAGGCTGCCCGGGGTTTTCGGCGCAGGAGAATAAAAGATGAAAAACAATAATTCCGAATGCTACGGCAACATTTAAAGATTCTTTGCGGCCGCGCATTGGTATTTCCAAAATTTTATCCGCTATTTTTAAAATTGCGCTACTTAAACCTTTTAACTCATTACCAAACAGAAGCGCAATTTTACCCTGAGCTTGCCGAAGGGTTACCTTGTAGTAGGGAATAGATTTTTTGCTTTGTTCCACCGCCAAAATTTTGTACCCTTCCTTTTTTAATCTATCAATCAATTTACTTGTCGCATTGTACTTTTCCCACTTAACTGTTTTCTCTGCTCCCAACGCCACTTTGGCAATTTGAGGCCGGATTTTTCCAAACCTATCCGCCGGTTCCGGCGTGATGCCGCAAAGATATAATTTCCATACCCCCGCCGCATCCGCCGTTCGGAAAATAGAACCAACGTTATGCAAACTCCGGATATTGTGAAGAATTGCTACCATTTAAAGCGGTTTTTATTCTACTCGCTAAAGTAATACTGCTCTGGATAATTTACGCTTTCCTCAATACTCATAAATCCATTTGGGGTGTTGTAAAACCAAAGCCCAACAGTAATGAAATCTTCCGAAGAGAGTTCCTCTGATAGGTCATGACCATCAACAAACCCGGCGTTTGGGCAGGTGTTAGTAAAATAAACTTTGTAATGATAAGGCGCTTTACTGCGATCATAAATCGGCGGTTTAATAGTGGCCGGCGCAACTAAAACATATTCCGGCATTACATAGTGATCAAAACCAGTGCCGGGATTTTCTTCTGGCACGCCTTCGCCAACAAAACCCGCTGCCGGACAGCCACCGCCTGCCCAGTTTGAAGAAATACCGCTGCTTCGGTTAGCCACTGTTACTTCTGCCGGATCTTCGTTAAACCAAATCATGATGTACCTAGAATATGCCTGGTTATTGAAGATATTAGTATCATTTAAATCAAAACTCGCAAAATTCCCGCCTTCGTCATGGCTGAATAAAACATTATTGATATAGCCCGGCAAAGGCACTGTGTATTCTAGTTCAATTATTTCTGATTCCCCTCCTTTGCCATCAATTGCTTTTAAATTAAAAGTAAAAGAATCGCCCGCCATTGCTCCTCTGATTATTTTTGGATTCGTAACTCTTTGCCACAGATCGTCTAAATAATTCAGTTCATAAGTAATTTGACTGTCCGGTCCGTCTGGATCAGTGGAGGTGGCCCAGGATAAAATAATTTCTCTGTCTTGATAGCTGTACTGCGCAACAAAATTAGTCGGTTCGGTGGGCGGCTGATTCTCGGGTCTTTCTCCTTGAAAGTAATATTTTGTTTTATCAATCGCTATCAACCGCTGAGCATTATCCGGCTGCGCTGGATCATAGCTGTAAAAAGCCGCGGTAATATAATCGTCTTCTGCTGCTGGCTGAACTAAATCAATAAAAATAGGACTATCTTCCAACGCACCCCATTTTAAACCTAGCTGCCGAACCGTAGTTGGCGCCGCATCACAACTTTCCTTACTGTCCGGCAAAACCAAAGAGGCCGCCGCTGTTTCTGAACCTTGGCAATTATCGTATTTAACGAGCAAACTATCATTCAAACGATAACCCCACCCGGTTTGAGATTCGCCAAGAGTCTCACGCATGGCTGGTTCTTGATTTTTGTAAAAGATTACTGCGTGCCAATTGGTAGTTGAGCTGGCGTTAAAATAATTTGGCAGCGGATATTGATTTTTGCCTAACCCGATGGCTGAATCATATAGATTTATTGAAAAGAAACTGAGCGCATTCACCGTAGTGGTGGCGCTGTAAATAAAGCCATCCGAATCAGCCGCGCTAATCGCAAAAGTATAATCGCGGCCAATTTCTGTGATAGGCAAATTATAAGAAGTGGCGGTCGTAGTGGCTAAAATCGTTGAGGTTGCGAAATTAGCATCCAGTAAAGTATATTCACTCGCTCCAATCGCCGCATCCCATTGAAAAAACAGTCCTTCGGCAAGCTCAGGACTGTAAGTAATTCGGAAATTCTGGATACTGGCTGAGGTTCTTGGTTCTGGCGGATCTTGCGAATTCTGCGGTTTTGGCGCGGCTCTCAAATCAAAATCTCCTGCAATATTATTATCGCATCCATTGCCAAACAACTCATTCTCGTTTTGGGCAATCACGCAATTACTATTCACAATCGCCTTTCTTTCCCAGCTCTGGCTCTTGGGAATTTCTGTCCAACTGACTTCATCAACTGCTCCGCTGTGGACGTTATAAAGCACAACGGAATTATTCGTATAAGCTAAATTGTTGGAGTTAGCCGAATATTCCAAATCTTTAACCTTGGACCCCTGATAATTGCGGTGCGCTATCAAGAAAAAACTCTTCGGCTGAATAACGCCGGAAAAAGCCGCCGCGCTGACCAGATTGCTTTCGCTTCCGGTACTGGATTTCTTTTTCAACGACCATCCGGCAAGGTTCACCGGTTGATCCCCGGCGTTATAGAGTTCCACAAACTCATCCTCCGCGCCGCCCGCGTCGGTGCCGGCCCGAATTTCGCTTATTAAAACTTTGACTTCGCCCTCCGTAGCCTCTGGCGGAGTAGAGGTGGCTGATGGCTCCTGCTGCGGCAGCTGTGGTTGGGGCTGTGATTGGCTAACGCCTCCAGAGGCGCCGCTCACCGGAACAATGCCAGAGCTATTTTCTGCTTTCGGAGTGCCGCCGACTTCCAATGAAGTCCTCCAAGAAAAATCAGCTGTTCGCTCCATTGTCTTTTTGTAATCGGCATCACCCGCCGGCCAGTCAGGCGCGGCAAAAACTTCATCAATTAAACCGCAATTTTTATCAAACAACCGCAGTCCTTCGCCAGCATTGGAAAGCGCGCCGGTATAAATTTTATCAGCTGTTATTCCCAGAACCGTGTTGTCATCGGTGCGCTCCAAAAGATAAAACCCGCCAACCGGAATAACAGCGCCGGAATCAAAAACCACCTTTATCTGGTCGCTCATATCTAACAGCTGCCACTCGGAAATATTCGCCGGAGATCCAGAAATATTTTTCAACTCAATCCACTCGTCATTAGGACTGGTAGCCGACCCCATCCAGGCAACTTCACTGATGATCACACCCTGACGATTGGGTGCTTGAGAAGTATTAAAACTGCAAACTTTAAACTGCGGCTCTATTGATGCGCTGTTGACGCTCGCACTATCATTATTGCTATTGATTGTAATTGATTCTGCTGACTGCAAGCTCAAAGCTATTATCTCTGTTTGGATAGTTTCCGGTTCTAATGAATCCGGCTGCTTCGGCACTGGTTTGTCTACAATTTTCTCTTTAGTTGACTCCAAAGGAACCGTTGCTATTAAATTCGCTGACTCATCACCGCCGCCACCAAAAATTGATTTAAAACCGTCAGCCAACGTGCTTAAATACGGCCGCCGCGCTTTTTCCAGTTCATACTTCGCTTTCGCCTTCTCCGCTTCTTTAAAAAACAAATCAATAACTCCGGCCGCGTGTTGAACGACTTTGGTAGAAAGGCGGTTCCAATAGTCATATAGTACAGGAATACGCAGCTCACCGGATTTGTCGTCTGCCCAATCAAAACCTTCATTAAGTAGGATTAATTTGTAGTCACCGAATTCTTGATCTTTTTTAAATCCGAAGTTGTCTCCGTTTATATTGTAAAAGTAATCCGGCTCTGGCAATTCATAATTTTTTATAGAATCTCTGCTATAAAAATTCTTATTAGAATATTCTGCCATTGAATTAAAGTATTCGTTCAAATTAATTAACGCTACCGGCTTTTTATTTTTTAAACGCGCGGTCAAATCTTGGTCAGGATTTTCAAGACTAAAACGGTTAGTCCAGTTTTCATAAGGGCTGCCGCCATGGTCATACGGCGGATGGGCGTCGTTTCTGGTATGGTCCGGCATAGCCGCGTCTTCAATCAAGTGAATGATGTGGCCCAAAGCGAACAGCGCCTGCTCGGTTTCCCCCCGGGCGTAAAGTTCAATCGCCTTTTGCCAAGTGAAATTGTCCTGATGAAAAACCGGTTTGATTTTGTTCAGCTGGGCAGCCGTTAAAAGCGACGCCTCTGTCTGGGGAACAAGCTTGTACAAAAGCGCGGTCTGGGCTTTCGGGTCTTGCGCCCAAAGCTTGGATGCCAGGCCCCGATAAACGCCGTCAGCCAAACCGCGATCGTTTATCGGATCATAAAAGTGGTTCAGATACCGAGGGGTATTGTCTTCCAGCCGCGCGCCGTCTATTAAATAAATTCCCAGTTCATTTGAAATCTTTTTAGTAAAATGTTGATTGTAAAAACTGATAACTTCTTTAGTTAAAAAAGCGTGGGTTCCCACGTCGTACGCCCAAGATTTATTTACGGAAATAAAAAATCCCAACAATAAAATTGGGATCAAAAATCTTACAAGCTTTCTATTTTCCATATTTGCGAAAAGCTATTTAATTGCATATCAATTCTAGCACCAACATTTCCATCGTCTTTGCGCAAAACAAAAACAAAATCATTGTCATCAATTCTATTTTCTAAATCTGGCTGGCTACGATTAGAAATATCATCCGCCATCACTTCGAAAAGGTTTCCATTCTTTATGTCTTCTAATCTCGATACCCACTTCTCCCTACTCAAATTTTCATCCAATAAAAAATACTTACTCGCGAGCTCAACGTCACCGGCGCGGAGAGCTTCCACGAACAAGTCCAGCGTTTCCTGCGGAGTTTTCCCGCCGTAAGTATCGGCAGTCATTGCTTCAATATAAGCTTTTTCTCCTTTATTATGGATTTCCAATTGCTCCGCGGCCAATCTCCTCGCCCGTCCTGTTTCACTGAAAAATTTGTCCCAAACCCAATAACCTCCGCCCACCACCAGCACAATCGCTAAAAAAATCCCCAAAAATTTCCGTAAAGAATTTTTCTTCTCCATAGAAATAATACTGCCAATTGTATCAAGCCCAAATTTAATGTCAAGAGAAAATTAATAACTATATTAATAATTCCTAAATTAACTTAATAACCACTCAATAACTACCAAACTATAACCTGTGCTATAACCTGTGCTATAACCTGTGCTATAAACTATATTATAAACTGTGCTATAAACTATGTTATAAACTGTGCTATAAACTATACTATGCTATAAACTATACTATAAACTATTAA
>CAYJVO010000024.1:0-8826 GCA_964373675.1 uncultured Candidatus Saccharibacteria bacterium
AGACAGACTCGGCTTCGCTTCCAGCGGGGCCGAGGGTAAGGCCGGGGAGTTTCATAAACAGACTATTCCGCTCACTTTGTCTCCGGTATTGAGAGTCATAATTCTAACTCCTTGGGTGGCGCGGCCAGCCACCCGGACACTGGCAAGATGAGTGCGGATGATTTGACCTTTGGCCGAAAGAGCCAGAAGTTCTGTTTCTTCTTCTATTAGATGAGCCTTCACAATCGGTCCGGTCTTGCTGGTAACTTGGGCGGCTTTAATACCCGAGCCGCCGCGGCCTTGCACGCGGTACTGAGAAAGCGGACTTTGTTTGCCGTATCCGTTAGCCATCACCACCAAGAGATTGGGGTTTTGTTTTTTGAGTTGAGCGTTAATGATTTCCATTGAGCTTACGCGATCGCCTTTTTTGAGCCGGATTGCCCTTACGCCGGCAGCAGTGCGGCCCATTGGTCTGGCTTGCGTTTCTTTGAAGCGGATGGATTGTCCATTGGCGGTAGTAATGAGAATCTCATCGCCACCGCTGGAAAGCTTCACCCAATTGAGCGAATCATCTTTTTTCAGGTTAATGGCGATGATGCCGGTGCGCCGGATATTGTCAAAAGAGCCAATGGCGGTTTTTTTAATCAAGCCGTTTTTCGTGACCATAACAAGATAACCCTTGCTTCCAGTGGGATGAGCGACAATTGCCGTAACTTTTTCTTCAGTAGGTATTTCTAAAAAGTTATGCACCGGTTTTCCTTTGGCAGTACGGGTAGCGGCCGGAATTTCATATACCTTGGTGCGGAAAATCCGTCCGCGGTCGGTGAAGAACAAAATGTCGTCGTGAGTATTGGCAGTGGTAAAGTGGGTAAGAAAGTCTTCTTCTGCCACTTCCGATCCAATCAGACCTTTGCCGCCGCGCTTTTGGGCCTTGAAACTGGTTGGCGGAACCCGTTTGATATAACCGCCAGCCGAAAGGGTGATGATAGTTTCTTCTTTTGGAATAAGATCCTCTTCTTTAAATTCTTTAAGGCCTACGGCGGTTACTTTGGTGCGCCGCTCGTCGCCAAATTTTTTAGCAATTTGTATAAGTTCGTCTTTGACGACTTTGAGGATTTTAGCCGGGCTTTTAAGAAGGAGATTAAGTTCGGCAACGAGTTTTTTCTTTTCTGCCAGCTCATCTTCAATTTTTTTCCGTTCCAGATTAGCAAGAGTTTGGAGGCGCATTTCCAAAATTGCAGTGGCTTGGAGTTCGGTGAATTTGAAGTTTTTAACCAGGTTTATATGCGCATCTTCGCGATCCTGGGATTTTTTGATGGTGGAGATGACTTTATCAATGATGGAAAGCGCTTTGGCCAGACCGGTGAGAATATGAGCGCGCTCCTCAGCCTTTTTAAGGTCATAGCGGGCGCGGCGGGTTACCACTTCTTTTCTATGTTCAATGTAAGCCGACAAAATATCTTTGAGCGGCATTAACTGCGGCTGAAGGCCATTGGCTAGCGCCACCATGTTCATATGAAAATCTTTTTGAAGGTCAGTGAATTGGTAGAGACGATTCAAGACTTTTTGCGGAGCGGCATCGTTTTTAAGTTCCACTATAATCCTCAGGCCTTCTCTGTCGGATTCATCGCGAACATCGCGGATGCCGTCAATTTTTTTCTCGGTTACCAATTCAGCAATTTTAGTAATCAACTCCGCCTTGTTAACTTGGTAAGGAATTTCGGTGATTTCAATATAGTAATGAGCCCGTCCTTCTGACTTTTTTTCTTTGACTTCGGCAACGCCGCGGGCGGTAAAACTGCCTCGGCCGGCAGTATAGGCCTCGCTGATTGCTTTTTTGTCATAAATGATTCCGCCGGTTGGAAAATCCGGTCCTTGAATAAACTGCATTAGATCATCGTGGCCGGCTTTAGGGCTGTCAATAAGATGCAACGTGGCATCCACCACTTCTTTTAGGTTGTGCGGCGGGATATTAGTTGCCATGCCAACGGCAATGCCGACGCTGCCATTAATAAGAAGATTGGGTAATTTTGCAGGCATGACTTTCGGTTCTTGAACCGTTCCGTCATAGTTCGGCTGCCAATCCACTGTTTCTTTTTCAATATCCAGCAAAAGCTCTTCGGCAATTTTGGCGAGCCGCGCCTCGGTATAGCGCATGGCTGCAGCATTGTCTCCGTCAATACTGCCGAAATTGCCTTGACCTTGAATTAGTGGATAGCGCAAGGAAAAATTCTGCGCCATGCGGACCAGCGAATCATAAATAGCCGCATCTCCGTGCGGGTGATATTTAGCCATCACATAGCCGACGGTGTTGGCCGATTTGCGGAATTTGGCCGAAGCCGTGATACCGCTTTCCCACATTGCCCAAAGCACGCGGCGGTGCACCGGCTTTAAGCCGTCCCGCACATCCGGCAGAGCGCGCGCGACGATCACTGACATCGCGTAGTCCAGGTAAGACTCCTGCAATTCTTCAGTAATCTCCCGCTTCTCAACCCCGCTTTTACTTAATCTCGGTTCTTCGTTGTTTTTTTTCATTAAGGCAAGGTAGTTTTTGGCACTTTTGGTAAAGTTTCCAAAATAAAATTCCGGTCGCTATTGCTGATTACAAAATTATTTTTCTGCGAAAAAAAATCATTGATTTTGCCGCCAATTATTTTTAATCCGGCTAATAAAGCATCCTTTGCACCCGGTTCTTCTTTTTGTACTTTACTCGTCAATGGCTTGGAGGCCGACGGCTGTTGGATTTTTGTAAGATTAAGATTATTAAACATTAACCAGATGCCAATAATGATCGCCATTGCCGCGGCACTTAAAATAACCAGCCACAATTTTTTAGTGGCTTCGTTCGCTTTTTGAAGTTTTTTAATGAATCGCTTCATGGGTTTCGTTGGTGGGCAGCAAACAACTAAAACTTTAATACAATCACCTTAGTAGAAGTCGGCAGATCCTTTTTCTTAATCACTAATTTTTCTTGAATCTCTGCTTTTTCTCCGAAGGCCTCACCAGCGCTTTTGGCATTTTTAAAAAATGAGGGGATAATAATTTTCGGCTGGATTTGTTTTACTATTTTTGCCAAAACCGGCGGTAGAAAAAGAATATCCACCTCCCCCAGTTTGCTTAAAACCGTTTCATCGGCCTTAGAGGCATTACCTAAAAAACAGAGCCGCATCTCATCAGCTTTAACTAAATAGGCCGTGCGCAGACCATCTTTAGAAGATTCAATCGGCCAACTGTTGATTTCTACGCTTTTTATTTCGTATTCTCCCGGTCCGGAAATTTCCTGCCCGCCAGCAGGAAAAGAAAATTTTTTGGCGTCCAAAGAGGTTTTTAAAAAAATGTCGGCTTTGAGCCGATTATCTAGCGGATCGGTTACGATTACCGTTTCTCCGCCGGCTTGAATCCGGAAGCACCCTTCGCCGTGATAAGTAATGACCATAATAGAATCCATCTCATTTTAGCAAATTCCACTCTTTTTTTCAATAGAAGAAATGACCGAAGTTGAACTTTAGCCATTTGAGTTTGTCGTGTCAAACATCGCTATGACGCGTAATAGTACTATTACGCGTCATAGCGATGGCTAGTCGGCACATATTAAATTACCTATCCTTTAATACCCGTCCCGGGTGGGCGCGGGGGATTGGTAAGAAGATCCCCAAAATCAACACCTTCAAATAACTCTTCGAGAAACGACTTCTTGCTTTTTGTCGTACCAAGGCCGCTGTATTTTATTGGCCCGCCGTAAAAATGTTTGTAACTCTTGTAATTATTGGAATTCCCAAAAAGATTCTTTTTCATAGTGCTGATGGTCTGCGGCGACATCCATAAAATTTCTCCAATTTCCTGATAGGTTTTACCGGATTTGACCAGTGCCGTAACCGCCAGGCGTCTTAATACTACTTTCTTTTCATAATCACTGATTAAGTTTCCCAAAATTTTCTTAGTTTCTTTTGGGGATTTCACGGACGTGATTTTATTCATTAACTTCTCCCAAAGCTGTTTCTGCCATTGCTCCGCGACTTTACCCATCACCCGCTCATTTTTATTACTATTTTGTTTATTATTTTTCATACCCCGCATTATAATACGTCACTATTACGCGTCATAGTATAGCACAACGGCCTTACCCTCGGTTCCGCTATAAGCGGAGCCGAATCTAACTCGGCGGAGCCCCCCGCCTTTGGTGGGGCGTGGCGGTTGTGGTTTCGGGCTTCACTCCGCCAACGGCGGGGCTTTATATGCCGGACTTCCGAACGAAAACCACGGCCCTGCCTACTGGCCTTGCTTCGCCGAAGCGCTACGCAAAGGCGATGCAGGTGTTAGGCCGTGGAAGTGTGGGTATATCCGTCACTATTACGCGTAATAGTGACGGACGAGCGTCGCTCGATCAATCAGAAACTTCGACCTTACGGTCGGGGTTTTCTTTGGACAAACAATAAAAAATCCGGCTTCAGGGCCGGATTGCTTTTGGCAGAAAGTGGGCATCAATAATGTGGTTCAGGTAAGAATTAAAAGTTATAAAATGCAGGGACGGCAGTTCTATCCAAAACGGCAATAAGGCGACGGAGGCGCTAACGTGTCCGGCAAAAGGCAATTCAATCCACTCCGGCCGTCCCAGTGCTTTCCAGGTTTCCCAGACGGCAGAAAGGGGTATGGCAGTGTCAACAAGCCCAGCAAGATCAAAACAACTGGTAATCATCAGCACCCTGCGAGGGTTTATTCTATTGGCATAGGTATTGGGTTCCACCAGTTGGAGCCGATTTTTAATTTCTGTTTCCGCTCGGCGCCGGTTCCATTTCAATCTTTTAAAAATGAGTTCGCGGGCTGCTTGGATTTCTTCAACTCCGGAATTTTCCGCGTCCAAAATGATTCGGCCGACGGTTCCACAAGCATTAAACATTAAAAGCGATTTTATCCGCGGATCGGCGCCGGCTAGCAATGCCGTCGTCACTCCACCCATGCTGTAGCCGACAGCATGAAAAGACTGGATAAAATATTTCTTTTCCAAAAAATCAATCAGCGCCATAAGCGCGCAGGCCCTACGGCGCATAAATTTTGTATAAGACACTGCCCATTCGTTAAAAAGCGTTTTTGGGGTAGAGCCGTTTTGCACATCTTTAACAAAATAGGGAGGAAAGATCTCGTACTCCGATCGGATATAGGCGGTTAAATAACCATGGCAGGCGAGCCGTTCTGCCAAGCACTCGGGTATACTGGCGCCGGGATCGCCCAGGCCCTTCATTACTAAAAATAAGTGTCCGCTCCGCTCCCTTTTAGGAAAATAAAGGGTCCCCCATAAATACTCCCATTCGTTATTAATGTGGCAGACAAAATTGAATTGAAATGCTTTGTAATAGCTCGTTTCTTTTTCGTTTAGCTCCAGCCAGCCGGTGAATTCTATCGGCTGTTCGCGCGGCAAGTTAAAGTAGGGCGGGGAAGCACTTGGTTGAGTAAATGGAGCGTCATTATCAAATTCGCCATAGTTCACCCAAGCGACACAGCCGAAAAGCGACGGCGCGGCCGCAGTCAGCAAAATTATCGCTGCCAATTTCATTTTTGCAATTTCAAAGTTCCTGTTGAAAGTTTAGCAAACAAGTATTATAATAGGTAGAACCTATCTATTATGAACGCAGCCTTTAAGAAATCTTCTCCGTTAACCCAGCTTCTCAAAAGCGATGCTCGTATAATCAACATCTTAAAACCCGGCGATTTGGTTGAGGCGATTTTGATTCGCCGCAGCGGCAAAGGGGTCTATTTTGATTTAGGCGCATTCGGCACTGGCATTGTCTACGGTCAGGAATTGATTAATGCCAAGGAAATTGTGAATAAATTAAATCCAGGGAACAAAATTTTGGCGAAAATCATTGATTCGGAAAACGAAGAAGGATACACGGAGCTTTCTTTGGCCGAAGCCGGCAAGCAGAAAGTTTGGCAGGAGCTTAAAGAGTTGGCGGAAAGGGGCGAGATTATAACCGTGAAAATTACCGGTGCTAATTCCGGCGGCTTAACTACGAAAGTGAAGGAGGTGGGCGGTTTTATCCCCGTTTCTCAGCTGTCAGCCGACCATTATCCAAAGGTTGACGAGGGCGACCGCGGCAAGATTTTGGAAGAATTGAAAAAATTGATGGATACCGAGATGAAAGTGAAGGTTTTGGATGTTAACCCGCGCACTAGTAAACTCATTTTGTCCGAGCGGGAAATCGTGGGTGAGAATGTGAAGGAATTGCTCAGTAAGTACAAAGTCGGAGATGTCGTGGACGGAATTATTTCCGGCGTTGCCGATTTCGGCGCCTTTATCCGTTTTGCCGATAATCCTAAAATTGAAGGTTTGATTCATATTTCCGAGCTGGAGCATCGTTTAATTGATAATCCTAAAGAGGTTGTCAAAGTTGACGATGTGGTAAAGGCAAAAATTATAGAGATTAAAGACGGCCGAGTTTCTTTATCTTTGAAAGCCCTGAAGGAAGATCCCTGGCAGCAGGATGTGGAGAAGAAGATTCAAGCTGACCAAGAAGTCAGCGGAGAAGTTGCCAAGTTCTATCCCTTCGGCGCCTTTGTTAATTTAAAAGAGGGCTTGCAGGGGTTGGTGCATGTTTCGGAATTTGGCGGTATTGAAGAAATGAAAAAACAACTGGAAATCGGAAAGTCCTATCAATTTAAAGTGGATTCGGTAAAGGCGGCGGAAAAGAGAATTATCCTTAAAATTAAGAAATAAAAGTCATTGAGTGATTAAGAAATTAAGTCACTAAGACGAACCTAAATGTCTTAATGACCAATGACTTAATTACTTAATGAATATATAATCAAAGATATGTTAACTTCTCGAAAGAAAAAAATAATTATCAAAGAGCACGGCCTTCATGAAACTGATACCGGATCGGCAGTAGTACAGGTGCCGTTGCTGAGTAAGCGTATTGATGAGCTAGCCTCTCATTTAAAAAAACATCCTAAAGATAATCATTCTCGGCGAGGGCTTTTACTGATGGTGGGCAAGCGACGCCGTCTTTTAAAGTATTTGGAGAAAAACGATTCAAAGTCGTACAATAGTTTGGTTAAAAAGCTAGGATTAAAATAGTTATTGAGTCATTAGTCACTGAGTCATTGAGTTATTTAATTCTCTTAATGACTGAATATCTTAGCGACTTAATGACTTTTGTTATAAATGAGACAAAAAGAACAACGCGTCGGAATCTTTATAGATGTACAGAATCTTTATCATTCCGCCAAAAATTTATATAAAGCCCGCGTAAATTTCAAAGAGCTTTTAAAAAATTTAGTATCCGGTCGGAAGCTGATTCGTGTCATTGCTTATGTGGTTAAGGCCGAAGCAACGGAGGGCGAAGCCGCATTTTTTGATGCCTTGAAGCAAGCCGGCATTGAACTCCGGATGAAAGATATCCAGGTTTTTGCCGGCGGGGCGAAAAAAGCGGACTGGGATGTGGGCATGGCGGTAGACGCCATCCGGATGGCCAGTTTTCTGGACGCCATCATTTTAGTGACCGGTGATGGTGATTTTTTACCGTTAGTTGATTATCTGAAATGGGGTATGGGCCGGGTGGTGGAGGTATCGGCTTTTAGCAAAACCACTAACGCTCGCTTAAAAGAATCAGCCGACCAATTCGTGGCAATTGAAGAAATTCCCAGGGCGCTCATTCGCAAGTAGAAAGTCGTAAAGTCCGTAAAGTGCTTTACGGACTTTACGGATTTTACGCTTTATGGACTTAAAAAGAAAACAATTCAAAACCGAATTCGCCGGACAGCCGCTGACGCTGGAAGTTTCCGATTTAGCCGAACAGGCGACTTCGGCCGTGATCGGGCGATACGGCGATAACGAAGTTTTGGTTACGGCGGTAATGTCTAAAGAAGACAAGCCGGGAGCCGATTATTTTCCTTTAGTAGTTGATTACGAAGAGCGGTTTTACGCCGCCGGCAAAATTTTGGGCAGCCGATTTATTCGGCGCGAGGGCCGGCCGTCTGAAGAAGCCGTTTTGTCCGGTCGTCTTATTGATCGCACGATTCGTCCATTGTTTGATCAAAAGTTGCGCCGCGAAGTTCAAATTGTCGTAACCGTGCTTCAAATTGATAAGGAAACCGATTTGGATTTCATCACTTTGATTACCGCTTCCACTGCCTTGGGAATTTCGGAAATTCCTTGGGGCGGGCCGGTTGCCGGAGTGAAATTGTTTTACGACGGAAGAACTTTGTTAATTAATCCCACCAGTAGCCAACTAAAAGATCGCTGGCCCGCAGACAAATCATTTATTTCCTTTGTGGCGGGAACAAAAGATCGGATTAATATGATAGAGCTTGAAGGTATTGATGCCGATGAGGAAGCGGTTGCCGAATCTTACGCTAAAGCTCAAAAAGAAATCACCCGTCTTATTGAATGGCAAAACTCCATTATTAAAGAAATCGGCCGCCCCAAAACCCCGGTTGTTTTACACGAACCTGATCTGGAATTAGTAAAAGTAGTTAAAGAGTTTTTGGCCGGCAAGTTGGAAAAAGCGATTTATGTTAAAGATAAAGCGGACCGTCAGGAAAAAATGGCCGAGCTCAAACAAGCATTGTCCGGTTATTTAATGGAGCAAAAATTTGACGAACGAGCACTGGACGCCGCCGAACACATTTGGGAAGCGGAAGTGGATGAAGTTGTACACCGTAATATTTTAAAAAACGATAAACGTCCGGATGGCCGCAAACTAGATGAAGTCCGCGATTTGCACTCCGAGGTGGGGATTTTAAAACGCGCTCACGGTTCGGCTTTGTTCATTCGCGGCAATACGCAGGCGTTGGCGGTAACGACTCTTGCTCCGCCAGGCGCGGAGCAGCTGATTGAAACAATGGAATTTT
>CAYJVO010000025.1:0-8648 GCA_964373675.1 uncultured Candidatus Saccharibacteria bacterium
TTTTGCGTTAGAACGCGGAGGTCATTTCGGTATCATTTTGTATTGGAATAGACTGAACCTTATCGTTTGATACTTTTTTTGATATAGTATTCCGTATGGCTAAAAAACCGGTTTTCGCCGCTTTTGGCCTTATAATTGCTTCTTATTTGGCTTTAAATTCTCTTGTGTTGCCAGCAATCGGCGCTCAAGAGGATCTTAATTCACCGCCTCAAAGTGTGGGGCTTTTGCCGACCAATCCTTTTTATTTCATTAAGGAATGGAGCAGAGGCGTTCGTCGAGCGCTGACTTTTGACGCGGTTAAAAAAGCCAATTGGGAGTTGGATGTTTTACAGAGCAAGCTCGGAGAATTAAAAAAATTAGAATCAATTAATCCTGATAATGTCACCGGTCTTAATATTGCCGCCAAACGTTATCTTCAAGGCTTGAAAAGTTTAATCGGCAGACTGCAGTATTTAAGGGGCATAAGTCAGAATGCCGAATTGGAAAAATTTCTTGATAAGCTAGCTGACAGAATTTTGTTTCATCAGCTGATTTTTGACGGGCTTGAGATTGTTTTTGCAAATTCCGAGGAATTGTCCGAAAGCATCGCTTTGATAAAAAAGTCCCTTGCCGATCTGGTTGGGGTGATAGTCAGCCAAATTGAATCGGCCGCTGAATTTAGTTCGCGCCTTCAATTGGCAATTGAAAGGTTAACCCCAAAGTTTTCCGGTTTAGCGATCATTGAAGCCATTGATGCTTGGGAGCAGGAATTAAGCAGTCAAGATCGTCAGGAATTGCTTCAATTAAAAGAAGAGCTCCTGCTTGATTTCACTGGCCGTCTGGAAGCCATCGCCTTAGTTTCCGGCGTGCAGGGATTGCCTGATTTGGTCGGCTTGGCAGGAGATCCTTTGCGCCGGCTGGCGGTTTTAGATGAAGTGCGTGAATTGGTTTTAAATCCGGATTTAAAAAGCCAGTTGAATGTAGTGCGCCAGCGTTTTTTGAGCCAATCTCAAATTATTTCCAGTCTTGATTTGAAAACGGTTGAAGAGGCGATTGCTTTTGCAGAAGCTCTGGTGCAAGAATTAGAAAAATTCATTTCCGACACAGAAGGCGGGGTCCCCAACTCCGTTAAGCAAATTTTAGAGCGTTCAAAATTTAACTTATCGCAAGCCAAAGCATTACTGGAGAAAGAAAACTACGGCAATGCTTTTGGTCAGGCAATTGCCGCCTCTGCTGCCGCCAAAAACGGACTTTCACAAGTTTCCGCATCTTTGGATGAACTACATAGCGAGCTGAAGACCTTAGCTTCACGTTATGATCAATTGTTCAGGAAAGCCGGAGATTTTAATTTAACCAAAGATAATTCCCCGGAACTTTTTAAATTATTCATTGAAGCAGAAAAGCGGATCGCCGAGACTTCTCGGCTGATTAATGCCGGAGCTGGCGCCGACAGACTGGCTGTTCCGATTCGGACAATTAAGTTACTGCTGGCAACTATTAATGCTTTAATTTATAACCCATCTCAATAATAATTCCTAACATGCAGTCCGAAGAGATTCGCAAATCATTTCTAAATTTTTTTCAAGAGAGAGGACATACTGTCGTGTCCTCTTCTTCGCTTATTCCGGATGATCCGTCGGTTTTGTTCACTACTGCCGGCATGCAGCAATTCAAAAAATATTTCACCGGCGAGCTGGACGCCAAAAAAGATTTCGGCAGTTTAAATACTATCTCCATCCAAAAATGTTTCCGGACCTCGGATATTGAAGAGGTTGGCGATCCAACTCATCTTACTTTTTTTGAGATGCTGGGCAATTTTAGTTTTGATGGTTATTTCTCTTCCGAAGGAGGATCCGCCTCCGGCGGAAAAAAGGAAGCTATCCACTGGGGTTATGAATATTTAACTAATATCTTGGGAGTGAATCCAGACCGTATCACGGTAACAGTATTTGCCGGTGATAGAGATATTCTTTTTGATCAGGAGTCTTTTAACATCTGGCATAAAGAAATCGGTTTGCCAGTCAGTAAAATATCCAAGCGTGGACGCCAAGATAATTTTTGGGGTCCGACTGGTGACGAAGGTCCTTGTGGACCAACAACCGAAATTTATGTAGATGGGATTGAAGTTTGGAATTTGGTTTTTAACCAATACTACCAGCATAAAGATAAAAAATTGGACAAATTGCCGACCCTGGGAGTAGACACCGGTATGGGTTTTGAAAGATTAACGGCAATGCTTCAGGGGGTGGAAGATATATTTCAAACTGACATTTTTGAATCGTTGATCAAAAGAATCAATGAGGTCGCTCCGCGCCTTAAGGATAGAGAGCTTCGGATTTTAGCGGATCATTTGCGGGCGTCAGTTTTTTTACTCGCTGATGGCGTGCGTCCTTCTAACAAAGAAGCGGGCTATATTTTGCGCCGGCTTCTTCGCCGGATCATGGCGTACCAAATTTTGTATGACATCCATGCCGATTTGTTTAGAGAAGGGTTGATTGCTGTTCGGGAAAAATTTAGTCAGTTTTATCCGGAGCTTAACCAGCCCAAAATTTTAGAAGTATTGGATGAAGAATGTAGTAAGTTCCAAAAGGCCATTGCGAGCGGTCTCAAAGAATTTAAAAAATATAAGATTATTTCCGCCAGAGACGCTTTTTATTTGTACGAAACCTTCGGATTGCCATTTGAGTTGATTCGCGAATTTGCGCCGGAGGCAAGCAAGAATTTAATTCGTGAAGAATTTGAGAATGAGTTCAAAAAACATCAGGAAATTTCCCGCGCCGGAGCCGAGAAAAAATTCGGCGGCCACGGCCTATTGTTGGACACCGGTGAGCTTAAGGCCCGTAATGAAGAAGAATTAAAAAAAGTCACTCGTTTACACACGGCTACTCATTTGCTTCAAGCGGCTCTGCGAGAGGTTTTGGGCCCGGAAGTAAAACAAATGGGTTCAGATATAACCGTTGAGAGGACCCGTTTTGATTTTACTTTTACAAGAAAATTAACCGCTGAGGAGATAAAAAAAACTGAGGATTTGGTTAATGAAGTCATTCAGAAAGATTTGCCAGTAGGCTTTGTAGAAATGTCAAAAACCGAAGCGGAAAAAACCGGCGCCTTGTATTTCTTTAAACAAAAATATCCAGCGCAGGTGAAGGTTTATTATGCCGGCCACTCACTCAAAGACGCTTTTTCCAAAGAATTCTGCGGCGGCCCGCATGTCAGTCATGCTTTAGAGATCGGCTCATTTAAGATTATTAAAGAAGAGGCAGTAGGAGCCGGAGCTCGTAGAATTCGGGCAATTGTTGAACCTTAACTAAGGGTGCGGGTTTGACGCGCGGGATAGATCGTTTAAAATAAGGAAAGTTTTTTGGAAGCTGAAAAATGAGAAAGCCGTCAACTTCGGTTGTGTGTCAGTTTGCCGAACAGCTTCATGAAGTTTTGTGTTCTGTTGAGCACCCTTATGATTGCGGATTTCATTGCAATTTTAGTCAGCCGGATTGGAAAAATCACGACGACCGCCGGTATTGGCTGGATGCGGCAAAATATTTAATAGCCCGTGCGGCCCAATTTGATATTTCTTTCGTCAGTTTAAAGGCGCTGACTGAAGAACTAGCCAAAATTAAGAGGTATCGTTAATGGAGCGGATTGTCATTGCCAGTTCGTGTCGGACGCCGATGGGGAAGCTCGGCGGACAGCTCAAGGATTTTACCGCCCAAGCGCTTTTGGAAATTTGTTTTAAGGAAACGCTGAAGCGGTCGGGTATTTCTCCAGCCGCCATCAATCAGGTAGTAGCCGGACAGGTGGCGCAGTCATCTGATGCGCCGAACATCGCGCGGGTGGCAGCGCTGCGGGTGGGCGTGCCCAAAGAAACTCCAGCTTTTACGGTTCAGCGAAATTGCGGCTCCGGTCTTCAAGCGATTGTTTCCGCTTGTCAGATGATCAAAGCGGGCGACGCCAAAGTAGTTCTGGTCGGCGGCACGGAAAGCATGTCCAATATTCCGTATGTTCTTCGTGATCATCGTTCCGGCCACCGCTACGGCAATTCGGAGTTAGTAGACGCTTTAATGGAAGGATTAACCGACCCCCTAATCGGTGAGCTGATGGGGGAACTAACAGAAAATATCGTTCAACAAGAAAAAATAAGCCGTGAAGACCAAGATGTTTTTGCGGTCAGTTCTCACCAAAAGGCCTTTCGGGCCAGCCGCGAAGGAAAGTTTAAATCGCAGATTGTTCCGATACCGCTGGAAGGCGGAAAAACTATCAGCGTTGATGAAGGGATTAACGCCGCTTTGAATGTACAAATGTTATCGGCGATGCCAGAAAAGAATTTTTTTAAAAAAGGCGGCACGGTGCATTACGGAAATAGCTGCCCTACTTCTGATGGAGCGGCAGCAATGATAGTAATGACTGCGGAATCCGCGGAGCTTTATAAGATACCGCCAGAAGCAGAGATTCTAGGGTATGAGTTTAAGGCCTGCGAACCGTCGTTGATGGGAATGGGTCCGGTTCATGCCATTCCGCATGCTCTAGCTAATGCCGGGGTTATGCGTATGAATGTGGATGTTTTTGAAATTAATGAGGCCTTTGCGGCTCAAGTCTTGGCTTGTCAAAGAAAACTTGATAAGCCTCCGGGTAGCGTAAGTTTAGAGAAACTTAATATTTGGGGCGGGGCGATTGCGATGGGTCATCCGGTGGGCGCGACTGGCGCGATCCTGACCGTTAAGCTCATCGCGATTTTGAAAGATTTGCAGAAGAACCTTGGTGTGGTTTCCATGTGCATTGGCGGAGGCCAAGGCGGAGCGACGGTAATACGCAGAATGACAAATGACAAATGACAAATGACAACTTCCCCTTCGGGGGAATTTTTATATCATTGAAAATCTTTCCCTTATAACCGCCATGGCGGTTATAAGGGAAAGATTTTATTAGGCGAATGCTAGGCGAATGCTAGGCGAATGCTAGGCGAATGTTAAGTAGATGAAGTGAATGAACGGAACTACGACGGAACTCTTGAAAAAAACACGGTTCTTTTGTTAATATGCAGTCGGTTCGTTTAAGGGTTCAAAATGCCTATTTACAAAGTGCTGGTGGTTGGCGGCGGGACAATGGGATCCGAACTTGCCCGTTTAATGGTCAGACAAGGAATGCCGACAGTGGTGAAAGAAATGAACGCCGAGCTGACCCAGAGAGTAAAAGAGAGGGTTTACGCCGGTATTGAGCGAGCGGCGGCCAAGGGAAAAATTTCCGAAATTGAAGCCGAAAAACAAAAAGCCCTGGTTGATTTTACCGATCATTGGGATGAGTTGCGGAGCGCCGAAGGATTGCTGGTGATTGAAGCGGTGCCGGAAAATCTTGAGTTGAAGCAAAATATTTTTGCCGATCTGGAAAAATCATTATCCAACGACGCCATTTTTACTTCCAATACTTCTTCTTTGATGATTGCGAGTTTGGTCGCCAAACTTAAAGACAAAAGCCGGCTTGTGGGTATGCATTTTTTCAATCCGCCAACCAAAATGCCACTAGTGGAATTGATTCCTTCGGAACATTCTTCATCAGAGATTTTGGATGCCGTGGAAGAATTTGCCCGTTCCACTTTGCAAAAGCAGGTGATTCGCGTAAAAGACCGGCCCGGGTTTTTAGTGAATGTTTTTTTAGGCGCCTACCTCCAGCCAGCCCTTCTTGCACTGGAACAAACAATTGTAAAACCGGAAGAAATAGACAAAGCAGCGATCAGTTATGGCTGGCCGGTGGGCCCATTGCTTTTGATGGATGCGCTCGGTTTGGATATTTGCCGGGAAGTGATGCAGGTTTTAAATACTTCTTATCCTGAGCGTTTCGGCCAGTCGCGTTTACTGGAGATTTTAGTCACGCAGCATCACCGGCTTGGACAAAAATCCGGAATCGGATTTTATGAATATGGCGTCAAAGGCGAATCGCTGGAAGACCTGCTTGCTTTGTTTCTTTGGCGAAAGTCGGCGGATGCCGGAGCAGTTTTTGCCAAAATGATTGGGGCTTTTGTGGAAGAGGTCCGAATCGCTTACGAATCCGGCATTGCCACAAAGGAAGATATTATTGACGGCTGTATTTACGGCCTTGGTTTTCCGGAGAAACAAAAAGGAATATTTGATTCCATTGGAAAGCCAGCCGAAAAATGGATTTAATTTTTTGCCCCGCTTGCGCGGGGTATTTTTTTATTTTATTGTAGTCGTGGCTCTTTGAAGTAATTTATGCCGAATTTAGTGCTTACCAAAATTGACGGCAATCTAGGGCTAATTGTCCTTAATAATCCAAAACACAATATTTTAAGTTCTCAGGTTTTTCAGGATTTACAACGAGTTTTTAACGAACTCCGCGGTTATGCGAATGTTAAAGCGATTGTTTTTGCCTCTGGTTCCGAGATTGTTTTTTCCACTGGCGCTGATTTGCGCGAGATCGCGAGACTTTCTATTTCTAATAATTATATCAAAGGCATGACTGTCCTTAGTCAACTTCACGCATTTTTTCAAGAGATCGCTAATTGTGTCAAACCAACGGTTGCCGCTATCAATGGATTGTGTCTTGGCGGGGGATTGGAGCTGTCGCTTGCTTGTCGTCATCGGGTAGCTTCCGGGCGAGCCAATTTTGGATTGCCAGAAGTTAGTGCAGGCATTATTCCTGGTCTTGGCGGGACTCAGCGTTTGCCGAGATTAGTCGGTCTTCAAGATGCTCTAAAGATTATTTTAACTGGTCGTGATCGTTTGGTGACTGCGAAGCAAGCGGTAGATATTGGTCTTATTGATGAATTAATAGACGGAGATTTTGTAGCCGGCGCTAAAAAATTTGTTCAAAGAGCGATTAGTGGCGAAGCGCCCAAGCGTACGGTAGTAATAGAGCGGCAACTCGCAGTGGAGGATTATCAAGAATTTGAATCAATTAGCTCAAATAAACCAGGTCAGGCTATTAGATATGCAAAAGCAGCGGTGTTGATGGGAATAGATAAGTCTTTGTCTGCATCTCTGGGAATTGAACAACAGATTTTTTTAGATCTTCTTTTCCACAAAGAGACTCGTCAGCGTTTTAAGGCAATGGCGCGAAAAGCAATTTGGGAGAAGTGCAAAAATAAATTTAACGCCGTTTTGAAGTGCTTAAGAATAAAAAAACAAAAAACCCCGACCTAGTCGGGGGATCTTATTTTCTCGGCTTCTATATCAGCCGAATCCTTTTTGCTTTCTAATTCTATCGGGATAATTCCTTCTTCCAACCATTCTGACTCGCCGGCCATAATTGCCGCCGCAAGCTTGTATAGTTTTTTATGCGGCCCGCGAAGCGCCCAGGCGATAAATCCTCTTGGACGAAGTTTGTCTCGCAAATTCCAGCACCAGTAGTCGGTTATATCATGAATCAGTGGAAAATCGGAATTGGCTTTCGCGTAGGCAATAAGCGCGCCCATTTCAAAAAGCATCAGTGCCCGGTCTACAATTCTGGCCAGCACCACCTGTTTTTTCATAAGTTTGACTTTGCTTAGGAATTGATAATAAGCGGAAGCGATGACTGTGTCTCTAGCAAGTCGTTTCGCCTCTCTTTTAATAAACCGCAGATGGCTTCCGTGACGGCCGAATACCGGCAGTGAGGGCATAAACCCTTTTATTAATTGTTTCGTCATCCATACAATAGCGGCCAATCTCTTTAGGATATAAGTTGCCTCGCCTCTTTTTTTGTATTCCTCTAATCCTTCTCTGGCAGTCCACAGCCGAAGGATTTCATTAGTGCCTTCAAAAATCCGGTTAATACGGCAGTCGCGATACATTCTTTCTACCGGCACCGGTATTTCACCGCGCCCCTTCAAGGAATCATAAGTTTCATAGCCGCGGCCCCCCCGGATTTGTAAAAGATCATCCAGGGCGCAGAAAAGATGCTCGGTGCCGATAATTTTGCTGGCAGCCGATTCCAGCCGCACGTCTTTTTTCTGGTCGGCAAGTATTGAGCAGTATTGAGTAATGGCATCCGTTGCCAATGTACGGGAGGCGATATCTATCAACATTTTAGAAACCAACTCGTGTTTACCAATTTGCCCCATCTGTTTTCTTTCAGATGCCCACCAGTGAGCAATGCGCAGCGCTTGCTTGAGGCCGCCCGTGCACATAGCCGGAACTGTGAGCCGTCCAATGGTGAGAATTTCCAAAGCCATCCTGAAACCGTCAACTTCTTTGCCATTTTCCATTTTTGTAATCCGGCGGTTGGCTGGAATAAAAACATTATTGAAGCGAATTAAACCGTTGTAGATCGCTTTGAACCCCATAAAGTGGCAGCGATTCACTACCTCAAAACCTGATTGACCGGTTTCCACTAGAAACAGGGCATAGAAGGGCTCAACCTTGTTGTTTTTAATTTCTTCAGGAGATTTTACCAAGCGAGCAATCACCACAATAACTTTTCCAAGCGGTTCGCCTTTTTCACGAACAGCGTTAGTGGTATAAAGCTTTTCCCCATTTAATCTGTACCCGATCAAATTGCCACTACCATCATTAACGGGTATGGCATAAGTCTCCATACTGGAGGGATCGGAGCCGACTCCGATTTCTGTCAACGCAAAGGCAGAGATTTCTCCCTTCACGAATCTTGGCAGAAACTCTCGTTTTTGTTCTTCGGTGCCGTATTCCAAAAGTGGTTTCGTAGCCCCTAGAGAATTGTGAGCG
>CAYJVO010000026.1:0-8547 GCA_964373675.1 uncultured Candidatus Saccharibacteria bacterium
CTAATGCGGAATAATTATTAAAGATTTATCTGGACTACTTAGAGATTTAAAAAAACCGTTCAGCGAAAACACGGGAAAATTAATAACGGTATCTCAAACCCTTTTTTAAACTAGTGAACGTCGGTGAATTGAAAGACATTAACGAAGACAGTATTCGTGATTTTAGAGTTAAGCTGGCGCGCCAGAATTTAAAGCGCGTTACCCAGGCCTATTATGTTATTGCCATCCGCAATTTTTTAAAATATTTGATTAAAAATGATTACGAAACAGTTTCTCCCGATAAAATAGAATTGCCGAAAATCCCCCGCCGCCAGATTGAGATTATTGAATACCCCGAACTGGAACGGCTTTTAAAAGCCCCGCAGGGAAGCGACCTCCGCGCGTTGCGGGACAGGGCAATTTTGGAGGTACTGTTTTCTACCGGCCTGCGTATTTCGGAGCTTTGCGCCTTGAATAGGTACTTAGATTTTGGGCGCGGTGAAATTACTGTGCGCGGTAAGGGCGAAAAACTGCGGGTAGTTTTTGTTTCGGACACGGCCAAAAAATCAATTAAAGAATACTTGAGCAAACGGCCCGATGCGGACGAAGCGCTTTTCGTGAGTTTAAGCAAAAACCGTGAAAAGCCGAAAGTGCTGGGACGGATTATTCCCCGCGCCGTTCAAAGAATGATTGATCATTGTGCCCGAAAGGCCGGCATTACTAAAAGAATTACGCCGCACGGATTACGTCATCTTTTTGCCACCGATCTTTTAATCAACGGCGCCGACCTTCGCTCCGTGCAGGAACTTTTAGGCCACAGCAGTGTTTCCACTACTCAAATTTATACGCATATTACCAATCAAGAGTTGAAGGACATTCACAAAGCATTCCATGGAAAACGCCGTGCTTAAGATTTATAATGAAAATAATGTTTAAGAAATTTTTGCTTGCGGCGATGCTGATGGGTTTGATCGGCGTCTTTTATCCTGTTTTGCCGGCGGAAGCGGCAGTGGTTAACAGCGTTCAACGCGGTTCAGTCATAATGCCGCCAGCGATTAACCAGCCGGTAACAGTGAATATTAACGCAGTTGATCCGGGTCGGGCCTTTGTCGTTTGTTCGCCAGCCGGTTTTCCTGCCAATACGACCATTACTTCTTATACGGCACTAGTGGTGGACTACAATGCAGGAAACGCCAGTAATGTGATGTGCGCGCTTTCCAGTCCGACCACGATAACTTTGCACGGAGCGCCGGAATCAGTCGGGCAGGAAGTTTTTTGGTTTGTGGTGGATTTTCAGTTTGGCGTCAGGGTCCAGAGAGGCACAGCAGACATCTCCAGCCGAGCCCTTCCTTTTAATCCTTACCTTATTAATATTTCCCCGGTTAATGTAAGCCGTTCGTTTGTTATTTTTTCCAAATCCAACAATATTTCTACTCCTCAAGGGCGCAGCTCTTATTATCTCCGGGCGAATTTAATGGATTTGGATACTTTGGAATTGGTGCGCGGCACCAGTGGCCTCGGTCAGCCCGGCTTCCTCTACCTTGGCCTGGGAGAGTTTTCAGTCGCTTGGCAAGTGATAGAGTTTGAAGATTCAGTTGTTCAGCGCGGCTTGCTGGAAATGGATGCTTTTACCAGAACAGTAAGGCAAACGGTTAACCCCGTGAATTTAGGCAAGACCATTTTTTTGGCTTCTTACTACGGGTTATATCCAGACAGTTTCGGCTCTCGCGATAATTATCCGGTTATGGGCATTGACGGTAACAGGACGATCACTTTTTCCCGTCCTGATGACGGCCAATTAGTAAGAATCGCCTGGCAAGCGGCGGAATTAACTGACGCCTCCACGGTGCAGCAGCCGATGAATGCGGTAACTTTTGGCAGAGAACAGCCGCCCGGGATAGCTCCCATTTTACCACCGCTGACGGCCAGAAGATCTTTCTGTAATTTGATTTGTCCAACTGGAGTTGAGGCCCGTTCTTCTTCGGAGGTTTTGCTGAGAATCTCCAATCCGAACGGCCCGGCGATTAATACTTCGGTGGCCTTTAACATTCCGGCAGAAATTAATCCTACTAATTTGCCGATTAATGCCGCTTGGGATCAAGCTCAGCGATTGCTAACCGTCGTTTTAGGCAGTTTCCAAGTCGGCGAAGAAAAACAAGTTCCTTTGAGTTTTGAAGGCGAGCCGGCTGGCTGCATAATTTACGGAGCTTTGCAGGGGGAGTGGAGTCCCAGACCGCCGGCCGGTCCGCCTAATTGGCAGCAGGAGATTAATTTTTCCACAGTTTTACCTGATGAACAATGCGCCGCAACTCCGATTGTTCAGCAGCAGCTGGATAACATTTTAAGGGAGACATTAAGACAGACAGTCGGCCTTGGCGCCGCCATCAGAGATTTACTGGAAACCTTGCGGCAAAGCGAAATTATTCAGCAGGTTGGTCTGCCAACGGCTGTTGGGGTTGGCGCCGCCGGCGCTGCTTCCGCGGCAGCCAGCACGCCATTTTTATGGAATCTTTTGGAACTATTGCGTTTTATCCTGCTGGGCTTTATGCGTTTTAAAAAACGCAAGCCATGGGGTTTGGTTTTTGACGAGGTTACTCGTCAACCGATCGCCGGCGCCATTGTGAAAATTTTGGATACAGAATTTCAAAAAGTCAAAGAAACCCAGATCAGCGATGCCAACGGCCGATTCGGTTTCTTAGTTCCAGCCGGAAGTTATTACTTAAAAGTTTCCAAGAGCGGTTACAAAGATGAAGAGACTTCGGTATTTGCCGTAAAGGACCCCACCAAAGAAGCCCCGAATTTAGAATTGGCCATGTCTTCTTTGTCGGGAGAAACCGATCTTAAAAAGCTTAACTGGCTTAAGACTTTAAATGATCTTCGCCGTCTGCTTTACCTTCTTAACCCTTATCTTCTGACGATCGGAACGATCCTTAGCGTTTTTATGTTCGTAGTTTTTCCGACAATTATTAATTACGCCGTTTTGATGGTCTACGTGATTTTAGATGCTTATAAAATTTGGCTGGCCACGGTTACGGTCAGGCCGTACGGGCGAGTCCTGGATCATTCTAATCGCGATCCTTTGCCGCTGAGCATCGTGCGGGCCTTCAACAAGTCTAACAACTGGTTGACTGCCACTCATGTAAGCGATGTGCAGGGGCGATTTAATTTTCTCGTTACACCGGGATCTTACTATATGACTGCCGACAAAGATGGTTATCGGCCATTTAAATCGGAGTCACTGGATTTTAGAAAACCGGGCATTGTTAATAAAGATATTGAATTAAAGAGAGGGACTTAAATTTTTGCACCTCGGGCAACTTTTTCGCATCACCTCTGGTATGTAAATATACTCATTTTGCCTTTCAAAAATGGTTCTTCTCCTTATAATCAGCAGCCGTTGGTCTATATAATCAGGCGGGAATTTAGGTCTGCTAAGCTGCTGCCCTCCATTTCTTGGGGTTTGGGAAGGCCCATCAATTCTAGGATCGTGGGCGCAATATCAGCCAGAATTCCTCCGAGGGCAATTTCTTTTACTGGATCGCCGTTAATAAATTTCTCCCTTTGTTTAGTTACAAGCCAAAATGGAACCGGATTAGTGGAATGTTCTTTATCTACTTCTCCGGTTTCCAAGTTAACCATTTCCTCCGTATTGCCATGATCGGCGGTTACGATCAAAGCTCCGTTCAGGGAAAGAACTTTATTGGCGATTTTTCCCATACATTCATCTAACGTCTGGATCGCTTTTGTGGCGGCTGCCAGATTGCCGGTGTGCCCAGCCATATCGCCATTGGCAAAGTTGACAGCTGCAAAATCATAACGATTTTGACTTAGCTGATTAATCAGCATTTCGGTGATTTGGGGGGCAGACATCTCCGGGTTCAATTCGTACTCGGACCCGAGAGACGGCACGATGATTCTTTCTTCATTTTCAAAAGGTTCTTCTTGGCCACCGTTTAAAAAATAGGTAATGTGAGCGCGTTTTTCCGATTCAGCGATTTTTAGCTGGATTTTTTTATTATCAGAAAGAATTTTAGACAACGGATTCTGGATGCGCTGGGGAGGAAAAGCTGTTTTAATCGGATAATCCTCGCGATATTGAGTCATACCGACGAAAAATAAATTTCTCCAAGGTATAAAAAGTTCGGTAAGCTGACGGGCGCGGTCCGGACGAAAGTTAAAAAATATTACCACGTCGCCTTCTTTAATCCTTGGCAGCGGATTTTGTTTTTTATCTAAAATAATGGTTGGCTTTACCGATTCGTCTTCCAAACCGTTTTTATAGGCGTTTTCCAAAGCCGCTTTGGCGCTGGCGGCAGTTTCGCCCGTTCCTTGAGTCAAACAATTATAAGCCGCCGCAGTTAAATCCCAATTGCCATTGCGGTCCATTGCGTAAGTGCGGCCAAGGACGCTGGCAATTTGCGCGCCCTCTACTTTTTCCAAAAATTTCAAAGCCGAGCGGGGCGGCGAATCTTCGCCATCGGTGAAAAGATGCAGGAAAATCCGTTTTTTGAATTTCTTAAAAGTTTCTATCAGGGCTTTCAGGTGATCAATGTGAGCATGGATGCCGACGCCCGTAAGCAATCCCATCAGGTGGATATCCGAATCGTTTTTCTTGGCATGATCCACCGCTTCTTGCCAGATCGGCATTTTTAAAAATGTCCCATTTTCAATAGCCAAACTGATTCGGGGATAGTTTTGATACAGCACCCTTCCGGAGCCAATATTGGCATGACCAACCTCAGAGCTGCCGACTTCTCCCCACGGTAAACCGACGGCAATGCCCGCGGCTTGCAGCGCGGCTCCGGGATAAGAGCGGCTGATTTTAGACAAGTTTGGTTTATTGGCTAAAGCCAAAGCATTGCCATGACTTTCAGGAGCAAGACCAACGCCGTCCAAGATTACTAATACGACGGGTTTATAAGACATACATTCAGTATAAAATCCAAATGACAAAATCCAAATTCAAAATTATAGAAAAGGGAGGGCGCTTCGCCGAGTCTGACTCGGCTTCGCTATTTGAACAGCTGGGAAACCCTCGGTTTTCCCAATCCTTCCTACACGGGAAACTCCCGCCTTCGCGGGCCGTAGCCCGCTTCGGCGGGCGAAGGCCCGTTTCCCGACTCCTTCCCGTTCCAATCCCTCCCTGAAATTTCTGAAGCAATTTTAGAAGCTGTTTCAGAAATTTGTGGGCAGGGAGGGATTTGAACCCTCAAGCCTTTCGGCATACGGTCCTAAGCCGTACGTGTCTGCCAGTTGCACCACCTGCCCGGGGTATTATTTTTATCATACTCTGCATTATAATTAAAGAATATCACTATGCGAATTCGGCGCGCCTTATTACTTATAAGTATTGCGGCTCTGCTAAGCGCGGTTTTTGTAAATCCGCGCGCGGCATATGCCCAAGGTATTTTTCAGCAAGTATTGAATTTTTTTCAGCAGCAGATTGTTGTTCTTCGGGGTGCCTGCACTTCGCTTTCCATCGTGACTCCGCCTGATCTTCCCGATGCGTTGAAAAACAAACATTATAATGCCGTTATCAACGCTGAAGGAGACGGTCCGATCAAATGGGAGCTGGTAACAACTAAGATCGGCAGCCGCTTGCCTAAAGGCATTGCGTTTGTCGGGCATGAATATTCTGCAGTGATTGAGGGCGTCCCCGAAGAGTTGGGAGGATTCACCTTTCGCATCCGCGCAACAGACCGATGCGGAAAATCGGTTTTCCAGGATTTTTCGCTGCGCGTTATGCCAGAAGCCTGCATACCTTTGGAGATGAAGATCGGCGATGAGCTGCACCCCGGTCTTATCGGGAAGCCATATCTGGCCGTGATTTCTGCTGGGGCAGAGCCGCCGCTCCGATGGGATTTTATCAAAAAAATCGGGAGCCGTTTGCCTGAAGGTTTGGAGTATCAGGTAGTTTCAGACGTCTTTGTTATCAGCGGCTCGCCACGCGAGGCAGGCGATTTTACCTTTACGCTCCGCGCAACTGACAGCTGTCGCCCCAAAGCCCAGACACAAATAAAAGACCTTGTACTTAAGGTGTACGGTAAACCGATCTGCGCTCCAATTGCGCTTTTTGATGAATTGATTCCTTCTGCGCAGGAAGGAGAAGCTTATTTTTATCGTTTCACTGCTGACGCGCGCCCGGGGTTGAGAGCCGATGAGCCCTTAGCAGAGCCATTATCATTTGTAAAAGTCAGCGGCTTGCTTCCGCGCGGCATGCATTTTATTGATGGCATACTGTCCGGAGTGCCAGAAGAAGGCACTGCCGGCGAATACATCTTTACGGTCAGGGTAAGAGATAGTTGCCCAACGGGAATTCAAGCGGTGGAACGCAAGTTTTCGTTGATGGTGCACCCTCCCGAAGGCCCGCCGCAGCCGCCTCAAAAAGTGCCAACGCCGCCGCCCGGCGAACCGATTCAAACCGAAAGGGCGGCGCCTAGATTCAGGGAATCATTAACTATAGTGCCAAAAGAACTTCCGGATGGAGTAACCTATGCCGAGTATTCGCAGAAATTATATGCCGTCAATACTAGAACTCCCAACACGAAATGGACGCTAAATAAAGGATCATTGCCCGATGGATTGAAACTTAAGACTTTTAAAGATGGAGCCGGCCTTATTGCGGGGGTTCCCACAAAAGCAGGCACCTACATATTTATTATTCAGGTTACTGAGGAAGACGGCACAAAAAGACCGCCAACAGTATCTCAAGAATACAAATTGACTATCGGAGAAACACCGTTTTGCTCTCCCTTACAGATTCTTACCGATCTTCCAAATGGCGTAGTAGATCAACCTTACGGAGTGGTATTTTGGGAAGCTGGTCTGAATGCGGTTCATCATCCTCGCGACGACATGTTTAAGCCGTTTAATTGGCGCATCGTAAAGGGTCAGCTTCCGCCAGGGCTTGAATTTCAGTCCGGGGGTAACATTCGCGGCGTGCCAATTCAAGAAGGAAAATTTGTCTTTACGCTGGGAGTGAATGATTCCGCTCCTGAACTTTTTTGCGGCGAAGGCAAAAAGCGGCCGGAGGGAACGCGGGATTACGAGATCGCCATTTTCCCCAAAGGCACATCGTTGAAGCAGGTGACAAAAGAGAAAATCTCCGGCATTCCCGAATTTAGATATGAAATACCAGCCGCGCCTTCGGTTAAAGAAACTCGACCGCCTGCTCAGGAAGAAGTTAGGCAAAATATCATTGAGCGTTTCATTCAGGGTATTTGTCCGGCTGTTCCGGAAGAACAGCCGGTGCCCCCGGGTTGCCAGATGGAAGCGTTCCAAAATGCCGATCCCGCAAATTATACTTTAAAATGGGTATGCCATGATCCCAGCAACCCGGATTTTACTTGCCTGATCACTAAAAACGGCCAGCCATTCTTTACTGTCAGGGGGAGCACCGGGTTTTTCAGCGCTGTAAATAAGGATGAATTCCCTTCTGATATCAAACCCAGCGAGGCAACGATAAAGTTAGCCATGACTGCCGGCAATCAGCAGTGCGGCCAGGCGCAGTTTGCGGGCCTTATCGGCGCTCCGCCTCCTCTGCCGCCGACGCCGGAGCCGGCTTACACTCCCGCTCGTCCGTTTGCTCCAGTGACCCAGCCAGCGGCTGTTGTTCAAGTCGCTGTCAAATGGTTCTTGCATGAAAGTTCGGTGTCGCTGACCAAGCCGCCGATTGACTTAGTACCGGGAAGAATTTATCTTCGCCAATTGCCTTTTGAGCGGACTGCGCGTCTGCGGATTGCTCTGCAAACCGTAAATAATCCGCTTATCAAAGGCAAGCAATTTTTTGCGGTTTACTATGCTTTAACACCGCGCTTTGTTGATCCGGCCCGCGGCTACCCCGATTCCTCAATTTGTAATACTTTGCCGACTTCAGCGTATCGTTCACTTGGCGGCAATATAGTTTTTCACAGCGATCCTAATGTTCCGCACGGCAGCGTTCCCGGCCAAAGTCTTTATGATCCTGGTGTTTACACTCGGGCTATTCCGCAAAGCATTGTGGGAAGGAATTCCTTTACAACCTATAATTCTGATGTCCCGGCCGGCTCTTCTGGCCTTATTGACATCCCGATTAAAATTTTCAATCTTACTCCAAGTCAATCAGACATAGAGCGTTTTAGGGCTGGCTATCCGGAATATTACTCCAATCGTCCTTTTACCAACCAACTGGCTTTGATTACTAGAATCCCGCCTCCCCGCACGCTTAACGAAGCCTGTTTTCAAATTAGAAATGCCGATGGCAGTTTATTAAGCGGCGGCTACTCGGTCTGGCCGTCAATATCGGAATAACGTGAATAAAGAAGTATGAATCATGAATTATGAATAAAAATTTACTAACATTATTGGCTATTGGGTTCTTGTTATTGGCCGCAAGCGCTTTTTTTGCTCAGGCAGGGAGGGAAGAGGTTAAAATCAGTTTGCCTACTCCGCAGCAGCTGGTTGAAGTTCAAGGTCCTCCTCCTCCGCCGATTGTGCGGATAGCTGATTTTTTCCGGGATATAATTTTAAGCCCGATTTGCCCGGATATTATTAACAAGAGCGTTTGCATTTTAAAGCTTTTGCGGGACG
>CAYJVO010000027.1:0-8317 GCA_964373675.1 uncultured Candidatus Saccharibacteria bacterium
AGAGATCAAATTTTGCCGGAAAGATCCTTTCCGCCCTTCGCAACCAATTCGGCGGACATTCTATAAATTCTTCGCGCAAGTGGAAAGAAATATAAGAAGTGTCATGGGTCGAGCTAAGCTCGATGGGTCATGAGGATAAGAAAAAGCCAAGGTGTATGCCTTGGCGAGGATGAAGACTATTTCCGTATGAAGAGTTTCCAGACCTCAATAACATCGTTTCCGAACATTTGTGATGGCGTCCGAAGATGAATGCGTAATTCAGTGAATAGGCTTGAGATATGGCGCGAAGGGTCTTCAATGGTCTGAAAACTCACGATTTCTCCGGTTTCAGATACGGTTTCCTGATTTCGCCGAGATTCATAAAAGAATCCGCCCGCCAATCCGCATTGTATGCTCAAAAATTCCGAGAAAACGCGATTATAAAAATCGTATCTGCTTTCCACAGGATGACAACATTCGATCGAGAATAAGCTGGTAAAAGCGTTAGGCGAAAAAGGTAAAAGACATTCGCATGACATTTTCTATGTTTCAGCAAATTCGGTGGTGCCACATATGAAAAAATGGCTTAAAATAAAGCCTCCTTCGCTACCTACTTCGCTAAAGCTACGAAGGTCAAAGAAAGCTACGGAAGGCCAAGGGAAAATCCCCACCTCCGCCAAGGCTTCGGCGGGCAAGCCTGCGGTTGGGTATTAAAAGTATCATGGAAAATAAGATATCCACAGCGGTATTGATATTAAGTTTACCTTAAGGTAAACTTTGAAATATGAGAAACTCAATAGTGGGTTTAAAGGAACTGCGACAAAATATGGACAAATATATAGCGGAGGTAGAGAAAGGGAAGTCTTTTACGGTTATTCGTCGTTCAAGGCCCGTTTTGAAAATTTCTTCTCCGGAGGATGATTCCGAACTTTGGGAACAAGTTATCGATTTTACTAAAATTAAGAAAGGCGGCATATCAGCCAAGACAATATTAAGAGAGCTTCGTAAATTGAATGCCCGATCTTAAAAAACTTCTTTCCAAGTTCACCAAAAAAGAAAGAGAGGTAATAGAATCTATAATTAAAACAATTATTTCTCTGCGGTGGGATAACTTGGACGTTAAAAAACTAAAAGGGCATCAAAATATCTTTAGAGTTCGTAAGGGCAAATTAAGAATTCTTTTTGCTAAAGACGATAAAGACATTTTTATTCTGACTATTGAACGTCGCCGTGAAGATACTTATAAATTCTAAGCCGCAATAATCCTTGTCCATGCGGAGCGAAGGATAAAGATGGGCACCCTATAAAGTACAAAAAGTGCTGTGCCCTTCCGTAGTGCTTCGTAACTTTAGTGAAGAAGTACGAAGGAGGGTCATGGGACGTGGGGAAAAGAAAAAGCCCGTCCATTTTAGGCGGGCTGAAACAAATGAGTTACTTCTTGTCCGACTTCAATTTTTTACCGCACCTAAGGCAGACCTTTAGCTTAGTAGCACATGCCCTACACTATTTTAGTGTGTTCGGATCATCGTTGCTACTTTTTTCGCACCTCTGGCATATGCAGAACTTGGCTTCCATCGTGTGCGCGAGATTCTTACATTTAGAACATTCCATGTTCAATCTTTTTTAGCAGTGATGTGATATATAAAATACATCGCATTCTACGGCTGTGTCTAGTCACGGAAGTAGCGCGTCTTGTATTATTCTTAAGGTTGGAATAAGATTCAATAAAATGAGCACCAAATTACTTTTTACATTTATACTGGCCGCATTTTTGGGAATCGCGGTGTTGGCGCAGGCCGCTGAGGTTTATATTGATGTTAGCGGCAATGTAAAAGTAGACGGCGCCGAAATCAGCCAACTCAATAACAACATAGTTGTAGTTAAGCTTTGGGGGACGCGCTGGTCATTTTTTGTTCCGACACACGCGACAGTAACCAATGCCTCGGGTGAACCGATAACTGTCTGGAAGCTTGAGAGTGGACACAAACTTTATGTTGAGGGTAATATTAAGGTCGGAGAGCCGGGAGTAATTAGTGTGGAGGTGACACTTTTGAGAGATCTTTCTATGCCAGGCAATGGCCCAGCGCTTCTTTCATCGGTAAGGCCTGCTCCGGTTATCCAAACAGTTGTCCAGAATGTGTGCCCTCAGCCACAAACTGCAAATGCACCGCAATCCACCGGTGAAAAATCAAAACAGCTTACTAAAAATCTGCGTCCAGGGATGCGAGATGATGAAGTGCGGCTTCTTCAGGAATTTCTTCATAAAAATAATTTGCTCTCCGCTGACAGTGTTACGGGTTATTACGGGAAAATGACAAGCCAAGCAGTGTCAAGATTCCAGCAGGCGAACACCCTAGAGGCAGTTGGCATCGCCGGTCCTCTAACTAGAGAGCTGATTAATTCATTATTGATCCAACCTCGCTAGCGCGCCCCTCAGTATTTTGAGGTCTCAAAATAAATCAGCAGGTCAGTCCTGCTGATTTATATTGTGTTAAAATTAAACCTATGGATTTGGCGAGCGAGATTAAAAAGAATTTTAAAGGAGAAGTGGCGGTTGAGGAGGCGACGCTCCAATGCTATAGCCGCGACGCTAGCCTATTTGAAGTGCGGCCGCAAGTTGTTGTCTTTCCTAAAGATTCAGCTGACGTAAAATCTTTAGTTAAATTCGTTAGCCAGCGGCTAGAAGTCAGCGGCCAGAAGCTGTCGTTAACTGCCCGAAGTGGCGGCACAGACATGACCGGAGGGCCGTTGAGCGAGTCTATCGTGATGGACTTTACCAAGCATTTCACCAAAATGTCAGTCAGCGTAAAGCCGGGCTTGCCCGCCGACTTGTCCGCCAAAGCCTTGACGTCGGCGGAAGCTTTAGCGGAGCCGGGAGTGTGGTACCGCGATTTTGAGAAGGAAACGCTCAAGCACGGTTTGCTGATGCCGTCTTATCCGGCATCTCGGGAGATTTGCGCCATTGGCGGAATGGTGGCTAATAATGCTGGCGGTGAAAAGACTTTGCGGTACGGAAAAACCGAGCATTATGTTGAAAGATTAAAAGCGGTTTTAAGCGACGGCAACGAGTATGAATTGAAAAAATTGAACCGCGATGAGCTGGAGAAAAAAATGAAATCTAAAGGACTGGAGGGCGAAATTTATTCAAAAATATTTACACTCTTAGACAAAAATTACGATTTAATCCAAAAATCCAAACCCAAAGTAAGTAAAAATTCTACCGGCTATAATGTCTGGCATGTTTGGGATAAGGCAAAGAGCGGGTTTGACCTTTCCAAGCTTTTTGTCGGAGCGCAGGGTACGCTGGGCATAATTACAGAAATTACTTTTCGTCTCGTACGCGCCGAATCTCACTCCGGCCTTTTGGTCATTTTTTTAAAATCGCTGGAAAAACTTCCGGAGCTGGTAAACGCGCTTTTGCCGTTAAAACCAACCAGTTTAGAGTCTTTTGATGACCACACCTTTAAGCTGGCGGTTAAATTTTTCTGGGGGTTTGCCAAAAGCATGGGCGCCAAAAATTTTTTGTCTCTAGCTTGGAAATTTTTGCCGGAAGTTTGGGCGGCGCTGACCGGTGGCGTTCCTAAACTAGTCGTACTTGTCGAGTTTGAGGCAAATGATCAATACGAAGTAGATAAACAAATAAAACGGGCAGAAATAGTAATTAAGGAATTAAGGAATTTAGGAATTAAGACGTTTGTTGCTAATACCGAAGAGAGAGCTAAAAAATACTGGCTGATGCGGCGGGAGAGTTTTAATCTTCTGCGTCAAAAGGTTAAGGGATTGAAAACCGCGCCATTTATTGACGATTTAATTGTTCGTCCCGAGTTTTTGCCGGAGTTTTTGCCGAAACTTTACGAAATTCTAGATCGCTATAAATTTTTATATACAATTGCCGGTCATATGGGAGACGGCAATTTCCACGTCATTCCGCTGATGCGTTTGGAGCGTGAGGAGGAACGGGCGAAAATCGTTCCAGTAATGGATGAAGTGTATAAATTAGTTTTCCAATACAACGGCTCCATTTCTGCCGAGCACAACGACGGTTTGATCCGCAGCCCGTATTTGCGGCAGATGTACGGCGACGAAATTTACCGGATTTTTGAGGAAATCAAAAAAATCTTTGACCCACAAAATATTTTTAACCCAGGGAAGAAAGTGGGGGCGGATTTGAATTACGCCCTCAATCACATAAAAAGAGAATAACTAGAAATAAAAGCCCCAACTGGGGCTTTAAAATCTGTGGTCAAAATAAAATCGTAACCTACAACTGCGATTCTGGCACAGCCATCCCCCTCCTATCATTGGATCTGGAGTGCGTTTCATAGTAAGCCGCCACTTTTTACATTTGGGGCAGAAACAAAAAAGCACACCCCGTTCTTTACCCAGTGAATTTCTATTGCGGCAATCGTTGTTAGGGCAAATTTTTATAAACGGAACGTATTTTTTTGCGCTGGCAGGAACTGTGGTCCAAGGTTTCCATTTACTTCGTAGTTTGGTTGGCCATAGGGCCTTTGCGGGTTTTTGGCATTTCGGACACACAAGCTTTTTCATTTTCAGTTACCAAATTGCTAATCTGATCATAAATCAATTTTTTAAACTTGTCTTTAGAAAATCTTTGAGCGGAGCGGGAGATATTATAGCGGTTCCAGCGCGTTTTTTCTGATTTTTCCACGGCGGCGCTAAGGGCTGCGGGCGTTTGTTCATAAAAAAGAACTCCGGTTTTTTCCCGACGTTCTAGTCGGGACTCCGACCTTGCGTCGGAGCCGTCGCGGACGATTTCCAGCGCGCCGCCGGCGGCATAGGCGATCACCGGCAAGCCGCAGGCCTGCGCTTCTGCGGCTACCAGACCGAAATCTTCCGCCTGCGGGAATATCAGCGCTTTGCCGCCATTGTAAAGTTTCCGAAGCTCATCCTCGTTATTTATAAATGGAAGAAATTCAATGTTTTTGACATTTGACATTTGACATTTGACTTTCAATTTTTGCTCCTCCGGTCCGGAGCCAATAATTTTTAGTGGCCGCCCCAATTTGGCGAAAGCATCTATTACTAAATCAAAGCGTTTGTAGTGGAGGAGGCGGCCGATGGCCAGGTAATAAGAGGATTGAGAATTTAGAATATAGGATTTAGGGTCATAGTAAAATTTTGCGGTATCAACCGGAGGGTAAATAACTTTAGCGTCGCGATTGTAGTATTTTTTGATTTTGTCGGCGATAAATTGGGAATTGGCGAGAAGAATGTCTGGTTTTTGCGCCGCGCGATAATCCCAATTTCTAAGCCAATTAAGAATTGGCTTTGAGAGAAAAGAGGATAGAGGAGAGAGGACAGAACGAAGATAATTTTCTTGTTCCCAAGCGTAGCGGAGAGGAGTATGAATATAGGAAATATGAATTTGACGATGACAATTACGATGACAATGACCAGTATGGGTTTTTATTCCCTTAGCAAAACCAGCAGTATCGGAAATAATAATGTCATAGTCATGGTCAATGGCCACGGTTTTTGTTGCCAACGGCATCAAGGGTATAAAAAGGCGATGGTTGCGGCGGGCCTCAGGAAAATCCAGAATGGAAGTATTAACCTCGCGCCCTATAAATTTGCTATAGGTTTTTTCAGAATCATGGAGAAGGGTGTAAATTGGCGCTTCCGGAAACATTTCCATCAGCGTTTCTAAGACCCGTTCCGCCCCGCCATATTGGTTTAAGTAATCGTGGAGTAGAGCTACTTTCATTTAGTCATTAAGTAATTAAGTCATTTAGCCATTAAGTTTTTTTTAAATGACTTAATGACTCAGTGACTCAATGACTTTTGGTCATGTTATAATTATACCGATGTTCAGGCGAGTTGTAGACCTTGTTAGTGCCTCAATTGGTATTTTGGTGAGCTTGCCGCTGTGGCTCATTATCGCCTTGGCGATCAAGCTTGAAACAAAAGGACCGATTTTAGTGAGATTAGCCCGGATAAGCGGCGGAAAAACTATTTATGTGTATAAATTCCGTTCCATGATTGACGGAGCGCATCGCCTGAAAGCGCAACTTGCCCATGCAAATGAGCGGACGGACGGGCCATTTTTTAAAATAAGAAACGATCCGCGTTTAACGAGGATAGGAAAATTAATCCGCAAGTTTCGCGTGGATGAAATACCGCAGTTTATAAATGTTCTAAGAGGCGAGTTGGCGCTGGTTGGGCCGCGGCCGCACGAACCAGAAGAAGTGGAAAAATATCCGTCAGACTACCGGCATATTATTTTAGCCAAAGCGGGCATAACAGGTCTCTCTCAAGTCAGCGGCGCATCCAGCCTGCCATTTTTAAAAGAACTGGCATTGGACGATTTTTATTTAAAACATCAATCTCTATGGCTGGATTTAAAAATCGTTGTCAAAACTTTGGCGATTATCTTTTTTGATCCGACAGCGGTCTGAATGAGCTATTGTCTTTTGGGAAAATTTCTAATATACTAGAACCTAAATAGGTTCTAATTTTAATGTCTGACGAAATAAATAATAACATAGCGGTAGAGCAAGCTGCCGAACCTGTTAGTTCGGCTGATTTGGCAGTTTTTGAAGAAATGGCGAAAGCCGGCATTTTGTACGGCCGCAAGAAGTCAAAAACCAATCCTAGAATGGCTAAATATATTTTTGCCACGCGAAATGGATTTGAAATTTTTGATTTAACTAAAACTTTGGAGGCGATTGAAAAAACTATAGAGTTTTTAAAAGGTATAAAAGATAAAAAGGGAAGTGTTTTGTTAGTCGGCACTCAGCCGGCAATCCGCGGCTTAATTGAAGAATGGACGCACAAAATGGATTACCCATTCGTAATTGAACGCTGGCTGGGCGGGACGCTGACGAATTTCCAAACCATTTCTAAAAGAATCAAATATTATATAAAATTAAAGCAAGACCGAGCCTCTGGTAAATTAGAAAAATATACCAAAAAGGAACGATTAGGTTTTGATCGGGAAATTGAAAGATTAAATGAGTTGATGGGCGGTTTGGAAAAAATGGAAAAACTTCCGGACGCAGTTTTAATTGTGGACGGCGTGGCGCATCATACGGCAGTGAGGGAGGCCAAAAAAATTAAAATCCCAATCGTCGGCATTTTTAACAGTGACAACAACCCCGATGAAGCCGATTATTTAATTCCGGCTAATACTAGTTCAAAATCAAGCGTTAGCTGGATTTTCAACAAACTTTTCCAGAATGGTTAACGATATTCAAAAATTAAGAGAGGTGACTGGTGCGGGAGTGATGGAGTGTAGACAAGCTTTGGCAGACGCGCAGGACAATTTTGACGAAGCGGTAAAATTGATTAATGAGCGAGGTCTTGTAAAGGCGGAGAAAAAATCGGGCCGCGCAACCGGCGCCGGCATTTTGGAATCTTATATTCACAACAACCGCGTCGGAGTTTTGTTGGAATTAAGATGCGAGACGGATTTTGTGGTTCACTCCGATCCATTCAAGGAGCTGGCTCATAATTTGGTTATGCATATTGCCGCGATGGCTCCGGCCAGCATTGAGGATTTGCTTCAACAGCCATTCATTAAAGATGATTCTGTTACGGTGGAAAATTTAATTAAAGGGACAATTGCCAAGGTAGGAGAAAACATTAAAATTGAACGTTTCTGTCGGTATGAACTCTGAACAGCCACTAGCGACTAGGGTTTAGGGTATAGAGGCGCTATACTATTTTTGATACCTAGTGGCTATATTATGTACGACTTCTTGCTACAAATTATCTTTTTTACGAGTCTGGCTTTTATTATTTATTTATTAGCCAGAACTCTGCCCCGCGTTTCTGAAGAAGAGGCGGCAAGCGGTTCGCTAAAAGAAAATTATTTTGATAAGTTGATAAAAAAGCTCCCGCTGGATAAAATTGATGTTGCCTTCAATCTATTTACCGGGAAAATTCTGCGAAGGTTGAAAATAGTGATTTTAAAAATTGATAACTTGTTGAATAGATTATTGAATAAAACAAAGAGCGAAAACAAACCCCCTCAATAAAGAGGGGGGAATTTGTTATTTAGCAATTTTTCTGGTAAAATAATTTGGTAAATGGGCAGGTGGTAGAGCGGTCAATCGCTCAATTCCACTTTCGTTGTCTGTTAGAACGATGCTGAGAAGGATAGGTTTTCATCCCTCAAAAGTTAGTGGTTATAATCTCTATTTAACTAGAAAGGAAGACACTGATAGATTTTTCCAAGAGATAGGTTTTGGTAATAGAAAACATATAGAACGGTATCAGAAATTTAAAAATGGGTGCGTCGCATAGCGGCAATTGCTCGTGGCTGTAGACCACGCGTCCTGACGGACTACGGGGGTTCGAGTCCCTCCGCACCCAC
>CAYJVO010000028.1:0-2082 GCA_964373675.1 uncultured Candidatus Saccharibacteria bacterium
TTGCCGAAACTTGTGTTGAAGTAGCGATGGCACTACCAAGAGCATCAATTGGATTGATAACAAAATAATACGTTGTGCCGTTAGTCAGACCCGTTCTGGTACTACTTGTAACATTCCCAAGATCAGCCGAATAAGAATAGGGGCCGCCGGATGTCGTAGATTGTCCAACGCGATAACCGGAAACAGTCCAACCCAAAGCACCGGTCGAGGCAGTCCAAGAAAGCGGGACTTGAGCGTCCTGGCCGCCAGTGGCGGTAACTACGGGCGTGCTGACAAATGGGAAAAACAAAAAGCCGGAGCTAACTTTAAAACTAGAATCGGTACTCGTTCCAATGGAAATTTGGGAAATAACACCGGTCAATCGATAATCGTCAGAAGTACCGTAGCCGGCCGGCTGAATTACGGGATCCAACACTTTAAAATCTGTTGAGGTGAATTCCTGCGCCGCGATTGGGCCAGAAAGTAGAAAATAGAAAGTAGAAAATAGAAGAACAGAGAAAAAAATCTGCTTAGGTCGCATACTTTAAATAATAGCATAACGGCACTAACTAAAAATCGCCGGTTTTTCGGCGATTTTTGGTCGTTTTTCTAGATTCTATTTTCTAGATTCTCGTTATTGTCCTTGGCTCTTCTTATATTCGTTAATTGCTGTAACCACTTGAGAATCTGCTTTCAGATCTTCAACAAAGAGAATCTGCTCTTTATTAATCCGCATTTCATCCTCCGGACCGTGCAATTCGCCTCCTAGTTTGACTAAGTTGATTTGCTGCTGGGGATTATTTGGATCCCGCGGCTGTAAAACTTGAGTAACTCGCAAATAATAAATGTCCCGCAACACCGGATAGGCCGATCCCGCCTTGCTAAGCTTTCCGAAATAAACCTGGTTATTGGTCAAAAATACCGCCTGGTACTTATCGCTTCTCCCCGTAGGCAGCAAATCCAGTTTCCATACAAGAACTAACGCCACAACGACAACCAGCAACCAGACTAATTTTGATTTCATTAAATTTTTAGCCATTTTTACATAAATTAACAAAACCGACCTTTTAAAAGATATTTTAATTATACCTTATCCGTTTTCTCACGTAATCCACAAGCTCCTATCTAACGGTTTCGCAAACCATTATAATGGTTTGCGAAACCGTTAGCATTAATATAATCTTACTTAAAATGAGTACTTACAAGAAACGTGGGTTCGCCGCAGGAGAGGTTTATCACACGCTAAACAGGGGCGTAGAAAAACGCAACATCTTCTTAGACGATGAGGATCGCTTTCGTTTCATTCACGACTTGTTCGAGTTTAACGACACTGAATCTGTAAACAACACAGCCTATTTTTTCCAAAAATCTAAGGGTTTCGCAAACCGTTATATTGATGGTGGGGCTAGAAAACCACGAAAATTGTTAGTGGACATATTGGCTTTTGCTATCATGCCAAATCATTACCATCTTCTATTGCGGCCGCGATTTGATGACGGTGCATCTCAATTCATGAAAAAAATTAATGTTGGGTACGCAAATTACTTCAATAAAAAATACAAAAGGAGCGGCGCGCTATTCCAAGGAAGATACAAATCTGTTCACATTAACAATGAGGCTCACTTCATCCATATCCCATACTATATACACTTTAATCCGTTGGATCTGCACGCGCCGGGGTGGCGCAAACGGGAGCTGAAAAGCTCTAGTGCGGCAATTAAGTTTTTGGGAGATTACCGATGGAGCAGCCATTTGGATTATCTTGGAAAGAAAAACTTTCCTTCTGTGACGCAAAGAGAGTTTTTGCTAAAGTTTTTTGGCGGTCATTCCGGCTACGAGAATCAAATCAAAACTTGGCTAAAAGATTTAGACACAGAAAATCTTGGCGAAACAACGTTAGAATAATCTCTGCAATAATAACGGTTTCGCAAACCCCTAACGGTTTGCGAAACCGTTAGATAAAGTCCTTCTAAACAAATTTTTGCTCTTTTTGATGAGTGGGGGTAAAATTTAACAATATATGCGTAAAAAACTTCTGCTACCTGTTTTAATTTTTTCGGTTGGACTTTTAAGCGGGTGGTTTATCAGCAGCAGCAGCAGCAG
>CAYJVO010000028.1:2182-7474 GCA_964373675.1 uncultured Candidatus Saccharibacteria bacterium
TAATTTTTTCGGTTGGACTTTTAAGCGGGTGGTTTATCAGCAGCAGCAGCAGCAGACAAACCGTCAGCTTAATCGAGTTGCGGCAATCAAATTTACAATTCACTAATCCGCTTCTTGAATGCGATATTGCTGAAGCCAATTTCCGAGAGCTTAGACCGTTTAAGCAAAAAACTTCCGGCCTAATTTCCGAAAAATTAAAAACCGGCGAGGCCAACCATATTTCTGTCTATTTCCGTGATCTTAACAACGGTCCGTGGTTCGGCATCAACGAAAAAGAGGTTTTTTCTCCGGGCAGTTTATTAAAGGTGCCTTTTATGATAACCGCCTTTAAACAAGCCGAAACCGATCCAAATTTTCTTAATCAGTCGGTAGTTTATTCAGGAGGTGCCGGTAATAACGAGATGGTTATTAAACCGAGGGTAACTATGGAGGTTGGAAAGTCTTATGCGCTTAATGATGTTGTCAGAAGAATGATTATCTACTCTGATAATGACGCAAAAGATTTATTGCTCTCCAAAATAAACGGCCACGCGCTCACCAGAACTTACGAGGATTTAGGCATCCAAGGTCCGGCTATCGGAAAAACCGATGATTTTATTAATATAAAAGACTATGCTTCTTTTTTCCGCATACTCTTTAATGCCTCTTACCTCACGAAAGAATTTTCCGAAAAGGCCTTGGCGATACTTAACGAAGTAGATTTTCGCGACGGCTTAGTCGCCGGCGTTCCAAAGGAAATATCCGTTGCTCATAAATTCGGCGAGAAAGTTGGTTTATCAAGAGGTAGACAAGCAATCAAAATAATAACGGTTATAAAACGCTGATAATTGTTTTATGCCACCTTTGGATTATTAACCAGATGGCCAAAATCATCATACGCAAAATCAAAATTCCAGACGCCAAAATAGATTATAAATACTAAAAATAAGATTGCGGTTATGGCTAAAACATTAAGTTTCATTACTTTATAATTGTATAATAACGGTTTCGCAAACCCATAATGGTTTGCGAAACCGTTAGATTAGAACGATGGCTACGGAGCTAATTCCGACGAAGGCGGCTCTGTTGGAGCCGGCGGGGTTGGTTCCGGTTCCGAGGCTGGAGCTGGAGTTGGCGTTGGCTCTGGGACGGGTTCTGCCGTCGGTTCGAGAGCTGGGGCTGGGGTTGGTTCTGGCGGAGGTGAGATTGCCGCGCTATCGCTCCCCCCTTCGCCCCGTCCTTCACGCAAGGTTTCGGAGGGCAAAGTAAGGCTTCGGAGGGCAGGCGCAATGACACGAACGGTTCTCGTCGCCGTTCCCCTATTCCCCGCTTGGTCAACTGCTACATATATAATAGTGTGCTCTCCGGCCGTTGAAGTATCCAAAGTCAGTTCATTTGGATATATTTCCGGCCCGCCATCCAAACTGACCTTATAGCCGAGGTTTTGGTCGACATTGTCAGTAACGCTGGCTCCTAAATCAGAGTACGTTGAGCCAACTTCAATTTCGGTTGGGTTAAGCCCGTTTAATTGTATTACCGGCGGTTCTTTATCCTGAGCGGAGTCGAAGGAGGTATCGCCGCTGGGACTTTCCACCACTACTATCTTTACCGTTGTGCTAGCCAGTTCTTCCGGCGTGACTACTTTAATCGGCGTTGTCGTACTACTCCAATAGCCTCCTTGTTTAGCAATTACGAAGTAATGGATGGTGGTGCTTGCCGCCGCCTGGCCGGACGGAATTTCCGCGGCTTTTATCCTAAAGCCGGTGTAATTTTTCGCCTCATCTTGGAAGAACTTGGAAATCTGCGCTAGCACCAGTTTGTCATTGTTATAGTTATCATCATCGTCGCCAGCTTCGGCTGTAAGCTGGACACTCGGCTTGCCGGTGCCAAGATGATAGCCGAAGTTAACATCGGCCAAACCATTTTCGTCGGTAACGATTGACCCGGCGAATGAATTGTTCTCAACGATAATTACGCCCTTGAGAGCGACGTCGCCTCTCGCATTTATCTTGAATACTTCAGAATCATTCGATTTTACAACCACAATCCTTTTAGTTGGATCGTCATCCGTACGGTTATTGATCTCCAACGAACCGTCGTTTTTGAATAAAAACCTGGAATCTCCATTTTCCTGCAAGTTCAGGATATCGCCGGAACCCTTTTGATTTATAGAAAATGTGTTTGGGGTCCCGGAAGCCATTCCCTGCAATTGTCCGTCGGGTAAATCATCGTTTAACTCAATCGCCCAACTGATCGGGTGATAACCCGGATTAAGAAATACCATCACGGTGCCGACTCCAAAGCTGTGTTCGCCGAGCGCTTTGCCGATAACCATACCGGAACGGGTCGCCTTCATTGCAAACCCGGGTTTGGTCGCCGAAGAAGTTAGATAATCTCCCGGTTGAATCGGGCCGTTTTCATCCGTAACTTTGACCGGCACCCGGCCCAGTATTCCAACCGGCCTGGTGGGTTGATTTGAGAAGTCGTCTTTACCTAACTCTAGACCGGGTTCGGTTGAAATAACGCCCACAAGCCGATCATCATACGGTTTTGCCGATTTCTCTACATAAGCGGATGATCGCAAACTGTCCAAACCTCCGGCAATGCTAGAGCTGATTCTTACAACATCGCCCGGCTCAATTAAGCTATCCATAACTGGATACCTTTCTGAAACATCCGCGCTAACAGTATTAACCGCACCGGCATGTAATTGTCCGTAATTATTAGTAACCATGAAAACCGGGGTTGGGACTATAAGACCACGATAAGGGCTATTTAACGAATTATAATCAATGCGAATAAATCCGGTCGTTCCTGGCGACCCGCTACTGCAATTGTCGGATGTTCCGCCATATGTTCCTGGGTATGCCCCCTGCGGAGCAGTAACTGCGGTTGAACCGCCGCCGGTTCCGCCAGGGCAGCCACCACCACCACCACCACCACCACCATCATCAGTCGCCTCATCGCCATTACCCCCGGCACCACCAGCCGCCATAACGCCGCCTGTCGAAGTCGCCGCAAGCCAAGGCTCGTTAGGAACGTTAGTTGGGAACGTTAAGGTACCGGTTTTAATCCAAATAGCACCGCCGGCTCCGCCGCCTCCAGGACCTCCGGCGCCACCACCACCTCCTCCTCCAGGACCATCGGTAGTTCCTGCGCCACCGGCAGCTCCGGCATCTCCAGCTATACCATTTTCTCCGGCTTCGCCATTAGCAATAATTGCGTTGTCTGCCGCTACATCAACGCTTAATGCGTTAGCAAAAATCATTATTGAACCGCCACCATTTCCGCCACGCCCACCATTTCCGCCATTTCCACCATTTCCACCAAGAACGTCAGCAGAGCCACCACCACCGCCGCCGCCGCCGCCACCGCCGGAACCACCACCGGAACCAATAGTAATCCTCGAGAGATCTCTAGGCATAAACGGCGAACTGGTAGCTGGCTGACCACCGTCACCACCAATACCACCCGGGCCGCCTTGCGCATTAGTCACAGCCGTAATAATTACGCCGCCTCCGCCATTTCCTCCTTGAGCTCCGTTAATGCCTTGAATTGCCGGCAAGCCATAGGAACCACCCGCGCCTCCACCTCCGGCGCCACCACCACCGCCGCCGCCAGCAGGCGCGCTAGCGCCACTATCACCAAGAGTGCCCATGCCAGGCATACCGCCGGAACCTCCGCCACCAGCGCCGGGACCGTTTCCTGTATAACCACCTTCGCCCAGATAGCCAGCCAGTGTGGTTGTACCTGTTGGCGTGGCGTTGCCCTCAAGGTTAATACCGCCCTCGCCGCCGGTTCCACCAGAACCGCCAGTTTTATAAGTAGCAACTGAACTGGAAGCGAGGGCGCCCATAAATCCCATTCCGCTTACATTAATAGATTTTTGGCCATTAAGCGTCAAAGTGTTCGAAACACGAAATGCTAAAATACCGCCAGTTCCGTCACCGCCTTTGGGATCAGCCGCGTCATAAGTACTAGTGCTGTAACGACTGACAGTCAAGGAAGCGCCGTTACTGACGGTTAAGCTGGACCAATTGGGGACGCGGATAACTTGAGCTTGGTTTCTTAAGTCATCGTCATAATAGGTGTGCTCAAAGCTGGTGGTAACCCTAATCCGAACATTGGTGCCGTCGCTTAAGATTCCTTGCACTGTTTTAAATTCATAAAAGCCGATCGCTCCCCAAGGACTGCTGGAAGCATTGACGGTGTTAGTGGCAGCGGATTCCATCTGGATAATCAGAATCTCGTCGCCTGCGGCAAGCCAGGTGACTGAAGTCGTCGCCACATAAACTAAATCTTGACCGGCCCTAACAGTGGTCGGAAGTTCCGCTCCGCTGGCGGAAAGGCCGATATCCGCCGCATAGCAAGTCGGGCCGGTAACGCTGGTTTGGCCGCTGGTTTCCGGAATATCTGTTTGGGTGCAATCCCATTCGGAAGTGCCGGCAGAGATAGTTGGGCGGTCAGCGTCATTTGCCAAAGTAACCGATCCGTCAGCGCCATCGCCGTTATCTAAAACTTCTGTTTGGAATCGTCCCCGAATTTTGCCATCGGCATCTTCAAAGTAAATACTGCCGGTTGAAGTTGCGCCAAGACCGCTGCCGGAAGCTCGGAGTCTTAAAGTATTATTTCCGGTCGCTGAAATTGCATCATTGAAATAAGAGGTTGAGGTTGCCAGTAAATGACCGACGGTGGTCGTGCCGTCAACTAAGAGATCGCCTTCAATGCCTAATGTGGCGCCCGGAGAAGTACTGCCAAGACCAAGATTACCGCCTGCGGAAGTTAGGGTAGAAGTTGCGCTGCCGGTGCCAAGGTTTATATCACCTCCGCTAAATGACGCATCGCCTTCTAAAACAAGATCGCTAGTGCTGGTAATAAAGTTAAGTGAAACATTGGCTTCGCCAGCCGGACTGCTATCCACGTCAAAGTGAGGACCGAAGAAATCTATGGTGGTGGCAGCCCCATCGATGGTTACATCGGCTTCTTGGATAGTAGAGACACCGGCGCCGGCGGAGGTCGCGTCTTCGCCGCAAACTAAGTACCCCCCTTCATCGGTGTCTACGGTGCTTCCGCCGGTACAATTAGTTAGTTCTCCAACTCGAATCCGAGTGGCATAAAGCGCGCCGGGAGTAACGGTGGCGGAATTACCAATACTCAAACCGCCGCTAATATAGGCACTGCCTGACACAGTCAATTGGGCGCTGGTGCCTGGCGAAGAGGTGCCGACAGTAATTGTCGTAGTGGCGTTGAATGAAGAAGCGGTGGAGGTTCCTTCAATATTGAGATTTCCTCCAAAGATACCGTCTCCTCCTA
>CAYJVO010000029.1:0-7403 GCA_964373675.1 uncultured Candidatus Saccharibacteria bacterium
TATCCGGATCTTCGTATTCCTTGTATATTTCGTAGGCGGGGAATTTGGGCATTATTCTTTACCTCGCCAAGCGCGGATTTGTTTTGCTCCAAGGCCGGGGACCTTAAACTCTTCCGACTTTACATCCTTAAAAAACTTATTAGCCATAAAAACCCTGATCATATTGGCGCGATCTTTAGCTGGTCGTCCGCCGATTTCTGCTTTATGGAAGTATTCTTTCAGAATTACCTTATCGAGGGATTCTCGAAAGTCAGTTTTTTTCCAAGCTTCCATGATATTGATTTGGTTTTTCAGAGTGATTACTAACTCTCTGAACGCCAAGCGTTCACTGCGCGCTTGGGTTTCTTCCGCGCCCTCCTGAATGCTCAAAGTAAAATCTTCTTGAATTTTGCGGCAAGCGGCCGCAAAACGCTTCAATTCGTCTAATTTTTGAGGGGCGTCTTTCGGACCCCAAGGGATGTCGCCGCGCCGATCGGCCAAAACCGCCGAAAGAATCTTTAAAGTTTCGGGGGCGATCTGACGCCCGTCCTTATCTTTTTTGCCAAAATCAAGATAATGAATTTCACGAACTCCGGCGCCCTGCTGAAAACGCCGAAGAACTTCCGGCGGAACATCGTAGCCGTAGCGGTAGCGTTCGGATTTCAAGTTGGCGGTTCCAAAAATCGCGAAACCATTCTTGATCGAAATTTTCTCACCGGTCATGGGATGCGTAAATACATCACCAACTTCTTTTTGAAGAAGGTCGTGAAAGATTGAAGCAAATTCCGGCGGCATCCTATTTATTTCATCAAAAATTACCGGCCGACCCTCCTTGATGGCATTAATAAACTGCGAATAAACGTATTGCGTAGCGCCCTCTTTGAATTCAGTTTTCCCCAAAACTTGCGATTCTTTGATTTGCTCGTGAATCGGTATTAACACCGCTGGCGTTCCCAAGTAGCGTTCGGAAATATACTTAGCAAGCTGTGATTTACCAGAACCCGTTTCACCTTGAAATAGGACTGGCTTGCCCTGTTTTAGGTCTGGCAGAATTTCGGCAATAAGATCGGTTCTAGAATCCGTTTCGGCAAAATTATATTTTTCCAAATCCCGTTGGATGCGGCGCACTTTACGACGGCGGAGCATATCGACAGCCGACGGATCAAGTTCGAATTTTACGATGTCTTCCGTTAGTTGATTTTTTTGGTTTTCTAGCTCGTTCAACTTTTTCCTTTGGACCGTCCCCAGTGATTTTCCGATTCCGGCATATTCTTCGCGCAGGTCCTGTTCTTTTTGCCGAACCGCATCCAATTCTTTTTGAATATGTTCGTAAGTAAATACTTTCCCGAGGGCTTCTTTCAGTTCGCCGAATTGCCGCTTATAAGCTTCCAAAACATCCGGATCTTTGGATAAATTTAATATTTCCTTGTCGTATTCTTCAACGTCTTTATTCAATTCTTCCAGTCGGGGGTCATTTTCTAATTTTTCTCCTAACTCTTTGCTTTTCCACAAATGCTCGGCGCGGTGCCGGACTGCCTCGGCGCGATAAGACGAGAGCTCCATTAATTCCTCCACCGCGTTTTCTTTCTGTTCAAGAGTTAATTCTTTTTCTTTCTTCTCTCCCGGCTTTAAGCCCGCCTTTTCTAAAACTCTTTCCGGCGTTGTTTTTATTTCCGGGATACGAGGAAATTGCTCTTTTGGCATATCGTTATTATATCAGCTTTGTTTCGAGATGCAAAATCACCGCTTTTCAAAAAAATCTATTCCCAAAAAGCAGGTATTAAGGACCTGCGGAGGGATTACTAGGCCTCTCCCGTCCTACGCTAAAGCTTCGGAGGGCACAGCGGTCTCTCGACCTGCCTGCCGGCAGGCAGGTAAAAAATGTTGACGGCCCCGCTTACGCTGCGCTTCTTCGGAGCACTGATTTTCCAACCAATCGGTCCGACGCACATCGGACCTCTTGGGGAAAATCTAGTGCGGGGGCACAAGGAATCAAGGTTTCGTTTTTGACCGGATGGCCCAAAAACTCACCGAACCACAACGCCGCACCCCGACCCCCGCTTAAGACACCTTCGGTTTCTTACGTCGCTTCGCTCCTATCTTCCTGATACGGGGTGCGGCTTGGTTCGATTCCTGTACCAGAAAAATCAAAAACACCCACGATGGGTGATTTTGATTTTTGCGGGGGCACAAGGAATCGAACCCTGATCTGCTCTTTTGGAGAGAGTTATTCTGCCGTTGAACTATGCCCCCTTCTTCAGAAACGCCTTTCCTAACGCAAGCAATTCCTTTTACCCATATTTGGCTTAATATATGGCCTTGGGAGTTGGCTCCTTTCAATATTAGTAATTTCTGACCAAAAATCAATCTCTTTGTCTAAATCGTGATAAGAATGCAAATGCAATAGCGGCTTGAATTTTTTCTCATTTGATCAAAATGAAGCTCCACGGCCTTATCCAGCCTTCGTAGCTGAAGCTACTTCGGCGGAGTAGGCCGCCCGGGGTTTTCGGCGAAGAAGAATAAAAAACCAGTTGTCCCAACAACTGGCAAATAATTAAAAAATTTAAAACCCAAAAAGAATAATGATCATAAAATTCCAGAGCGCGTGAGCGAAGACGATTGACCGATAGGAACGATTATTCTTTAGATAAAGCCAACAAAAAGAGAGTCCCAGAAATCCCTGGAACAAAATATTCACAGCCGATCCGTGACCAAAGCCGAAAATGATAGAACTTAGTAAAGCAAAGTAGAGATAGAAAAGCTTGGTATCCCTGACTAGAAAAGCGGTGCGATTTAAATTTAACGGGAATACCCGGAAGGCAAACTCTTCCCAAAGAGGCGCCCAGACGCAGGCCAGGAAAAATAAAGCTGGTATACCAATGCCAAAGAAATCCTGTCCAAATATAACAAACCAAATATTAGTCTTGATCTTGCCAATAATCGCATCCATCGGATAGCCCAACAACGCAAGAATTATGGACATCGCGGTTACCCAAAAAGCATCAAGGTAGAATACCAAAAAAATGTTGGAAACTTTTTGTTTAAATGTAAGTTCTTCCGAGAAATCAAAAAATTGCCGATGCAGCTCTCGCTTTATTTGGTTCACTGCCTGATTCCTTTTTTAAAAGAACGGTTTAGAAACTTATCTTTAATGATACTATCGCTTTGATTCTTTGTGTACAGTATGTTTCCTGCACCACCTGTCCCCGATTTTCTCCGAAGCAAAGCGAGGCTAGAAAATCGAGGATCCCGCCAACCTTAAAATTTAAAATTTGTGGCGGGACAATACTCCTTATTTTTTAGATTCTTTGTGTATAGTATGTTTCCTGCACCACCTGCAATACTTTTTTAGTTCGAGTTTACGTTCCGTGTTTTTCTTGTTTTTGCGGGTATAATAATTGACCCGGTTACAGACGGAGCATTTGAGCTTGATTATATTAGCGCTGAATTTTGATGGCATACGAATTTTATATAAATTTTCGAGCTGGCGAAGAAAATTTATCTATAAAATTCAGTAATTTTTTAAACGCTTCGCCCGATTTATACTTTTTAATCTGTCTCTCCCGCCTCCGGGCTTCTTGCAGGGTAGCATACTCTTCTACGTGCATAATTTCAAGTGGTATGTGCCTCCTCAAAGATTTGGTCTTTCCTGAATTATGGTACTTCAGCCTTTCTGTCAGATCGCTAGTGTACCTAGTGTAATATATACCCGTTTTCTTGCTTCTCAAAATATAAACGTAATACATACTGATAATGGCCCGCGCCTTCGGCGGGGCAAATTTGTCTTCGCCAAATTTGAGCCAATGGTCGGATTTGAACCGACGACCTACTCCTTCGCTTACACCTCTGCTTCTCCGCCGTATGACGGATTATAAGAGGGCTAGACTGTATCTTCTCCGATGAATATCGGAGCCCATTGTCAGTCGTTCGGGTCCCGCTTAGCGGGGCCACGGTCTTGACCAAGCTTAAATTGGCGTTTAACCGTTATTCGGGATTCATCTACAACATTACTGTTGTAATGGGCGGGGTTTGCGATCCACCATGGAGTTGCTCTACCAGCTGAGCTACATTGGCGTTTTTAATTTCCAATCATTGCCCCGCCATCGGCGGTGGCTACATTGGCAACATATTTACTAAGATATCTCTTAGTTTTTTATTGTGATAATAAATAGTCAAAACCCCATATTTACTTTTTTTCCTGTAAGTTCCAATTGAACCAGAAATTGTAATTACGGGTTTTCCGACTTGGCTATACTTTATTTTAAGCGATTTTACCCAGAAGTCCAGTGCTTCCTTGATATTAATGTCTGTAAACAACTGCAAACCAAACTTTAAATCGCTTCTTTTAATTTCAAAAAATTTAACCAAAAAATCCATAAATTTTCGGAGTAATGATGGATCGGTATTACCTAATCGAACAGACCCCTTATCGGCTTTGGTTCCCTCACCCCAATAAAGGCCGAGTCCCATGCCAAAAAGTTTCGCTTCCTCCAAGTTTTTTGGCGCACGAATCTTAAAAGGATCTCCGTCCGGGTTTTTCTTTAAATACACAGCGTCACTAATAGACCTTCGCTTTATTTTATATTTTTCCATCCAATAACTCACCTTATGCAATGAACACCGCAAACCTTTCGCAATTTCTTGCATTGATTTATTTCTCTTGAAATACAAAGTTATTAACTGCTCTTTAGATAACATCATGGGAGATATTACACATTAAGATTATATACTCTTCCATGAGTTCCGTAAACCAATAGTTATTGATAATATCTTTAAAGATATACAAATTAGCGAAGAAATAACCGGTAACTATTCCTCTTTCGAAGACGAGCAAGACGAGAATAATGTCTTAGATTATATTGGTAAAAAATACAACTTAGTTGATGAGCTGGACCCGAGATTAAAAAAACACTAACTATAAATCTCTTTCCCGTTCCTTAAGTTTTGCTTTTGCTTTTTTAATAATGCCCTTCCCCGCCTTGCCGAGTTTTCCGCAAACTTTTATAACCTCGTGCAAATGCCCTATTGGATCCTTATTCCTCTGTCCCCAATCCCAAATAACACACAATCGCTTTCCCAAAAACCGGCCGAGGTTTTTCTCCGCCGCCTTGGCGGATTCAGGCGCAAGAATGCTGTCGGAGTGAACCCCGCTAGAAGTAGCCGCGCCGCGGTCCTTTAGACTCGCGACTCTGTCGCGAGCGCGACTTCTAGCGGGGTGAAAATAGTGCATGTCGGTTTGGTTCTCTGAAAGACCAAAAATTCCGTCGGAGAAAAACGCATATAATTCCGTGCCGTATTTCCTTTTAATCTCCTTCTCAATTTCTGCCAGCCGTCTGGCCCCCGGCAGCGCGCCGGCAATCGTAAAAATAATTATCTTTTTAACGTTAGATTTTTTTCTTAAATAATACCGGATGGAATCAATGAGAGTCGCCCCAGTCGCAATGGTATCGCCAATGATTGTAAGATTATTTTTCGGAATGGCCTCAAGGTTATCGTAAGTTATCGCGCCGTGCGGCTTATCGCCTAACACTCGACGGACTCCAATAAAGCCAGCGGGCAAAGAATAGCCGAAAACGTTATAAAACGCCTGGTTCAAATGATAATAAAAGCCGCCAGAAACCAAAATAAGTTCGCAGACGTCTTTGGCCTGCCTGCCCTTAAATAATCCGAGTTCGCGGGTAAATCTTAAAAACATTTCGTTGCATTCAGCCGCTAATTGATAAAGTTGGAAGTCGGTGATCGTCGGATCAAAATGGATCTTTTGAGAACTGGGGTTAGAAATAATATAAGTCCGGGAGGGCAAATCTTTGCGAGCAATTCTGTATAGTCTGCAATTGTCGACGGTTTTTAATAAACGCAATGGCATTGTACTTCATATTATAAAATAAAATCTCCCGGCGCAAACGTCGGGAGATTTTTTCTTTTAATACCTTGATAGCCCTATCTAACTGAGCATCTCTTGCGTTAAAAATGTCTTCTTTCTTAAATTTTATTTCAATATCAGGATGGACTCCTTCTTTTTCTAGCTTTTTTCCTTTGGCTGTAAAAAATTGGTTCACTGTAACCGTCATTCCAGCGCCAAATGACAACCTGTATGATTGCCCCACGCTAACTGACCCTCTGCTTTTTTCGCCAACGATTGTCGCCCGACCATTTTCCTGCAGTAGGGCGGCACAAACCTCTGAACCGGATCCCGAATCGTCATCAATAAGCACTACCAGAGCCGATTCTGAAATCGGATCGCTTCTGGTTTTACGCTTTTCAGTTGAATTTTTGTCTTTCAAAATATAAGTAGGCGTATCCTTTTTCAAAAAGATTTCTAGAACCGCATCTACTTCAAACAGGTAACCGCCGGGATTTCCGCGAAGATCAAGAAGAAACCCCTTAGCTCCTTCTTTTTGCGCCTTTAATATAAATCTCCTTAGCTCACCTGATGCGCCAATACGAAATCCTTCAAGCTGCATATAAGCCAATATTTTATCATCGGTCTTTATGAGTTCGCCGTGAAAAACGGGGGTCATAATAGTGCCGCGCTTTATTTTAAATTTTAACCGTTCTCCCTTTCGCTCTACCGTTATTTCTACCTCGGTATCTCCCAAACCTCTGATCTGTTTTGCGATTTGCGAGGCATCATTGGGTATTGCCCTACCGTCAACTTCCAATAAACGATCAAATCTTTTCAGGCCAGTTTTCTCCGCCGGACTATTTGGATAAATTCGGCCAAGGTAGTAAAAATTATCTTCCAATTTTTTAAGCAACGCGCCTATGCCGGAATAAACCCCGCCCTCTGACGATTGATATTGTTCCGGATCTAAAAAGTAGGTATGGGAATCATCTACTGCCGTTAAAAATCCGTCTGCCGCTGCAAACGCCAACTGATGGTTGGCGAATTCTTTTTTGCCTTTTACTAAATTTTTGGCTCTGCCAAATTCATGGGCAAAATGGTCTTTACAATCTTTTAGCGCTGTCTTGTCATTAATTTTATCTGACTTGAATTCTATATTTTGCTTCTTTAATTCGCCTGCTATTTGCTCTAAAGCGGCGTTGTAAAATTTGGGATAATTAAGGATAGCCGGGTCATAGAATTCATTCCCTAGTACATCCGAAACTTCAAAAACAAATTTAGCGTCTTCATCATCCTGCGCTAACTCTAAAGCATTAAGATTCGGCTGCTGCCAAGCGCCGGCGGAAAGAATCAACGCCAAAAACGCGAATCGCCAATTTCTCACTGCTATTCCTTTTTAAAAGTACTTACAAGTAATACTAAACCATCACCAATAAATTAGAAGAGCCCCTTGTCAGAATCGAACTGACGTCGACGGTTTACAAAACCGTTGCTTTACCACTAAGCTAAGGGGGCAAATTATATGTGGGTGCGGAGGGACTCGAACCCCCGTAGTCCGTCAGGACGCGTGGTCTACAGC
>CAYJVO010000030.1:0-5811 GCA_964373675.1 uncultured Candidatus Saccharibacteria bacterium
TTGCGTTAGAACGCGGAGGTCATTTCGGTATCATTTTGTATTGGAATAGACTGCGAGTTGCAAAACTGATAGAAAGATGATATCGTGAGCCCAGTTCATTAACGGAGGGCAGATGTCTTCGGACAACCCAGTCGTTTTTTACAAGTGGCCCAATGGTTTGCGAAACGTTGCAGGTGGTACCAGAAATGAGATTAAGCTAGATCGTCCTTGGCAAATTCCGATTCAAGTTGATCCCAGCAGTTGTCCATTTTGCAATAAGCCACGGAACGATGTCGCGTTTTATGAAGATGGCGGAGGTTGGAGGCTAATCAAAAATTCCTTCACTCCCTACCCTTTCCACCAGATGCTTATCCCCAAGCATTGTTGGGCAGTAGACAAACTGCGGTCGCTTGGCGGCAAGGATGAATTGATTTGCGCGATGAAAATTTTGAAAACGCTTGCGGAAAGAGAAAGTAATCGTACGCTGTTTGTTAACGTCCACATCGGATGGCTAGCCGGCCAGAATGTTTCGCACCTTCACTATCATCTTGTGCAATACAAATTTGACGACAATTCGACTTCGAGTGTTGGATTGGAATTTCAAAGCTTTTTCCGCGAGAATCCCCAACTGGTTATTTCCAAAAAGACCATTTGGGAATCTGATTTAACTATTGGTATTGGAGGAATGCGTGCGGCACAGGCAATCATTCTTCCTAATGGAGAGAAGTTTCATTGGGGCATTTTCAGCGCAACGATGGGTTCAGCCTTGAGTTGGTTGGTAAACGAGTACAATGAAAAATTCAAAAGTAAGCAGGGGCTACCGCCCGATTTCAAGATCAGCCTGATGTTTCAGGGTGGCGAATTCAAGCACGGTATGTACATTCCCATCTTGAACCATTGGGGTTCCGCCGAAGAAATGGCAATGTACGAAGATAGCTGCCCGATTACCCTTCCTTGGCCGCATGAACTGACGGCCAAATATCTGAAAAAGATTAGTATAAATTAAAAAAGGCCGCGCTTTGTAGCGCGGTTATTATTTTGTACACAAAAAATGGCGCTACTCTTAGTAGCGCCATATAGGCAACTATTTCCAATTACTCATCACGGTATCTGGATCCATTATGGCCCAACCTTCTTTTGGAAGAAGGCCAAACAACTTGCGTACCAGTTCCGGCTCGCCAGCGATGAAGCCGAGACGCGACCCCGAGGGCTTGTAACAAAACGCGTCAAAGTCAAAAGTGTTTTCCTTCAAGGCAACGATGCCGCCGTCAGCGATTCGGAAGAATTGGAAGGTTTTCCCGGCTTCCAAAACCGCCCGGAAAGCCGGCACCCAGTCCCAAGCCTTCTGCGGAGTCTGAATTACCGCCTGAATCCGACCAGTAGCAACCTGCGCCAATCCCAAAATTCCGGAATTGCAGAGGCACACCACCCGGACATTGGACGCGACCTCCGGCAGGAATTTTGTAAACGAAGGATAGAGCACAGCATCAACTCCCATTGCGACCACACACTTCTTGGAAGGAGTGGGGCTGCCAATCCGCAGCTCACGAACCACTTGACCTTCCCATTCAGCAACTAGGGCCTTGCCGGGTTCAGAGGCAACAAGCATACCGCCGTTAAGAGCAGGGGCATACATCACGCCTCCGACAATCTCTCCGCACCGCATTACTCCACCCGCCACACACCAAGTGCCAAGATCAGAACCATAAGGCGCGGTTCCATCTAAAGGATCAATGACAAATGCAAATTTCGCTTCCAGAATTCCCGATGGTCGATCTCGATGCAACAGATTTCCTACGCCGCCTTCTTCTTCGGACAAAACAACGGCCTTGGGAAATCCTCTAGAAATCTCCTCGCTTATGATCTCTTGGGAAAGTTTATCGCCCTTGGTAATCCCAGAACGGTGACCTTCGCCCTCTTTTATTTCAAAAACCCGATCTAGTTTTTTGATCTGTTCCCCAGCACGAACGACAGAGTCAATGAGTAACCAAACCGCCTCTTCCTGGAAATCACGAAAGACACTCCAAAGATTCATGAGAGCCTCCTCTTTTGAAAAACTAGTCAGATTTTAACACGAAGAAATTTTTTTGTCAAAGTTGAATATTGAGAGGATTCATTTTATTATTTCAAGAAATCAATGACATTCAAAAAAGTAACAGTTCGGACACCCGTTCGAATTACATTGACCGGCGGGAATGACCTTATTCCTTATGTGAAAAAACATGGCGGAGATGCCTTTGGTGCGACGATAGACAAATATGTAACCGTGACGGTTTCTCAAAGAAGCGACAATCTGGTCAGCTTGAACTGTCCTACAGAGAAGGAAATCGTTAGCGATATTGCAGTCATCAAAAATCCTATTATTCGCCAGGCGTTTATTTCGCATCAAATAAAAGGAGGGTTGGATATTGTGTCAACCTCTGACATCCCTCCTGGCTCCGGTCTTGGTTCCTCGGGCGCATTTACCGTTGGATTATTGAATGCTTTATACGCTCTAGATAATATCCAAAAATCGCCAGGGGAATTAGCGGAGGAGGCTGCTGATTTGGAAATTAATAAATTAGGGGCGCCTATCGGAAAATGTGACCAATACATGGCCGCCTTTGGTGGTTTTTTGCATTTGGCTTTTGAACGAGACGGAAGCGTGAAAGTTAACCGCGTCGAAATTTCGGAATCTACCAAAAAACGTTTGGAAGAAGAGATGATCTTGGCTTACAGCGGCAGGCAAAGATCCGCAAGCGAAGTTTTAAATATTACCGCGAAGCGGTTTTTGGAATCCGAAGCAATTTTTGCCGAAATCAACACTTTTAGAAATTTAGGAAACAAAATGCGTGCGCTTTTAGCCAACAACAGAGTGGATGAATTTGCCCAAGGTTTAAAGAATTTACTCAATGCAAAAAAGAAGTGCTACATTAGTTGCACCAACGAGGAGCTGGAAAAATTTATTGAAAAAGGTTATCAATCTGGCGCAGTTGGGGCTAAAATAATTGGCGCGGGTGGAGGGGGATTTGTGTATTTTTTTGTTCCAAAAGAAAAACAGCCGGAATTTAAAAGGGGCATAGTTTCTGTTGGCGGGACAGTATTTCCATATCGTTTTATCGATTTCGGTTCGCGGGTTGTTGAAAAGTTATAAATACGGAGTATAATCCCTTTTGGTACATTTAAGAACCGAGGAGGAAATGATGGGTAATATTCTGGGAGTCGCTTTTGATCTTGAAGGAAATCTGATTAATCTTGAAGCGGCGCATCACGGCGCCCACATTCTGGCCGCAGCCGAATACGGCGTATACCTTACCCTAGATGAATGTTTCGAAAGAATCCCGCATTTTATTGGCGGGCCCGATAAAAAGATTGCTGAAGAGATTACTGCGCTGGCTGCTAGAAAAGATATAAAAGTAGACGTTAATTTATTTCTGGATTGGGATAAACACTACTACGAAGCATTGTTAAGCAATATAAATATTCAACCACGTCCTGGTTGCGTTGATGCCATCGAGTCATTTAAAAACAATGGATTGAAGGTATCCATCGCTTCTAATACTCCGCGGGAACACGCATTAATGTTGCTTGGGAAAAGCGGTTTAATCAGCCACTTCGAAAAGGTTCACCTTATTTTTGCTGAAGATGTTAAAAATCCCAAACCTACTCCGGATGTGTGGGTAGAAGCGGCTCATTGTCTCGGCGTGGCCGCCTCCGAGTTGTTAGCTTTCGATGATTCCCCTCGGGGAATTATCGGAGCCTCATTAGCAGGAGCGACCTGTATCGGTATGCCTGTATATAATCGAGTGGATGCGGTCACTGCGCTTATCCAAGCAGGCGCAAAGAGGATTTTTATGGATTGGCGGGAGATTAATGTGCCCGCGTTAATTGAAAATTTGAAATGAGTAAAGTCCAAGTTTTACTTGGACTTTTTTATTAAAAATGGTAATATTTGCTCATGATTTTGAGCAACCGGATCGCGGTCATAACCGGTGGCAGCCGGGGGATTGGTTGTGTCATTACTGAAGTATTGGCTACAAACAATCAATAAAAAACATGGCCAACTCTTACAAAATTGCCACTGTTGGCTTGTGGCATTTGGGTGAAATCTATTCTGCCGGTTTAGCGGAATTGGGACATCGGGTGGTCGGAATCGATTCCGATGCTTCAGTGATTGCGAATTTTTCCAAAAACGTGCCGCCTCTTGCCGAGCCAAAGCTAGAGGAGCTTCTCAAATCCAACCAAGCTGGCGGACGGTTGACCTATACGACCGATTTTAGCCGAGTCAAAGACTGCGACACTCTTTGGATTACTTTTGATACTCCGGTAGATGATAATGACGATGTAGACCTTTCGGTGATTTATGACGCCGTTGAATTGGCCGTGCCCCATCTGCGTAGCGGTGTCTTGGTTGTATTGTCCAGCCAGTTGCCGATTGGCAACTCCCTCCAAATAAAAGGGCTAATCGAGCGCAAACGGCCAGGCTTAAAATTCGATTACGCCTACATTCCAGAAAACTTGCGTTTGGGCGATGCGGTGCGTTGCTTTTTCGATCCGGAAAGAATCGTGGTCGGCGCCGACTCGCCAGCGGCTCTTGAGAAAGTAAAGAAGATTCTAGCGGGGTTGCCAGCCCAGATCTTGCCGATGTCCTCGGTTTCTGCCGAAATGACTAAGCATGCTCTGAACGCCTTTTTAGCCACCTCGCTTAGCTTCATTTATGATATTGCCGACGCCTGCGAAGCCGTCGGGGCAGACGTGGTGGAGATAACTAAAGCCCTGCGTTCCGATTCCCGTATCGGCGACAAGGCTTACCTAGATGCCAGTTTGGGTTTTTCCGGCGGCACGCTGGGGCGGGATCTTAAAGCCCTTCTCTCTCTAGCTACGAATCACCAGATGATTTTGCCGGTAATCGAAAGTGTTTTGAAAAAAAATCAAACCAGAAAGAGTTTGGTGTTCAAGCGACTGAACAGCGAATTAGGAGGTTTGAAAAATAAAACGATTGCGATTTTCGGATTGACCTACAAAGCTGGCACTAGCACCTTGCGGCGATCTTTAGCGTTGGAGGTAGCGGCCGACTTGGAAAAATCTGGGGCCTCACTTCGTTTGCATGATCCTCAGGCGGATCGAAAAGACATTTTCAAAGATCCCTATCAAGCCGTCTTGGGCGCCCAAGCGATTGTAGCTATGACGTCCTGGCCGGAGTTTAAAAATTTAGATCTGACGAAATTGCGTAAGGGCATGCAAGATCCAGCGATCTTTTTTGACACGCGCAACCTTTTCTACGATAAAGAGAAGGAGGTGCGGGCAGCCGGTTTTAAATACTTGGGAATAGGGCGATGAAAAAAAAGATTATAAATTTAGTTTTAATTGGCGCGGGCGCGATCGGCAAGCTTTGGGCCGAGGCAATAAAAAAGGTAAAAACCGCGCAATTGCGATGCGTGGTAGATACCCGATTGGAAAAAGCTTTAGAGATTAGCCAAGGCATCAAAAATTGCCGAGCCGAGAAAGACTTTAAAAAAATTCTTGCAGATAAAGCTCTAAATGCTGTTTTAATAGCCACGCCCCATAAATTTTTGGCACCGATTACTTACGCCGCTTTGAAAGCCGGAAAACATGTTTTGTGCGAAAAACCGGTCGGTATATCTAGCGCCGAAATCAAAAAGAATATTGACCTCGCCAAAAAAAATAAACTGGTCTATATGGCAGGCTTCAACCATCGCTACCACTCGGCCTTCCTATTAGTTAAAGAGAAATTTGATAGTGGTGAAATCGGAAAAGTTTTGTTTATCCGGGCGCGCTATGGTTTTGGCGGCCGTCCGGAATATGAAAAAGAATGGCGCAATAAAAAAGCCC
>CAYJVO010000031.1:0-5672 GCA_964373675.1 uncultured Candidatus Saccharibacteria bacterium
GTCCTCCTCCTCCGCCGATTGTGCGGATAGCGGAGTTTTTCCGGGATATAATTTTAAGCCCGATTTGCCCGGAAATTATTAAAAAGAGCGTTTGCAATTTAAAGCTTTTGCGGGACGGCAATATTGATAGAAATTATGAGATTGCCGCGGAGTGCAAAGGAGAGGCGGCCCCCTGCGTTTTGGAAGCGGATGGCGCTGTGGTAAGCCAATTTACCGGATTTTGGCGGGCTTTGCTGAATATCGGGAAAAAGGACGCGATCGTTTATAAGCTGCGCGATCGGCGGAGTCAGAGCTCGGATGACATTTGCGATCGGGAAATCGTTCATTCGCCGCCAAAAGCAGGATTGGCGCCCATCAGTTTGCAGGCGCCGTCTAATCCCACCTATAACCAAAGCGGATTCCGCTTTTTTGGCAACACTAATGGCACTAGCGTGGGATCGGCGCTGGCGGCGCTCAATACCAACGTTACTGTTGATCCCAACACTGCGTTTCGTTTGAGATTGCTTATTCATGTGGCCACTGCTAATTTAGCTGCTTCCGGTCAGACATTCAAGCTGCAAATGGCTATCAAGGATTTAAGCTGCGATAGTTATTCTGACGTTGGCGAGATTGTAAACATTACATTTAATAACAATGCTGCACCTGCGGATGGCGATAATCTTACTACCGACACTACTGACCCGACCCATTCTTCAGATACAATCGTGGCCCAAACTTACGAGGAGGCCAATAACTTTACCAACAGCGTTGCTGCCATTAATGCCGGCCAGGACGGCTTGTGGGATTTTTCTTTGAAGACCGGGGGAGTGGTCGGCGTATATTGCTTCAGGGCGGTTCAAAGCAACGGCACTGTCTTGGGCACTTACGATCAAGTTCCAGAGGTTACTGTTTCTGGCGGCGGCGAAATTTAAACGTTGCCACGACGCTTAAAATCAATCATTTAGCAACATTTATTCTGAAGGTGCGGGGGTTTTGTTTAAAAGGTGCGAACATATAGGATATAAAAGAGTGTTTTGACGCGTCAAAACAGTGAACTGACTTCAACTATTTTTTAAGCCCTATTCCCGGTGGTCGAGGCGGATTTTTTAATAATTCCCAGATATTAATATCTCCGAAAAGATCTTCCAGCCAAGATTTCTTCATTACAATAGCGGTGGATCTCAATGTTTTATTAGTTTTGAAAGAGCGTTGGCTTTTGTAAACGTTTGGGTTGCCAAAAAAATTTTTCCTGAGCGCGCTTATGGTTGCCGGCGATATCCATAAGGCGCGCATGATTTCCCTAGTGCCATTACCGGCGTGAATTAACGCCAAGGCCGCTAATCTTTTAACAACAATTTTCTTCTCATAGTCGCTAAATAGGGCATTAATTATTCTGCCGGTTTGATTTTTTGTTTTTGCTCTAGTTAATTTTTCCAATAGATTATCCCACAAAAATTCTTGCCACCCCGTTCTGTGCTTATTTTGAAAATTTATGTCATCATTGCCATTTTTCATCAGGTTAAGAAATTATACCTCCAGTGTTTTGACGCGTCAAAACAAGTTGACTTTCGGCATTTTTTTTGTTATTTTATAATCAGTTTTTTGAGGTAATGTATGCTGTTGGTTGTCGCAGCGATTCTGGTTTTGATGGTCTGTTTGTTTTTGCTGTTTTCGGCAATCGTTCCTCCTTACACCGGCGTGATTATCAGTTTTTTAGGCCGACCGGTGCGTTCTGCCGGACCGGGATTAGTTCTACTTCTCCGTCCTTTTGAGAAGATTACTCACGCCCATTTTTTGGAACGGCGAGCAATTCCTATTAAGATGAATGCCGAAACTGAAGATGAGGAAGTTGTGACTTTAGAATTATCGGTGGAGTATCAGCCGTCGGAAAAAAATCTGATCCGGTTTTTGGGATTTAATCAGCAGCAGATAGAGGAAGCTTTAAAAGAGCGGACTAAGTCTTTGTGCAGCATTGAGATCCGCAAACGCAAGGATCGGGATGAGGTTTACGACAATCTTAAGGTTATCGCCAGTGCCATGCAAGCCGATTTTAAAACTGCCAATGGTATTAATGGATTTACGCTGGAGGAACATTACGGGATTAAGTTGGCATCTATTATGATTAATGATCCCGAGCTTCCGCCAGAGCTTGTCCAGGCCGAAGTTCAGCGCGAAATCCAGGAAAAAATTAATGAGAAAAGGCGTTTGGAACTAAAAGAAATTCAATCCTTGGCTAAGGTTTTGGTTGAAGAAGCCAGAAAACAAGGACAAGATATGCAATACCAAACCGCTTTTAAAATTGTCCAAGTTCAATTCGGCATTATCAAAGAGAATTACAGCCATTACGGTTTGGATAAAGATACTCTAGTGGTTATTAAAGAACTGTTACCAACTTTGGTGGAGAAATTAAGAGAAAAAGATTCAGAGCGTCCGGTAATCAAGGGTTTCAGAGAGGTGACGCATGGCGGCCAGTTCTAGTTCCCCAACTCCCGCTGCTAAGGAGTTTTACAAATCCAAACGGGTGTGGTTGGTCCTGGTTATTTCGGCAATTGTTCTAGGCGTTTACTTTTTTATGCCATCTGCCGGTAGCGATTCCGATAAAGAATCAGTAAAGCCGGCGGAGCAATCAGCAAGGACTATTGAAATTCATCTTGATCCAGTGGAATGGAGCGATTGGATTCGGATTGAAACTGGAGAAGTTTGGCGTTTGGATCCGCCAAAAGGAGGTTGGGTGGAGTGTAAATTCTGGGACGGCAGATTGGTTGTTTATGCTGACGGCGAAGAACCGCAGTGGTTGGGAAAAATTAAAAATTGCATTTTTCAAGTCCGCGGCGATGGCGGTAAAGCCAAGCTTACCATAGAACGCAAAGCCCCCCGATAAATCGGAGGGCTTTTTTATGTGCCGAACTTCCGAACGAAAACCACGGCCGGCCTACTCCGCCGTAGTAGCCTACGGCTACGAAGGCTGGATCAGGCCGTGGAAGTGCGGGCATATCCGCCACTATTACGCGTAATAGTGGCGGACGAGCGTCGCTTGATCAATCAGAAACCCCAGGCGCCACGCCCCGCCAAAGGCGTGGGGCTCCGCCGAGACAGACTCGGCTTCGCTTCCAGCGGGGCCGAGGGTAAGGCCGGGGAGTTTCATTGTTCAATATATCTAACTGCGTGTTGATTAAAGAATTATCTTTGAACCAGCTGTTCTACTAAGAAGCGGATTCCCTGCGCCACAAATGCCACTGCGATGGCCACTGCTGCGTAAATTAACTGGCTGCTCGCGGATTTGACCTTTGCCGGATCGCCAGCCGCGGTTAAATAAAGATAAGCGGCGTAGAAAATAAAGAAAGTGGCGACAACAAGCAAGATGGTGAAAGCCCAGTTAATTAGAGTGTTGAGAATCCGAAGGATTCTTTCAATGGTCAGTGGTTGGGTTGGGGCAGTCTGGATTTGCGCAAAAGTTAATAACGGCAAAAGCGTGACCAACCCGATGCCGATAGCTGCTTTGATTTTATTATTCATTAGGGTTACAAAATTACAAATTAGTACAAATGCACAAATATATTTGTAGATTGGTAAGGTATTCGTACACTCGTAACTTCATCGACCTTTTCTTTTATTATACCAAATCAATTTTTAAGTTTCCCATTTATCGCACTTCCAGAAGTTGTTTAATTAAAAAGCCCACGCCGCCGGCAACAAGAAGAATGGCGTAACCAATCACCGCATACAGGATTGTTTTTTTTCCTGTTTTGAATTTCTCCGGATCACCACCGGCAGTAAGAATCTGAAAAGCCCCGTATAAAATCATCAAAGTAAAAATCGGCGGCCCGATGTAGATTATTAAAAAATTAATTATCCGTGCCAAAAGGTCGGCTACGGAAGTTGTTTGGAGTGGATTGGGCAATTCAAATTCACCTCCCTCGCCTCCGACTTGAGCAAAAACAACGGTAGTAGAAAATAAAAAGTAGAAAGTAGAAAGTAGAATTTTTTTCATCTTAGAATAATCCTTTCAGCGCTTGGTTGATAGTGGTGACAATCAACCAAGATGCCAAGGCGATGGTCAGTCCGATGACAGAAGAAATAATTACCGTTTTCCCTTTTTTAACTTTTTCTTCCGATCCTCCTGCGGTCATTATAACAAATGCGCCGTAAACTATAAAAATCACCGCTAAGGGGATGGCAATTTCTAAGAGCGTGGTAATGATGTTTCTAACAAAGGTTATAAAATCTTGCACTGTGCATTCGGTGCCGCGGCAAGGCAAAAGCGGGACATGGAAGGCCAGCGCGCTTTGCGCGCTGGCAACTGTGACTATGACAATGACGACGATTTTTTTAATCATTTCTTTTAACGCAGGCGGCGAGACATTAATGCGGTTATTTCGTCTTCTGCTTGCTGAATGGCTTTTTGCGGTACCAGCCGGCCGGTGATGACATTTTCAATCATTTTAGAAAAGGAATTTTCAACCGCCAAGTTGTCAATTTGCGGCCAAGAACGGGCTGTCAGCGCTTGCTTGGTAAACATTCCGATTTCCGGATCGTCGCTCATTGCGGCAATCAGCGACCGGAGCGCCGGCGGTTTGCCGGTAAGCTGGAGATATTTTCGCGAGGCATCGGAGTTCGCAGTCAAATACATTATAAAATCCCAGGCGGCATCGTAGCTCTGGCTTTTGGCCGAAACCGCTAAACCCCAATAATTGGCATAATTGACATTTTTCTCCGCGCCGCTCGTTTGGGGCATTGGCGCGGCGGTAAAGTTCAAAAACGGATTTTTTTCTTTCAAAAGCGCGATTTGGTGAGAATAATTAAACATCATGGCTGTCTGTCCTTCCGAGAAACTGTCAACAGAAAAGGGTAAACTGTCGTTCCAGGTGTAGTAAGGACTGCGGGCATTGGAAAATTGAGTATAGAAATTTAAGCTTTCCAGCCCTTCGTCAGCAAAAACGGCCCGGGTAAATTCCTTATCTGTCATAGGAACGCCAGATTGGAGCATCAGCAGATTTAAAATGTCCGAGGCGCGGTTAACGCTTTTGTTGGAACCGCCAATGGCGGCGGCCATTTTGGCGAGTCGGCCGGTTTTATCCAGCTCGCGCAGTTTTGGTATCAGGTTTTGGAATTCCAGCCAGTTTTTTGGAGGAGCGGCAATGCCTTTGGCGTCAAAAGCGTCTTTGTTATAAAAAAGCGCAAGCGTATCTATATATAAAGGAAGAGCGTAAATCACTCCGTCAGGAGCAAAATTTTGTTCAACGATAGTCGGGTAAAGCCCGCGGAAGGCTGAAAGGGAAATCCGAGCGTCGGTTAAGGGGACGATTTTTCCAAAATGCTTAGGCAGCCAGGCGTTGTGGAACATAAAGATATCCGGTGCCTGGGTGCCGGCCAAAGCATTAATTAAATCGTTTTCATAAGTAGCGGCATTGATCTGTCGGTAATTAATCAATACCCGTGGTTGGAGTTTTTGATATTGACTGACAAGCTCGCCGATTATTTGCGGCGAATCAAAAACTCCCCAAAAATTCAGGGTGCCGGAAAGCCGTTCGCTGTCCCGGCGAATACCGAAAATCAAGGCCACTACAATAAGCAGAATAACTGCCGCGCCAATCAAAATTGCTAGCGCCTTTGTTCGATCCATTAATTAAAGTATATCATATGCCGAATTTCCGAACGAAAACCACGGCCGGCCTACTCCGCCGTAGTAGCCT
>CAYJVO010000032.1:0-5488 GCA_964373675.1 uncultured Candidatus Saccharibacteria bacterium
GACAGACTCGGCTTCGCTTCCAGCGGGGCCGAGGGTAAGGCCGGGGAGTTTCATTCTAAATGAATTATTCTTTGAAACTGTTCTAGCTGCTGTTTAAGTAAAGGATAATGCATCAGCTCAGCATCTTCTTTTAAAATTTCTTCAGCGGCTTGGCGGGCGCTTTTAACTAATTCCATATTATTTAAAGCTCTCATTGCTAAATCAGGAATGCCGGTCTGTTTATCTCCTAAAAACTGACCTGGGCCGCGGATCTGCAAATCTTTTTCCGCCAGCTCAAAACCATTTTTTGCTTTTACTAATGCTCCCAAACGCTGAATGACCGCCTGACTTTCAGAATCAGTAAATAGCAGACAATATGATTGATGCTCGCCTCTGCCAACCCGGCCGCGAAATTGATATAACTGGGCCAGACCAAAACGATCTGCCCCCTCAATCATCATTATGGCGGCGTTTGGCACATCTACCCCGACCTCCACTACTGAGGTAGAAACCAAAACATCAATTTCGCCATTGGCAAATTTCGTCATAATCTCATCCTTTTCTTTGCTTTTCAATCTGCCGTGAAGCATTGCCACCCGAAGATCGGGAAAAACCTGTTTTGTCAGCCGTTCGTATTCTTCTTTAACTGCTTTTACATCCCATAAAGCGGCCTGACGAAGGCTAATCGCGGATTGACGTTCCGCATCTAGTCCGCGTTCTTCTGCGGTCCGAGATTCTATTCTCGGACAGATGACAAATGCCTGACGACCGGCTTTAATTTGCTGTCTTACAAAATCGTATGCCCTTTTACGGCTAGCCGGAGAAACTATTTTGGTAATAATAGGTATGCGCCCCTGCGGTAATTCATTAATAATGGAAAGGTCTAAATCTCCAAACAGCGTCAAAGAAAGAGTTCGCGGGATTGGCGTGGCACTCATGGATAAAAAATGAGGCATCTGTTTGGCTAAAGCTGAACGCTGTTCCACGCCAAAGCGGTGTTGTTCATCCACAATGGCCAAAGCCAGATCAGCGAATTTTACTCCTTTTTGAATAAGCGCGTGAGTGCCGATAATGATTTTAATATCGCCTCGTTCTATTTCTTTTAAAAGCTGAGGTCTGGTTTTTTTTGTCTCCAAATCTTCGCCGTAGCAAGCGCGCGCCTCACTGCCGCTCAAAATCGCAATCGGGTAAGTCTTGAAAAACCGAGTTAGAGTGCGATAGTGCTGTTTGGCGAGTACTTCTGTCGGCGCCATAAAAGCCGTTTGCTTTCCGTTATAAGCAACCACCATCGCCGCCAGCGCCACAACAATGGTTTTACCGGAACCGACATCGCCCTGCAAAAGCCGATTCATCGGCTGATTCCTTGCCAAATCGGAAAATATTTCTTCTAAACTGGTTTTTTGAGAAGCGGTCAACTCAAAAGGAAGGCCGATCAAATTATTTTTCAAATCAGCAACGGACATCGTCAAAGCCGGAGCGGTTATCGCGGCTAATTGATGCTTAATTTTCAAATTATTAAGCTGAAGCAAAAACAAATCTTCAAAAGCAAAACGCTTTTTGGCCAGCTGAGCTTGATTAAGGGTGCGCGGAAAATGAATGGTTTTTAAAGCAATATTAATCTCCGGCAATTTAGTTTTTGCCAATACGGCCGCCGGAATAAAATCCTTCAAAGATTCTAAATTTTTTAAAATTGGTTTGATAAGAAATCTTAAACCTTTTGAAGTAAGCCGTTTGGTTTCCGGATAAACTGGAATCAATCCGGCGGTATGCTTGGTTTCGTTCGTCCCCCGCGTTATTTCATAAACCGGATTGGAAAGATAGGGGCTGCCGTCGGATAAAGAAACGGTGCCGGCAAAATTGGCTATTTGTCCCATTCTTAAAGTTTGAGCTACATACGGCTGGTTAAACCAAATCGCTTTGATGCCGCCGGTTTCATCAGTAATTAATGCTTCTACAATCACCATCTTTTTGCGCCAAGTTCTTCTCAGTGAAATTTTAGCGACGGCGCCGCGCACGGTTACAGATTGATTGGGTTCTAATTCTGCGATCTTATAAATTTTAGAATAATCTTCGTAACGAAAAGGAAAATGCCAAAGCAAATCTTTAACAGTTTTAATTTCTAATTTGGTCAATCGGCTCAAAAACTTCTCGCCGATTCCCCTGATTTTGGCAAGTTCGGTATCCAGCTTCAACATAGTTAGGTGCAAATTGTCCCCTATATTATAACATGACGAACAAAAAGAAAAGCCCTCCGATGTCGGAGGGCTTACTTTTCAGAGCGAAAGCTGACGCCTCAATCTGATTGTCGCCGCCACCGGATCTTCCTTTACTAATTCCTCCGGTTCCTTCTGAAACCGGAATTTCAGCTCATCATAACGATGTTTGAGCTCCTCCTTGAAAGACTCGTCAGCGTTTAGGTGCTCCACAAGGTTCTCCATACCTCCCTTGTCAAAAAGTACATAGCTTATTCCGGCGAGCTAGCTCGCGCCAACCACCATCCGGAATTAATGCAATTATAACAAATAAAATATAAAAGTCAATAGCGTGGGCCAGGATGGGATCGAACCATCGAACCTTCCGCTTATAAGGCGGGTGCTCTACCACTGAGCTACTGGCCCAAAAATTCCCGAACAAGCGTTCAGGCGTTATGATAGCATATTTATCAACTCTCCGACATTTTTAATTATAAACTTCCCATCAATAACTTTCAGAAAGTTTTCTCGTGTATCCGCACCGCTTTCCACACCAATAAATTGAAAATTCATCCGTTTCGCAAGTGTATAATCCAACTTAACGGAATCGCCGACCACTAAAACAGATCCAGGAAAGTCAGGTAATGGCCGTAAGCGATCAATGATTGGACCCAGAAACCTTTTATCTGGCTTTCCGTAACGGACCAAGAAACAATTCATTGGCCTCTGAACAGTCAGATCATCAACAATCCGATGCTGATAATTAATGAAAAAATCTACATAACTTAAATTCAGTCGGGCTGCAGTGAGTAATTCAAAAAATCCCACCGAAAGATGCCGATTAGTTACAACGGCGGTTATTACACCGCGAGCGTGAAGTTTCATCAGCAATTCGTTCGTGTCAGGACAAACCTTTACGCCCTCGGCTAATTCTTGCTCTTTAAACTTTTGCCAAAAGTCCAAAATTTGTTTTTTACTCAACCCCGCTTTAGAAAGCGCCCTGGTGGGATGACAACTGAAATAATATATCGGTCCAGCGAAACCAAATTCTAAAGTAAGACGATGGTTAATTTTACGATGAAGCGAAATGTTGTCTAAAAGAGTGCCATCGCAATCAAACAAAACAGCCCGGATCGGCGGATCCAGCATAAAAACCTTTCAAGCTTCTGTAAAAAAGTTAGCACAAGCGCGATGGCCAATGCTATACCGAAAGAGGTCGGATTTTAAATGGAGCGATAATTTGATAAAACTCTTCTTGTTCCAATGTTTCTTTTTCCAAGAGAGCTTTGGCAATAGCGTCCAGCGCTTTTCTATTAAGATTGATAATTTTTTTGGCGGCCTGATAAGCGCGATTGATGAAGTTATGTACTTCTTTATCAATTTCCGCGGCCACCGCTTCAGAATAATTCTTCTCGGCGGAAATTTCCCGGCCCAAAAACACCAACTCTTCGGTCTTGCCGAAAGTAATCGGGCCCAATTTATCGCTCATGCCGTATTTAGTAACCAGCTTACGCGCCAATCCCGAGGCCTCCTTTAAATCATTGGAGGCGCCGGTGCTGATATCATCAAAAATCTCTTTTTCTGAAACATAACCGCCCATTGCGGTGGCCAAATCTGCCAAGAACTGAGAGCAGGTGCGCAACCTCATTTCTTCGATAGGCAACTTCAGTGTGTAGCCGCCGGCGCGGCCACGGGCAACAATAGAAACTTTGTGTATCGGGTCGGCATTTTTTAAACCGGCGGTCACTAAAGCATGCCCTGCTTCGTGATAAGCAGTAATCTGCCGCTCTTTTTCAGAAATTACCCGGCTTTTGCGTTCAGGCCCGAGCATTACTTTTTCAACTGCTTCATAAAAATCTTCTTGGGTGATCGTCTTTCGGTTATGGCGAGCGGCCAAAATCGCGGCCTCGTTCATCAAGTTGGCTAAGTCAGCGCCGGAAAAACCCGGCGTGCGAACCGCTATTTTTCTTAAATCCATGCCTTTCTCCAATGGTTTATTTTTGGAATGAATCTTTAAAATTTCCTCGCGTTCGGTAATATCAGGCAAGTCCAAAACTACTCGCCGGTCAAAACGGCCCGGCCTTAATAAAGCGAAGTCCAAAATATCCGGACGGTTAGTGGCGGCCAGAACTACCACCCGAGTGTTGCGCTCAAAACCGTCCATTTCCACCAAAATTTGATTCAGGGTCTGCTCCCGCTCATCATGACCGCCGCCCAAACCGGCGCCGCGTTCTCGGCCAACGGCATCAATTTCATCAATAAACAAAATGGCTGGGGCGGCTTTTTTGACTGTTGCAAAGGCGTCGCGGGTGCGGGCGGCGCCAATGCCAACAAACATTTCCACAAACTCAGAAGCGGAAATATGGAAAAACGGCACGCGGGCTTCGCCGGCTACGGCGCGCGCCAACAAAGTTTTTCCCGTTCCCGGCGGACCCATTAACAAAACTCCGCGAGGAATATTAGCTCCGATTTCCAAATACTTTTGTGGATTTTTTAAAAAATCCACCACCTCTTCCAATTCCTGTTTGGCCTCTTTTAATCCGGCTACATCTTTAAAAGTAATCCGATCTTTATGCGGGGAAAATAAACGGATATTGGCACGCCCAAAAGTGAATGCTTGGGCTGCGCCGCCTTTGGCTTGGCGAAAAATCAGCCAAAACATAATAACAATGACAATCAACGGCAATAGAGTGGGAAGTAGAATACCTACCCAAAAGCGAAATCCCGATTCATCTTTAATTTCCAAAGCGACTGAACTAAGCAACTTAGGATTAACTCCTAAATTATTTAAAGTTTCACTTAAACCAACTTCGCTTTCTTTTTTGGAAATAAATTCCTCGCCGCTTCTAAAAGTAATTTCCAAATCATTGCCATTAACTACGATTCTTGCCACCTCGCCGGCGTTAATCCTAGAAACTAATTCATTAATAGATAAAAGCTGCGGTTTTGAACCGGTCTCTATAAAATAAGAAAAAACTATGGCCGCCATCAATAAAGTGATGATGGCCCAAAAAATGTTGGTAGTAAGTGATTTCATCTAAGTAAATTATACACTGTACTCGGAAAATTTGAAAAGTCAAGTTTTTTTAATTATTATATCGCTATGAGGACGAAAAAAGTATTAAGCGTTATTTTTGCGGCGATAATGATTTTGGGATTAATGATTAGCTATGGCTTGCAATTTTTTAGCCGATAACTTTATTATGGAATAACGCGGGTGTAGTTCAGCGGCAGAACGTCTCCTTGCCAAGGAGAAGGTCGTGGGTTCGAATCCGCTCACCCGCTCCAAGATAAAACTTTTTGCAAATTTTCCGACC
>CAYJVO010000033.1:0-5285 GCA_964373675.1 uncultured Candidatus Saccharibacteria bacterium
CGCCCCGTTCATTTTCGCCGCGAAGCGGCGAGGGATTTTGCGGAGCGCGGCCGCCGCGCGGCCGCGCGGAGCAACCCTTTCAAACGAGGAAGTATCAATCTGCGGTGAAATACTAACCTTTGCGCGAACTTATTTTGAGAACCCATCGGCTCGCTGACGCTCGCCGGAACGCTCGGGCGGCGCGGGCATCCTCCCCACGCCCTTCCTGCCCGCGCCGCCCTCGCGAAGAGCCAAAATTTTTTCGCCGTTAATTCAATTAAGAAAGAGTTTTCGGTCTTGTTTGCCGCGCTCGCGCTTTTTTCAACGACTCTAAATGCAAAACCCCGCTTTCTTTATTGGTACCCATATTGCCAAGCAATCGGAAACTTCCTTCTCCAAAAGTTTTCTCAATAAGACGTCCAATCTCCAAAAGCTTTCCAGTAAAATGCGCGTTTAGAAAAACCTTATAAACATCATCCGCGCTTTGATATTGGTCCGGAAACTGTTTCTGTATCTCCGCACAAATGTAATTGAGTACGGTTCTTTGCTGAAGATACGAAACTTCTTCCCAATCATCTTTCCCCTTTTTGCCGATCCAAATGATATCGTCCTCTGGAATTCCTTTTTCCTCGGCTAATTTTTTTTTCATCTCTTTCGCTTCATCAGACATCAACCATTCTTTCTCTTGCGCTAATGCAGGATGATTAAGCAGTCTAGCTAAAAGTCTTTTTTCGGTTTCGGCAACAATTGCTTCATGCAACCCCGCAAAATGCTCATGGTATTTCCCGTGGTAACCATGTCTCTGTAATGAACGGACTGCTACGCCTTCACGATATGGCGTTTTATTTACCTTCTCGCCTTCCTCTTCAACTTCCACAGAGAAATGTGCTTTGAGGTGTAATATTTCATGTAACGCAACCGCGCCAAAATTCACAGGATTATCTCGAAAATGTTGTGCGTCAAAGAGTATTCCCTGTTTTGTATAAAATGTTGTTGCGGTCCCACCATCGCCTGCGGCTTTTTTATATAATTCTGTTGAGATAATATGTAAATTTTCCACCGGAACATCATATGGCTCTATTTCCGCTTCTTGCATTAACCGCGATGTTTCTTTATTGGCAAAATCAATAAGAGCGAGCTCTTTTTCAGACTTTGGATATTCAAACTTTCTTAGTTGTTCTTGTTCCTCTGACGTGAGAGATTCAAAATGATTAAAAAGAGCTCGCTCTATTTCTTTCTTGACTTGCTCTTTTTTTTCTTCAGAAACACTGCCAATTATTCTAATTTCTGGTCCTTTTTCCATATTTTTTTAGTTTATCAATTCATCAACGCTTACCTCAAGGGCTTTCGCAATCTTTTTGAGTGTATCTAATGTCGGGTTTTGATTTTCGCCCGATTCCATCTTGATAAGCGTATTATTGGCAACATCGGCGAGTCGCGCCAACTTCTCTTGCGAAAGCCCCTTAGCTTTTCGCAATCGGGTTATATTTTTGGCTAAATTTTGGTTGTTTGACATACTACCAGCAAAGTATTAACATTATATTGAAGTGTCCACTTTCTTGTTGATATTATGATGTTACACCAAAATTTACGATTTTTCAAGAATGATTAACGGCGAAAAAATTTTGGCTCTTCGCGAGGGCGGCGCGGGCAGGAAGAGCGTGGGGAGGATGCCCGCGCCGCCCGAGCGTTCCGGCGAGCGTCAGCGAGCCGATGGGTTCTCAAAATAAGTTCGCGCAAAGGTTAGTATTTCACCGTTATTTACCCCCACACCTACTTCATGGGTGTGGGGGTTTACAGTTAACTAAAAACCTTATACAATATTAGCGGCTCTTTTCAATCTGTGTAGTCGTTATGGCTATTTTACAAAAGATAACGACGGTCCTGCTTATTAGTGGACTTATTTCCCTGGCATTGTTTTTTGTTCATTTTCCTTCCACCAACCCTGATTTGAATCTTATTTTCGCCGCTACGGAGGCACAGACGTCTGTGCCAAACCTTAATGTGTGGTTGGCGTTTACTGTTTATCTGCCATTTCTGTTCATAATGTTCCGGCTGATGCCCAAATCAACAAACATAAAGATGTTGCTGACAAATTTGGTTGTCGGCGCGGAAGCAGGACTTTGTATCGGCCTGCTCGCCAATATTCTGGGCGGCTTTACTAGAGTCAACAATTATGTGTTGATGGATGCTTATATTGCCGTGATTGCGCCGATTGCTGCGATTTTAACCATTTGTTTCGCCAGCCAGAATGCCAGTGAATATTTAAATACTGGGAACTCTACGGCGTATTGGCAAAAAACTATTTTCTTTACTCAAGGCCTGACTACTGCAATTGGCTTTACGACACTGGCCGCTTCAGAATCAATGATTAGTTTAATCGCCTACGGATTGGCATTCATAACTGCCTATGTACTAAGCTCAACCATCTTTGCTGTATCTGTAGCAATCAAAAAATTAATCCCCCTCCGATAACTGGGGGATTTTTATTCTCCTTCGCCGAAAACCCCGGCCGGCCTACTCCGCCGTAGTAGCCTACGGCTACGAAGGCTGGGGTAGGCCGTGGAAGTGCGGGCATATCCGCCATTATTACGCGTAATAGTGGCGGATGAGCGTCGCTTGATCAATCAGAAACCCCGGCGGCTGCCACGCCCCGCCAAAGGCGTGGGGCTCCGCCGAGTCAGACTCGGCTCCGCTTCCAGCGGGGCCGAGGGTAAGGCCGGGGAGTTTCATTTATGCTGGCATTTTCGCGATCCCGTTATCTTCGCCGTTGTTTGTGGAGGCGGGGAGAATCGAACCCCCATCTCTCGGATGCAAACCGAGTGCTCTGCCACTAAGCTACGCCCCCGAATGTCGCGGCAGACAAACGGGATCATCGAAAATCTACTCGCTCGGATTATACCTCGCGAAGATTTTCGGGACAAACCGCCTGCCTACTCGCCTCGCCCGCCTAGACTCGGCGAGGCTGGCTGAAGTTTTGGCGAAGCGAGCCGGCAGGCAGGGGTGCACTACCACTATGCTAACTGCCCTTATACGCCCCCAGTAGGAATCGAACCCACATCAACGCCTTAGAAGAGCGCTGCTCTGTCCATTGAGCTATGGGGGCATACTATTTATTGCCGACCATATTTTATACTATCACACCCTAAATAAAAAGGCCGCAGTTTCCTGCGGTTATAGCGGTTTTGGTCCCAGCCGTTTCAAAGATTTAAAGGCCTTACTGCCCAGCCACCAGTAACCTAAGATAAACGCGAACAAAATTCCCACCAGAACATCAATAATGTTGTGCTGTTTGACCATTAAAGTGCTGACGCAAATTGCAAATCCCCAAAGAAAGAAAAGCTGTCCCCAGCGTTTCCGGCCAAGAGCTAACAGGAAAAAAGGGCCGATCATGCTGTAAGTGGCGTGGCCGCTGGGCAACTGGTTGGCGGCAATATCAAAGTTGCGCAGCCAAAGTACAATCTCGTCAAAAAAATATACCGGTCGGTCAACTGGCGGCGGAAAATTGTGGGTAGTCGGAAGAAACAAGTAAAAGACGGTCAAGATGGCGCCAGCAATCATATAGGCAATAAAAAACCGCCACAAAACACTTGCCTCATCAACTACAAAAAACATCACGGAGACTTGAACATACAATGAGAAATAAATTACTATCGTCCAAGACCATGATGGAATTATCTTATCCAATGGCGTATAAGGTATTTCCGTCGGTTCAAAAAATATAAACTGCGGGCTGAAAAAATAAGTCGCCGCCGCCATGCCCCAAAATATCAACACTAATCGCGCCTTCTGCCAGAATATAGGCGGATCCACGGCATACGGCTTTTAAAAAATCTAAGTTAAATAATACCAGAAAATTTTCTTTTTGTGAAGTTAATTAAAGCCCCGATTGCCAGAGCTTATTTTAATTGATAAATTAGAAACGTTCTTTGAAAGGAATGTAATTTGAGAATTAGAGCAGACGAAGGAATTAATGATTTGCATATACTGCACAGCATTAACGATTTGGAGCTTGATCTTGTAACAACAGACAAAAACGCAGAGGTAATTTTCGTCCGATCTAGAGATCTTAAAAAAGTTCAGTTGCCCAAGACCCTGATAGCGATTGGCAGAGTTGGGTCAGGGGTGGATAACATTCCCTTGGATTGGTGCAACGAAAACGGCGTCGCAGTATTCAACGCCCCAGGAATAAACGCTAACGCAGTTAAAGAATTGGTTTTGTGGGGACTGATTGAATCAGCCCGCTACCCTTTCCAAATGGCTAATGCGCTTATAAAAAATCCATCGGAAGCGGAAAAAATAAAAAAGGAGGCGGTCGGTTGGGAATTAGCCGGAAGAACGATTTTAATTATCGGCATGGGAGCAATCGGAAGCCGCGTAGCTAAAATGTGCCTCGGCCTCGAAATGAAGGTAGCAGGCTATGACCCTTTTGTTAAAAAAGAAAGCAGGGATCCGAATATAATTTGGATTAATTCGCTTGATGACAATCTAGAAAAAGAACTGGAAAACAATAGCGCGCACTGGCCAAGCTTCATCACCGTCCATTGCTCGTTAAACGATCAAAACCGCGAATTAGTTAATGCCACGCTTTTTAGAGCTGGCGTTAAAATAATTAATTTCGCCAGAGCGGAATTGGTAAATGAAAAAGATTTATTGAGCGAACTTCAAACCGGCCGCGTGTCCGCCTATATTTCCGATTTTCTTCCGAAACAAATCCCGATGGAAGAATTTTTAAAAACGAGGAGGTGTGTTTTTCTCCCTCATCTCGGCGCTTCAACTTTTGAAGCCCAGGTTCGCGCTACCGAAACAGTAGCGAAGGAAATAAATGATTTTTTCTATTACGGTATCTGCCAAGGATCGGTAAATTTTCCGGATATGCCAAACGAAAAAACGGAGAACGACCGGACCAGAATTCTAGTGAGCAACCAAAATATTCCGGGAATAATTAAGCAAGTTACCGAAACAATCAGCGCGGCGGGTCTAAACATCGGATCCATGACCAACAGGAGCCGAAACGACACGGGAATCGCCTTAAATTACATAGATATTGATATTAAACCGAACAACGAGCGTTTGTTAAAGATTTGCCAGGAAATCAATCTGATTAAGGGCGTTACTAAAGCAAGAATTTGTACTCCCCATAATGGAATGGGTTAAAAAATCCCCTTTCAATGGGGATTTTCATTTTGTCGGAGTGCTGGGAGTTGTCCAGCCGTTGGCGGGATCCCGCATGCATTTATAATCTTAAAAATAATCTGCGGGAAACCCAGGCTATCCCGCCTACATTTTCAGAATCACACTGGTCG
>CAYJVO010000034.1:0-2313 GCA_964373675.1 uncultured Candidatus Saccharibacteria bacterium
CGACTGGGACTCCAACGATCGGATCCTGCGTCTTCGCAAGTAGCTTCGCGCTTGATACCTTGAACCCTTAACCCTCGTGCGGCTGCTTGCGCTCTTAAAAATAAACATTTAATATAATAATTACTATGGATACAAAAAACTACGAAGAAAAATTATTAAAAGAAAAAGCGGATTTGGAAAAGCAATTAAAGATTGTTCCGGAAGTTACTGAAATGGGTAGTGATGTTGAAGGGGAAGTATTTGAAGAAGAAGCCGATGAAGCTGAAGAATTTGTAACCAACGCCGGCATTAAAGATTCTTTTAAACAGCGCCTAGCGGATATTAATTCCGCTTTGGATAAAATCCAAAAAGGCACTTACGGAAAATGCGAAAAATGCGGTATGGAAATAGCATCTCAACTTTTAGACGTAAGCCCCGAGTCTCGTTTCTGCAAAGAGTGTAAGAAGTAGAATTTAAGAAATCAAAAAAGGAGATTTCTTCGGTTTTTCGTTGCTACCCCGCGAGGTAGCAATTTTGTTTCATTATTGGGATGTGCTAGATTGTTTAAATTATGGAAGGGCCAGAACAATTTAATTCGCGTAAAGACTGGACAGGTTTTATTTGGCAAAAGATAATCCAAAGCTTAGCCACAGCCGGATCAAAGGATGAGATCGAAAAAATACTAGCGGAATTGATAGGTGAATATGAAAAACAATTGATAGTTAAAAGATTAACGGCGATTATCTTACTTAAAGATGGTAAAACTTACAGACAGATTGGCGAGACTCTTTGGATTTCGCCGTCTACTATCAGTACTATCAAAAAGAATCTTTCCGTTAATTTCGCCAACTACCAGAGTCGTAAAAATTTTCCGAAGACCCGTACTCCCAATAGAAGAACTAGATCGCTTACAGAGTTTAAGAAAGAAAAAACCAAATCTCTGACAGAAGAAATCATTGAATTTTTATCTCAACCTTCTGCATATAATGACCCAAGGGAACGATGGAAATTTTTGTCCGATTGGAAGTGGAAATAAACTTTGCTACCCCGCGGGGTAGCAAAGTTTATTGATTTAGAGAAATGGCCGGCGTATTATTGAAATCACCATGCCAAATATCTCCAAAGTTTTCTCCGCGGAGTTAGAGGGAATAGAAGCGAAATTGATTGAAGTGGAGACCGACGTCAACGTCGGTCTCCATAGTTTTACGATTGTCGGTTTGGCAGATAAAGCTCTTTCGGAAGCAAAGGAACGAGTGAATTCGGCGTTGAAAAATGTCGGCGTGAAGCCGCCAACCAAAGAAAACCGCCGCATCGTGGTAAATCTTGCTCCGGCGGACGTGAAAAAGACCGGCTCGCAGTATGATTTAGCGATCGCGATCGGTTATCTTTTAGCGACTCAGCAGATTAAGCAGTTTAATTTTCAAAACAAGATTTTTGTTGGCGAGCTGGCGCTGGACGGCCGCCTTCGTCCGATTAGCGGCGCCTTGAACATCGCTCGGCTCGCTAAAAGCGATGGTTTTGAATTTTTAATTTTGCCTTCAGAAAACGCGGCAGAAGCGGCCATGATCCCGGATTTAAAAATAATTCCTATCGGCAATTTGCAAGAAGCTGTTGATTACTTGGAAGAAAGAAAAGAAATTAATCCTCAACCAAAAACTGAAATACTATCCTCTAATCCCTATTCTCTAAGTACTTCGTCAATAGACATTTCCGAGATTAAAGGGCAGGAGAACGCGAAGCGCGCTTTGATGATTGCCGCTGCCGGCGGGCACAATATTTTGATGAGCGGGAGTCCCGGTACCGGAAAAACCATGCTTGCCCAAGCGCTTAATTCCATTTTACCGCCATTAAGTTTGGAAGAAATTATTGAAGTTACTCAAATTTACAGCGCGGCCGGACTTTTAAGTAACCGGTCGTTCATAAATCAGCGTCCATTCCGGGCGCCGCACCAGACCGCTTCGCCGCCGGCAATCATCGGCGGCGGCACTAATCCTCGGCCGGGCGAAATTTCTTTGGCGCACCGAGGTATTTTATTTCTGGATGAACTGCCGGAATTCCGCCGCGATCTGCTGGAAGCATTGCGTCAGCCGATTGAAAGCGGCAAGGTTTTGATTTCCCGCGCCAAAGGCACTTTAGTTTTTCCGGCTAAATTTACTTTGGCGGCGGCAATGAATCCTTGTCCCTGCGGTTATTACGGTGATGAGGAAAAAGACTGCCGCTGCCATCCCAATGAAGTTTTTCGCTATCAGAAAAAAGTTTCGGGACCGCTTTTGGATCGGATTGATCTGCAGATTGATGTGCCGCGAGTAAAAATAGAACAGTTAAGCAAAAAGG
>CAYJVO010000034.1:2323-3147 GCA_964373675.1 uncultured Candidatus Saccharibacteria bacterium
GATTATAAAAAAGGCGAAGAGACGCGCCAGAAAATTTTAAGAGCGCGGGAGATTCAAATGGTTCGGTTAGCTCACCACAAGTTGCTTACCAATTCTGATATGTCGTCCAAGCTTTGCGACCGTTTAATTCAATTGGAAAAATCCGCCGAGGATTTTCTCAAAACTATTTTTGATAAATCGCTGGTTTCCGCGCGAGGTTATTACCGGATTTTAAAAGTGGCGCGTACTATCGCTGACCTTACTGGATCAGAAACCGTTAAGCAGGAACATTTAACAGAAGCTTACGGCTACCGGCTGAAAGAAAATCTATTCTAGAACTTATCTCAAACAAACATCCCCTTGACACCTATCAGGCCTTGCTTATACTTATTAATGCGAATGTATATTTTCCGAAATACGCAAAGCGGCTAGCGGTCTGACCGATTTATTGTTGCTATTCTAAACAGCCGCTGGAGAAGCGGTTTTGTGTTTTCAGAGAGATTGAATTTTGAAAAACATCTTGTATCTTACATATCACATCAATTTGGCGTAGCGAATTTTAGACAAATTTGCGGCGCGATGACGAGTCCCGCCGGTGGCGGGATGAGCGAAGAGCAATTTGACGGGATATGTAAGATACAAGATTAGATAGCGATCCCGCATGAGTAGTGCGGGAGGAGAATAAATAATGGTAATGTTTTGTACCGCACATGTGCAGTACAAAACTAATCGCAATCCTACACATACTTAAAATGTGTGTGTAGGTTAAAAAGAAGAAGTCTTGTACTTCACATATCACATCAATTTGGCGTAGCGAATTTTAGACAAATTTGCGGCGCGATGAC
>CAYJVO010000034.1:3247-4385 GCA_964373675.1 uncultured Candidatus Saccharibacteria bacterium
GAGTCCCGCCGGTGGCGGGATGAGCGAAGAGCAATTTGACGGGATATGTGAAGTACAAGACATAGTGCCTTTTGTGCAAAAGGTGCAAATCCTCGCAAGAGGATATAAGTAAGGGCGTATGGTGGATGCCTTGGCATCAAACGACGATGAAGGACGTGGCGTAGCTGCGATAAGCCTCGGGGAGGTGCCTAGCAACCTATAATCCGGGGATGTCCGAATGGGGAAACCCAGTGCGGTAAACCCGCACTAGTGTGCTTCGCACACAGTTTGTGAGTTACGCTTCGCTAAAGTTGATGAGTTAAAACTCATTAACTCCAGCGAGCAAAGCGAGCGTGACTCAATAACTCGTAAACTGTGCGCGGAGCGCACTGCATACCCGCTGAAGTGAAACATCTCAGTAAGCGGAGGAAAAGAAAACAAGCCAGCGCGTAGCGCTGGACATTCCCTTAGTAGCGGCGAGCGAAACGGGAAGAGCCTAAATTTGCTTAAATTTCGCAAGAAATTTTGGCGAAGGTTGTACGGCAGGAATGTTCTTAGAGATACGAAATAGGTTTTGTTATAGTAGTCTACTTCGTGTTTCTAAAAGTCCTCTAATTTTAGAGGACAAAAGAGTTAAAAAATGATTCGTTAGCCCAATCTGCTGGAAAGCAGACCCAAAGAAGGTGATAGGCCTGTAGGCGAAAACGAATCATCTCTTTATGTTTCTGTCCCGATTTTTTCGGGGTTCCAATTTGCATCTCACTTTAGTGAGATGCGGTTTGGACGCGTGAGTACCTCGAGGCAAAAAAACCTTGAGGGAATCTGCCGGTACTATCCGGTAAGGCTAAATACGTTTGATGACCGATAGTGAACCAGTACCGCGAGGGAAAGGTGAAAAGCAGCCCGGCGAGGGCGGTGAAATAGACCTGAAACCATATGCTTACAAGGACTCGGAGCTTTTTCGCTATCGCTTAAAGCTCCGAAGTTAAAATTCAAAAATCAAAATGCAAAATTTTGGTATCGCTTCGCAATAGATTTTAAAAATCAGCGAGCAAAGCGAGCACTTTAATTTTGACTTTTGCATTTTAAGTTTTGATTTCGGAACTCTGAGCGGTAGCGAAGAGTGACGTGGTGCCTATTGAAGAATGAGCCAACGACT
>CAYJVO010000035.1:0-2333 GCA_964373675.1 uncultured Candidatus Saccharibacteria bacterium
AATCGCTCTCATAATGCTATATTATTTCAGTATCATTCTTGGATTGGAAAATACTTCCCCAAGATATTTTGCCTTATTCCTGATATGCTCCTCCAAAGTTTCGCTGAAAATTGTTTTTTTGGTTTTGGGATCTGATAAGTAGTACAAGTAATCAGTTTTGGCTGGATTCAGGGCGGCCTCAATCGCGCTTAAACCGGGATTGGCGATCGGCGCCGGCGGCAAGCCGTAATTTTTGTAAGTCCACGGCTCGGCATCCACCTGAAGAGGCATTCCGATACGCAAACGATTATGCAATACTCCGGAGACCAGCAAACGATCTTCGTGAAACGGAACTTCCTTTTCAATCAACGCAGCGAGAATAAGAATTTTATAGCTGTTCCCCATTCTCTTTTCTCTTTCCTCTAAAATAGGCCAAGCCTTGCGCTGAAAATTATCCAGAAACTTCCTAACCGCTGATTCAACCAATAAGTCTGGTGAAAAACGGTAGGTATCAGGAAATAAAAAGCCCTCCAGCGATTGAACGCTGACCAAAAACGGATAATCTTTTTTTAAGGGACGCCCATCAAACTTTTCCAAAGCGCCGCGCTTAATCAAGCCGGCGGCGCTAAGCTCTGCGTCCACCTCTTTTAATGTCTTGCCTTCGGCAATCAACACTTTGATATCCGGCGGGCCGGAACGTAAAAGATCAATAATTTCGGGGGTGCTGTAAGAAGGCTTTAATAAATAAGCGCCGGCTTGGAAGTGACGGGCCGATCCGGAAATGAAGCTGTAGATTTTAAAGATAGTTTCCGAACGGATCAGGCCGGCTGAAGCCAATTCTTTAACAATAGAATTAAAATTTTTACCGGACTCAATAATGACAGCCATTACTCCGCCGTCAGCGGCAACTGGCTTTAAAAGATAAAGGTTGTAAGCAAGGAGAATACTCAGGATACCCCCTAAAAAATAAAAAATAAAAACCTGCCTCATCGCTCAAATCATCTTTGTCTAATAACCATGCTCTGAATTATACCGATCAGGATTACATTGGTCAAAAGATTGGAGCCGCCGTAACTTAAAAATGGAAAGGAGACGCCGACCACCGGCAGCAAGCCGAGATTGGAACCGACATTAAAAATAAATTGCATTAAAAACATTATGGTTGTACCCAAACAAATGAATTTGGAAAAATTATTTTCACTCAATAACCCTGTCCTGATGATCCGTAAAATCAAAAATACGAAAGTGGCTATCACGGCGGCACCGCCGATTAATCCCCATTCTTCAATAAAAGCTGCCAGCACAAAATCCCCTTGGGCCTCGGGCAGAAAACCCAATTGAATCTGCGTTCCCTGTTTAAAACCTTTTCCAAATAAACCGGCGGAGCCAATGGCGATTTTTGACTGGGTTACGCTGTAATTAATTCCCAGCGGGTCCGTTTTCGGCTGAAAAAATGCCGAAATCCTGGTCTTTTGGTAATCCTTTAAAAAAATTTGCCAGCTCAAAGCAAGCAATATTGCAAAAATCACAAAACCGATGAGCAGGTGCCGCCAGCGGATGCCGCTTACAAACAAAAAACTCAGCCAAATTCCAAAAATAATTGACGCCGTCCCCAGATCCGGCTGCAGTAAAATCAACACTGCTGGGATCGCAAAATATAAAAAAGTTTTTAATAAAACCCGCCAATTGCCGATGCCAATATGCCGCCGGGCCAAAAAATAAGAAAGTATGAAAATTAACACGGCTTTTGCCAATTCCGATGGCTGAAATTGAAAAGGGCCAAACACTATCCAGCTCCGCGAGTGCCTGATGGTTGGAGCAATTAAAAGCGTGATGATTAAAAGAAAAACAACAAAGCCATAAATGGAAAAAATTATCCAGCGGTAATTAATGAGCGGTCTCCAATCAACCCAAGAAAATAAAAAGATAACCGCGATCGCAATCAGCCACCAAACCAATTGCCGCCAAAAAAACATGGTATCAATACTGTAAAGTATTGTTAGGCTGGCAGCGGCTAATAGAAAAATCGCGGCGTTTAAATACCAGTCATGGCGTTTTAATAAATTAAACATACTAAAACCTATCTAACGCTTCGCATCCAAAAAAATCTGAGTCGCGTTAGGATTAATCATTTTTCCTTCTAAGGGAACAAAAACGGTAAATGCTCTTTCTTCAAAAGACTGGAGATCTTTCAAAATTGTCTTGGAAACTGCAACCAGTTTTCCTGCCAGATCATATAAAATAGCGGCAATTTCTACATTTTCTAATAAAATACTGCTGTTATTCAAAACTAAACCAGTGATCTTTCCCTGATTTTTGATCACTTCGGTCTTTATGGCGCGGCTTTGCAACGA
>CAYJVO010000035.1:2343-3579 GCA_964373675.1 uncultured Candidatus Saccharibacteria bacterium
TGCAACGAAGGCCGAGTCCAATTTTGAGAAGATTGCCACAGAGGATTGGTCGCAGATACTTCTATGCGGCTGACTGCCCGGGGATTTATTTTAATGACCGGCTCCGCAACAGTTTTAATTTGACCGGCGTAAATAAACGATTCTTTACTGACCGAATATATTTGACGGCCGACAGCGTCATAAATATTTATATGATAAGAAAAATTTTCTGCTCCATAGGTTGGGTTTGGATTTTTCAGCTGGAAAAATAAACTGATAGTCTGGGAATCTAGCGCCGCAAACTGCGGATCGCCAAAAAGCGTGATTGATTCAACATTTTTTAGCGCGCATTCTATGCAGGAACCGCCGCAGTCCACGTCAGTCTCGCCTTGATTTTGACGATTATCAAAACAGCTCGGCGCCGGCCGAATCAAAAAATATCCGCCGACCACAACCAACGCCAGAAAAAATAAATAAAAACCTCCGTAAATAATTTGCTTAATTAATCTTGCCGGCATAAAAGGTAATTAAATTATAAACTAAAAATTATAAAAATTAAAAAGGGGGACAAGTATCATCGGTCCCGTATGGTTTCACTTCCGAGTCCCCGCACCGAAACTTTCGTGTGCTGGCACACCCTACTTTCCCAGCCGCCGAAGCAGCAAGTATCATCGGGACTGTACGCTTTCACTTCTCTGTTCGGAATGGGAAGAGGTGGCACACGTACAGCTAAAGCACCAGCAGGCGAAAGTTTCGGTGCAGGGCACAGAATGATCCGATTTTTAATCGCTTATTTAATGCCTTTTGTGCAAAAGATGCTTGCGGTTTATTAGTACTCCTCGGCTAAAACCCTTACGGGCCTTACACCTAGAGCCTATGCGCCCTCTCTAAATAAATGCAGCGATATATTGGAAGCTCAAAATTAAGATGGGTTCAAGGCGCGACGACGAAATTGTGCTTGAAAAGCACGTTGAGGAGGAGCAACGCAGAGATCGCTTAATTTTTGAGCTTCTCTTTCAGAGCCAGAATCTTTTTTCTTCCGGCGTTGTTGCTCGTCGCTCAAGTACTTTTAGTACACTTCGTTCCTCGCGCCTAGCCAGAAGAAAAAATCTTTCTGGCCAATAATCGTTGAATTTATTTAGAGAGGGCTTACGTGGTAGTCTTCCACGAACCGCTCCCCGGCTTGCGCCGAGGGACATCTTATCTTGGGGTAGGCTTCGTGCTTAGATGCTTTCAGCGCTTATCCCTTCCGTACAT
>CAYJVO010000036.1:0-3264 GCA_964373675.1 uncultured Candidatus Saccharibacteria bacterium
ATTCACCGCCACATTTTGCATTGCCTGCACACAGGAAGTAGCGATTGCCGATCCTAAAGCCAATAAAAAACAAAGTAGCATTATTTTTCGGAATGTCTTTTAACTAAATCGGCAATAAAATCCTCCGTAACCTGCATCGCCTCGTAAGTCGCGCCGCCAAGATGGGGGACAATTAAAAGATTAGTGTTAGTTTTGGCATATTTAATCAGCGGATTGTTTTTTAAATGCTCGCCCCCCACTTCATTGTGCATAACATCCAAAGCCGCGCCTGCTATCCACTTTTTTTGAAGAGCTTTTAGAAGCGCCGCCTCGTCAATGATTTCGCCCCGAGCGGTGTTAATCAAATAAGCGGTCGGCTTCATCATTTTTAAATGTTTTTCTTTTACTAAATTATAGGTACTCGGCCCAATGATTCGGCTCGGCTCACCATAAAGCGAAACGTGAATGCTCAAAATATCCGATTCCTTAAAAAGCTTGTCCATGGAAACTTTTTCAACACTTTGACGCGTCAAAGTGCGGGCGTCTACATTCGGATCTGTTCCTAGAATTCGCATCCCCAAAGCCTTGGCGTATTTGGCAACAATTTTCCCGAGCCGCCCGCAACCCAACAGACCGAGAGTTTTATGAATAAATTGGTGACCGCACCATCGGTCACGATTCCAGTTACCCTTTTTGACATCATCAAATGCCCAAGGAAGGTTGCGAACTAGAGCCATCATTAACGCCATAGTTTCTTCGGCGGTGGAAGGAATGTCTTTCAGAAAACTGGTGTGCCCCTTCAGAGAAATAACTTTTATTCCGCGCTTTTTTGCTTCTTCCAAATCTATATGATTCAGGCCGGTCGTCGGTGTAGCAATTATTTTCAAATTCGGCATTTTATCCATCCAAGATTTGTCTATCTTATAAGCAAGACGGGCTACTAAAATATTGGCATCGGCTGACGGCTTTGAACCGAATTTAACTTCGCCTAAAGATCGGTAGACGTTCAGAGCTTTCTCTGAATAATCCTTTGGTTCTGTTATTAATATAGTCATTGAGTTATTAAGAAATTAAGTCATTAAGACGGCTATATAAATCCAACTTATGACTTAGTGACTTAATTACCTAATTTCCGTAAAGCTCGCTCCGCCACTTCCCAATCCTCGGGAACATTAATGTCCACCACGTATTTTTTATCAATAACATAAGGCGCGGTTTTTTCTCCGTAACAATTCGGCTCTGGACCGAATAAAAGATCGGTCTTAAAAAGATAAATTGAGCCGGCACTCCAATACTGTTTCGGTAAGTCTTGGCGACGGGCTACGCGTTGATAAACCGGATTGTTGTTCAAAAGTCGCAAATGACCGGCTTCATTAACCATCATTGCCTTGTGGGAATTTAAATTTTCTGGAATTTCCGCGACGCTCAATACCGAATCCGCGCCGCTTTTTTCAATCAACTCCGCCGCTTCTTTAATATGAAACGGCTGACGCAAAGGCGAGGTCGGCTGCAAAATCAAAACATAATCAGGGTAATACCCCTCATTATCTTTCAGCCATTTTACAGCATGCTGAACTGTCAAAAGACTCGAAGCGGTATCGGTAGCCAGCTCTGCCGGCCTCATAAATGGTACCTCGCACCCGTATTTTTTTGCCACTACCGCAATTTCCGGATCATCAGTAGAAAGAATCAGACGGTCAAGCGCACCGGACTTTTGAGCGGCTTCAATCGTATAAACAATCAACGGTTTGCCCAGCAAGGGCTTGATATTTTTCCCCGGAATGCCCTTGGAGCCGCCGCGCGCAGTTATAATGCCAAGTATTTTTTTAGTCATTGAGTCATTAAGTCATTAAGTCATTGTCACTGAATTACTTAGTGACTTAATAACTTAATGACTCGTTTCAAAAAATTTTTTTTGGCTTTGCAATTTAACTTTACCCAAAATTTCCACGATTTTTTTACTGGTATTCGCCTTGTAATAAATATCGGAACGCGGATATGGGCCATGCGCTAACTGCTTTTGAATCGCCTTTTTTATCGCTTCAGTATCGTAACCAACATCAATTACATTCGGGCCGCGCAGCCTGCTATTCTGCCGGCTCCCAACATTAACCACTGGAACGCCGAGATAAGAACTTTCTTTGATGCCCGCCGAAGAATTGCCAACCAGGACGCTGGCGCGCCTAAGCAAGGCGATAAAGTCTTCCGGCAGAAGATCAGTGACAAACCGCAGTTTTTTATTCTTCAAATTGCCGCGCTCACGGTACACCCGAATTGCCTTGGCAATCTCGTTTGTGCCGGCATCGCTATTCGGCCAAAAAATTACTGTTGGCATATTCAATTCATCAACAACACGTAAAGTAACTTCCATATTCCGACGATTGCCCTTCTCGGTAGTAACGGAATGCTGCATCACCGCCAAAAACGATTTATTCCAATCAATCCGAGCGCCCATGCCGCTGTTATTCACCGCTCGGCCGTCCAATTTTTTATCCACTAAAGCGGCGAACTCAACATCCGGCGACCCGACATTAAAAACCGACTTGGGGCTCTCCCCCATCTGAACAACCCGCCGCCTGGCGTCTTCGTTGGTAACAAAATGAATATGAGAAAGCTTGGTAATGGCGTGACGCACGCTCTCATCAATTGTGCCACTGACATCACCGCCCTCTATGTGGGCTATGGTTTTATTTAAATAAGCCGCCACCATTGCCACTGCCAGCTGTTCAAAACGATCGCCGCGGATAAGCACTATATCAGGATTCAACTTATATAACGCATTGGAGAACTCCAAAGCGGTAAGGCCGGCTGTCTTGGCCATAGTCACGTGGTTGCCGCCGTCAATGACGTTAAACAACGTTTCATTCACGGCGAATCCGGCCTTCTCAATGGCGGGTAAAAATCGCTCGCCGTATTTATCCAGCAACACCGATCCGCCGACCACCAACTGCAATTCCACCTTGGGATGCTTCTGCAATAAATCCAAAAGCCGCTTCTGCCGCGCGTAATGGATGCGGCTCATGATCGGAAACAGAATTTTTCGCTTTGAAGACTTGTTGGGCATAGTTTAAATAGTTTTATACATAACCTGATTCTTGTCTACATCTCTACATCATTTTCATTTTATTGACTTGTTCAACGATAAATTGTCCGATTCTTTGACCCGATCGGCCATCCAGCTTCCAGCAATAATCTCTCAACATCGCCTGCCGAGCCGGCTCGTCTTTTTGGGGATTTTCCAAATACTCCCGCAAATAATCGCGCAACTGATCAATGCTTTGAGCA
>CAYJVO010000037.1:0-3024 GCA_964373675.1 uncultured Candidatus Saccharibacteria bacterium
CCGATCTCATTATAATTTTCCGCCTTATTCTGTTGGCGAAATCGGCCGCATGGGAGCTCCGGGCCGGCGCGAGATCGGCCACGGAGCATTAGCGGAGAAAGCGGTTCGCAATCTTATTCCGCCGCAGGACGAGTTTCCTTATACCATAAGGATGGTTTCCGAAATTCTTTCTTCCAATGGCTCATCTTCCATGGCGACGGTTTGCGGCGCCTCGCTTTCTTTGATGGATGCCGGCGTGCCGATTAAAAAAGCAGTGGCGGGAATTGCGATGGGACTTATGACGGAAGGTCAAATATCAAATGTCAAAAGTCAAAAGTACAAGGTTCTTACTGACATTCAAGGGCCGGAGGATCATTACGGCGATATGGATTTTAAAGCCGCCGGGACAGCTGACGGCATTCGGGCGATTCAAATGGATGTAAAAATTGATGGACTGACGAATGAAGTGTTGGCTGAAGCGCTGGCGCAGGCCAAAAAAGCGCGGCTGGAAATTTTAAAAGTAATGAATAAAACGATTGATAAGCCGCGCAAAGAGCTTTCCCAATACGCGCCTTGCGTCTTATCTTTGGACATTAAACCGGATCAAATAGGGGAAGTGATCGGCCCGGGCGGGAAAGTCATCAACGGTATTATTGAACGCACCAAGGCGATAACTATTGATATAGAACAAACCGGTAAAGTGTTTATCGCCGGCGATACTCGCGAGATCGCCGAAGCGGCGAAGCGCGAGGTGGAAGCGATTGTGAAAGAATACCAAGTCGGGGATATTGTTGAGGGCACGGTAGTGAAGATTTTGGAATTCGGAGCGATCGTGGAATTTGGGCCGAACCGCGACGGCATGATCCATGTCTCCGAACTCAAAGAAGGATATGTTCAAAAGGTTACTGATGTTTTGAAGATCGGCGACTTTGTGCGGGCAAAAATTGTTAAAGTAGAAAATGGCAAAATTGGGCTTTCAATTAAAGCAATGAGGTAGTAGGAGTTTATCCACAACCAATTATTTTTGTTGCGTGTTAAAATTAATTGGTAGATTATGGATGGCATCAATTTAAATCCAAATACTAATCAGCCAATCGGCGGCCAGCCGCAGCGGCCGACGCCGCCTCCGTTAGTTCCGTCTCGCCCCCCAGCCGAACCATCAGGTTTTAAGCCTACGGCCGAGCCATCGGGCTTTAGGCCGTCAGCTCCGCCTCCGCCCAGACCGGTGATGCCGCCTGTTTCCGAATTACCTCTTGCGCAGCCCGAAGGCATTAAAATTATAAAAAGCGATTTGGAAAAAGTGATGGAAAAACCGGAGACTATTGAACAGGTTATGGAGGGAGTTGAGGAACCTAAGCGAGGAAAAGGGTTTGGCAAAACACTGATCGTTTTATTGGGCGTTTTAATCATTGCCGGAGGTTTGGGGACCTTCGCTTATTTTGTTGTTTTTCCGTTGGTTTTCCCAACGCGAGTGGCTGCTCCGACACTGACAGTGCCTTTGGCGCACACCTCCTATTTTTCTGTTTCGGTCGTATCCCGATCAAAAATTACTTTTAAAGACTTAAACCGGTCTACTATTAACGAGGCGCTAAACCAGTTGGCAGCCAGTTCTTTGTCAGCCGGCACAATAAAGGAATTGGAGATTTCCGGCCAGACCGGTCAAGTGCAGGCAGCGGATTATTTAGATAAGGCAATGAATTTAACTGTCAGCAAAGCATCGCTGAACAACTGGCTGGAAAAAGATTTTACCGCTTTTATGTACTACGATAACAATGGAGTGTGGCCCGGTTATGTTTTCAAGATTAAATCCGGGGCAGTTAGCGCGGTAAAGAGCGATTTGTATCCAGATATTGAGAGTTCGGCTGACCAGCTTTATATTTCTCCGGCGACTCTCGGATCTTGGAAGAACGGCAATGTCAGCGGTTCGTCAACCCGTTACGCAATCGGTTCCCGTCCGGGCGAAGCGTTTAACTACGGCATTTTCGGCAATTACTTAGTTTTGAGCACTAACTTTGACGGATTCAAAGTCGCGGTGAACTCTTTGGGTCTTTAATCAAAAAAAACGCCCCGATATACTCGGGGCGTTTTTAGTTTTTATAAACCCCTTGACGATGACCGATATTGAAAACAATAACTATCAATCGCTTCTTCTCAATTTGGTAGATTACTCGATACGGCCATATGCGTAAACTAAAAAGTCCCGAAAGCTCTCCAACAAGCGGTTTTCCTAAATAAGGATCTTTTTCCAGATCCTTAAGCGCTTTTAAAACCCTGACCTTTTTCGCCCTAGGAAGCCTTTTTAGTCTTTTTTCGGCTGATTTCGCGAGGATGACTTGATATTTGGACATACCCTTCTTCTTTTAAAATATCGTCAAGAGTGGAGTACTGACCTTTTGCGTACTCGGATTCCGCTTTTTTAATATCCTTCATCAATACTGGGTTATTCAATATATCAACGGTTTCGATTAAAGACTGATATTCGTCCACAGATAAAACAACCGCTTTCGGACGGCCATTTTCCGTCAGTGTGTAATGCTGATTGGGTTTTTGCACGTCTTGCGCGATACTAAAAATCTTCTTTCGCGCTTCAGAAATTGGCAAAGTGGTGCCTTTACTCATATGTACATATTAACGTACATCAAGTCGTTTGGTCAAGAAAAGTTGTCCACAGAAGTAAAAAAACCTCTTCTTTCCAAACCGAGTTTTCCAGTTCACGAATTTCGTGGGAATCCGATATTTTTGCCGTCGAGATCGTAATCATAGTTTTACAAAAAGTTCTCAATTCAGTTTAGCATGAGCACGCAAAAAGGTAGCAAGCTGCTAAATAAGGCGGTTCTTTTGATTATTCCCGTTAGAAGCGCTTAGTGTTGCACTTTTGTATTGGAATAGACTGTTACTTGACAGAAAGTATTATATAATATACAATCTAAGCGCACATTAAAAATTAGGCAGGTCTTGGGTCCGGCTGTAACCGGATAAGAGACAAGCCGTATTGGAAAGGAAATCTATGGCTCGCAAAAAGAGCGAACTCCTAAGCGTGATGGG